>CAMLFP010000063.1 GCA_946479335.1 uncultured Archangium sp.
GTCGCCGTGAAGCCTCCTGTCTTGCCATCGACGCCTCCCGTCGTAGCCGTTCAACCGCCGGTCGTGCCATCGCCGCCGCCCGTCGCCGTGCCGCCGCCGGTCGTGCCGTCGCCGCCGCCGGTCGTCGCGGCACCGCCGCCGGTCGTGCCGGAGCCGCCACCGGTAAACCCGACGCCGCCACCGGTGCCGGAGGTCTGCACGCACTTACCCGCCGAGCAGGTGTAGTTCGCGCCCTTCGACGCGCAGTCGAACTTGTCCTGGCACTCGGGTGCGCAACCCGACAACGACACCAGCGCACCGCTGACGGTGCCCCACAACAGCAGCTTCCATTTTGCGTTCATTGCGACGCCTTTCAGTGAGGGAACTCCCCCGGCCCTTAGCTGATTTTGACAGACGAGAGGTGACAGGAGCGTGACCTACTGCCCCAGCCGCTGCAACGCCTCGTCGGTCATCGGCTCGTCGAGCAGCACCAGCAGCCAGCCACCGAACATCGGCGCGTTGGTGGAGGTGAAGGTGCTGCCCAGCAACGTCACCGGCGCTTCGTCCTCCGCGGCGCCCACCAGGGCGCGCACCGTCACCTCGCGCACCTCCGGCGTCGTCGGCAGCAGGTTCGCGTGCAGCATCGTGCCCAGCTGCGACACGCACGCCGAGGCGACGATGTTCGCGGCCTCCGCCAACGCGGCGTTCGACGACGACGACAGCGGGCCGGAGACGCCCGGGCGCGCCAGCAACCGCTGCCCGAGCCGCTTCGCGTCGCTCTCGCGCAGCACCCACCACAGCTGGCCGCTCACCTCGCCCTCGATGCCGAAGGTCACCGCGAACACCTTCACGTCGCGGCCGCCCAACAGCCAACCCAGCTGCGCGCGATTCACCGACAGCACCGCGGGCACGTCGACCAGCACGCCGACGTCACCCACCAGGCGCGCCAGCATCGAGGCGGCCTTGGCGCCACCGAGGTTCACGAACTCCCGCAGCGCGTCTTCCTGCCGCTCGGTCAGCAACGCCGTCACACCTCACCTCCACTCGCCTTCGGCAACTCGAGCCGCGTCACGTCGAGGATGAACACCGGCCGGCCGCTGCCCAGCACCGTGACTCCGGAGAGCCCCGGCACCAGGTCGAGCGGGCGCGCCAACGCCTTGAGCACCACTTCTTCCTGGCCCAGCAGCTTGTCGACGGCCAGCGCGAGGCGGCCGGGCTCGGTCTCCACCACCACGAAGGGCGTCGCGGTCTTCTCGTCGCGCGGCGGCACCGCGACGTCGAGCAGCGCCCAGAGCTCGCGCACCGGCACCACGCCCGCGCCGAAGGCCAGCACCGTCTCCTGCCCCGTGTACGAGAGCGCCGAGCGGCTGGCTTCCACCACCCCCAGCACCTTGTTGATGGGCAGGCCGTAGACCTCGTCACCCACGCCGGCCAGCAGCAGGTTCACCATCGCCATCGTCAGCGGCAACGAGAGGCGGAAGGTGGTGCCCGCGCCGCGCCGGCTGTCGATGTCCAACGTGCCGCCCACGGCCTCCACCGCGCGCTTCACCGCGTCCATCCCCACGCCGCGGCCGGAGATGTCGGTGACCGACGCCGCCGTCGAGAGGCCCGGCAGCGTGGAGAGCATCAGCGCTTCCTTGTCGTTGAAGACGCGCGCGGCCTCGGCGGAGATGAGCCCGCGTTCGACGGCGAGGGCCTTCAAGCGGTCGACGTCCATCCCGCGGCCGTCGTCGGAGACCTCCAGCACCACGCGGTCGGCGGCGCGGCGCACCGTCAGCTTCACCGTGCCGCGCGGGTTCTTCCCGCGCATGCGGCGCTCCTCGGGCGGCTCGACGCCGTGGTCGATGGCGTTGCGCAGCAGGTGCAGCACCGGGTCGTTGAGCTCCTCGACGATGGCGCGGTCCAGCTCCGTCTCGCTGCCGGAGATGACCAGCTCAATCTCCCGCCCGCGGCGGCGAGCGATGTCGCGGGCGGCGCGCGGGAGCCGGTCGGTGATGACGGAGAGCGGCGTCATCCGCGCCTCCATCACCAGGTCATGAAGTCGGCGCACCAGCCCGTGCAGCTTGTCGGTCGACTCGAAGAGCCGCGCGCGCGCCTCCTCGGGCAGCGCGCGCCCCGCCTCGCGCACGCTGGAGGTGCCCAGCAGCAACTCGCCCGCGAGGTCGAGGAAGCCGTCGAGCAGCTCGACGCGCACGCGCACCGTGCGCCCGGCCTCCTGCCCGACGACGCGCGGCGCCTCGGGCTCGGCGGGCGTCTCCGGCGCGACGGGCACCGGCGGCGGCGCCACCACGCGCGTCATCGCCAGTAGCTCGACGTCCGCCACCTGGCTCAACGTCTTGGCGATGCTGCCTTCGCCCTCGGTCGTCTCGAGCTCGACGCTGTAGACCCCGCCGGGCAGCTTGCCGGCCTTCACCTCTTCGAGCGGCGGCGTGCAGCGGAAGATGTTGCCCAGCGTCGCCAGCCGCTTGTACGCGAGGAAGCCGCGCACGCCCGGCTGCGCGGAGCCCGCCACCACCCGCACCTTCACCTCGAAGCGCGGCGGGAGGTTCGATTCGGGCTGCGGCTGGCTCTCCAGCAGCGGCGCGACGTTGGGCACGGTGAAGGGCAGCGGCGTGGTGCCGGGCCGCATCGCCTCGGCGGCGGTCTTGAGCTGCTGTGTCAGCGCCGTCGCGTCGGGGAAGGCCGTGCCCGCCGAGGCCGCCTTCACGTGCTCCGCGAGGGCGTCGACGGCCTGCAACACGAGGTCAGCGACGAGGCGGTCGAAGCGGTGCGGCGCAGTGCGCACGCGGTCGAGCAGGTCTTCGAGGCGGTGGCCCAGCTCGGCGGTGCCCTCGAAGCCCATCGAGCCCGCCATGCCCTTCACGGAGTGCGCGTGGCGGAACAGCGAGTCGATGGCCTCCGCGGTGACGCCGCCCTCCAGCCGCACCAGCTCCTTGCCGAGGGCGTCGAGGTGCTCGGTGGCCTCACCGACGAAGAGGCTCAGGTACCGCGCGGTGTCCCACTGGTTGGGCACGAGGGTCAGTTCTTCTGCAGCAGGTTCTTCTCGAGCTTCGCGGCCTCGGCCACCATCTCGTCGTTGGGCGCGGCCTGCTGCTGAATCTCCTTCGCCAGCGCCAGCGCCTTGCTGTCTTCGTTGAGCCGCACGTGCGCCAGCGCGAGGTTGTACTTCACACGGAACTCACCGGCCGGCGTGACGCCGTTGGCCTTGTCGAGGAGGTCCTTGGCCTCCTTCCACTTCGCCTTGTCGCTGCTCTGCAGCAGCGTGCCCGCGAGGTTCATCAGCACGCGCCAGTTGTTGGGCTGCGACTTGAGGGCCTTCTGGTACGCCTCGATGGCCTTCGCTTCATCGGGCAGCGCGTCGTACACGTTGCCGAGGTGGAACCAGGCCTCCCAGTGCGTGGGGTCGAGCGTCAGCAGCTGCCGGGCCGCCGCGATGCTCTTGTCGCCGTCGCCGGCCAGCATCGCCAGCTGCGCGAGGTTGAGCCAGCCCTGCTTGTAGCTGGGCACCACCTTGAGCGAGCGCTCCGCGTAGCCGATGCCGAGCTTCGGGTCGTTGAGCATCATCGAGGTGGCGACGGCCTTCTCGAGCAGCACCGGCTGCTCACCCACGGCCTTGAGGCCCGCGTCGAGCGTGGCGAGCGCGCCCTTGAAGTCGCGCTGCCCGAACTGCACGTCGGCCAGCGTGGCCCACGCGTCGAGGTTCTTCGGCGCCGACTTCGTCGCCTTCTGCAGCGACTCGATGGCCTTGGGCACCTGCTTGAGCTGCAGCTGCGCGAGGCCCAGCGCGATGAGGCCGTCTGAGTTCTTCGGGTCGATGGCGACGGCGCGCAGCAGGTACGGCACGCCCTGCCCCGCCTTGTTCTCGGAGGTGAGGAAGCGCCCCATGTTGTACTGCGAGAGGTACTCGGAGTCGCCGAGCTGCGCGCCCTTCTCGAGGTGCGTCAGCGCGCTCTTCGGGTCGCCCTTCGCCTCGTGCACCAGGCCCAGCAACGTCCACCCCAGGGCGTACTGCGGCGCCAGCTTGATGGCCGCGGTGCCGAAGGTGCGCGCGTCGTCGAAGCGGCCGGCGTACATCGCGATGCGGCCGAGGCCGACGTGGCACTCGACGATGGAGGGGTTGGCCTCCAGCACCGCGTTGAACTTCTCGGTGGCCACCTCGAGGTCGCCCTTCATCAGCGCGGCTTGCGCGGCCTTCAGCGCGGCCTGCGTCGCGGCGACGGTGCCCTGCTTCTTCTCGTTCTCATCGAAGAGCTTCCTGGCGTTGGCGTAGTTGTGGGCCTGCAGCTCGGCGATGCCCTTCTTGAAGAGTTCCGTCTGTGCCATGGGCGCGGGAGTCTCGCACGGCAACGACGAAAGTCACCCGTGGTAGACGCGCGAGGCGACGATTTTGCCATCGCGGATGTCGAAGACCTCCGCCACCGGCATCGGCGCTTCATTCGGCGCGTGGCGCAGGTACTCGAGGAAGACGCGCGCCTCGTTCGCCGTCACCGCGGTCTTCTCGTAGCGCAGCCCGGGGAGGCGGCGGTTCGCGTCGGTCCACCACTCCGTCAGCGCGGCCTTGCCGACCAGCTTGCCGCCGGTGTTCGGGTGCAGCGCGCGAATCTTCGGAGACGTGTGCGTGCAGTCCTCAGCGTACAGCGCCACCAGCGCCGGCACGTCGTGCGCGTTGAAGGCCCGCAACCACGCTTCGGCGATGGCTTCGTGGCTCACCGCGAGTACCAACCTTCGATGGCCTTGGGCACCAGCAGCGAAGGCGAGGTGCTCGACGGGAGCGCCACCGAGTAGAGGTTGTCGTTGCCGCCGGAGTCGGACGAGAAGGCGACGGTGCTGCCGTCGACCCACGTGGGGAAGCTCTCGTTCGCGCCGTTCTCGCCGGCGTAGACCAGCGTCACCGTCTTGCTGCTGACGTCGAGCGTGAAGATGCGCGTCGCGCCGGAGCCCACCTCGCCATCGAACACCAGCGTGCTGCCATCGGGCGAGGCAACCAGGCGGCCGGCGATGGTGCGCGCCTCGTTGCCCAGCGTGTTGGTGACGCTGCTGACGCTGTTGCTGGCGACGACAATCTTCTCGACCTGCGTGAGGCCCAGCGCGCCACCCGCCGCGACGTAGAGCGCGGTGCCGTCGGGGCTCCACGTCGGCGAGGCGTACGAGAGCGACCCGTTCACGCCCAGCGGCGTCACGCCCGTGCCGTCGGCGTTCATCACCGCCACCTCGGTGACGGAGCCGTTCAAATAGCTGAAGGCGATGTACGCGCCGTCGGGCGAGTACACCGGCGTCTTGAGGTCCTTCATCTGCGCGGAGGCAGACAGCAGCGTGCTGACCGCGCCGCCGCTGCTGGGCACGGTGGCGATGCTCGAGCTGTCTCCGGAGCCCTGCACGAAGACGATGGTCTTCTTGTTGGGCGAGAAGCTGGGCGTGTACGCGCTGAGGCCGGCGGTCAGCGCGGCGGGCTCGTCGACGGCGCTGTCGTTGACGGCGTAGACGTTGCGGTCGTCCTTGCGGACGTACGTGAAGCCCTTCGTGAAGTCGAAGCTGCCGGTGCCTCCGCCGGTGTTGCCGCCACCGCCACCGCCGCCGAAGAGGTCACAGCCCGAGAACGCGAGAATCACCAACAAGCTGCCGATGCGCATGCGGCTTCGACGTTTACACCTTTCGCAGCTTCACGAGCTCATTCCGGCAGTTGTTGCAGAGGTGCAGCTGCCGCCGCTCGGCGTCGGTGATGGTCGTCGCCTGGTACATCGCGCAGCGCGCGTCTTCGCAATACGAGAGGCCGACGAGGTGCCCCGCCTGGTGCACCGCCTCGACGTACGCGCGGCGCTTCCACGCCTCGCCTTCGCCGCGCAGCCGCCAGATGCTCATCACCGCGCCGTGCGCCTCGCGGTCGGCCTCGCCGTAGACGAACGAGGTGTCGGGCACGAAGAGGTCGACGTCGCCCACCCCGAGAATCATCGGCGTGCCCAGGTCTTTCAGGGTCAGCAGCCGGCGCACGATGGAGGTGGTGTGGTACTGGTTGCGGTCTTTGTTGAAGGCGAAGCTCGGCGCGGCCAGCGCCGCCTTGCCCACGTACGCCGAGACGCCCAGCACCTGCGCGATGGGCGCCTCCAGCTCGCGGAGGAACGCCGCGGGGACCTCGCCGATGGTGACCAGCTGCAACTCCCGAACGGCCATTGCGCTCCCCCAGGACAGGCAACTGCTGCCGATTTAAACCCAGCCCGCCGCCGGAAGCCTAGAGCGCATTTTGGCTACATCTGGGGCACGTGGATTCGAACCACGATACTCAGAGTCAAAGTCTGATGTCCTACCCTTAGACGATGCCCCAACAACCCGAAACCGACGGGTTTTGCGGCGGCCTTCTGACTCATTTCAGCGTCAAAAACCACGCCAGACCGCCCAGCAGGGCGAGAATCGACAACCCCAGCGCCACGTAGAGCCCGGTCTTCGGCCTGGCGCGGGCCAGCACCGACTGCAGCGGCTCCTCGGCGGCCTGCGGCACCGACGGCAGCTTCACGCCGCTCTCCTTCTGGCGCACCGGAGGCAGCGTGGTCTGGCTCTCCTTCTTGCGCAGCTCCTCGAGCACCGCCTCCGGCGCCTGGGCGATGGTGGGCACCTCGCCGCGCTGGGCGAAGGTCGGCACCAGCGTCTCGTCGCCCGGCGTGAGCCGCGGCTCGTCGCGGAACTCCTGGAACCGGTCGGTGCTCTTCTCGACCTGCTGCTCCTCGGTGACGGCCTTGCTGTCACCCCAGCTGCGCTTGGGCACCACGCCGGTGCGCCCCGACAACACCGGGCGCGCGCCGCTGACGCCGACCGTCTTGCCGTCGCTGATGCGGCGCAGCCGCTGCCGCGCTTCTTCCGCGTCTTGAAAGCGCTTCTCCGGCTCGCGCGAGAGCAGGTTCATCACCCACGCGTCGAGGTCGTCGTCGAGCGTCGGCTGCCACTGCTTCGGGCGGATCGGGTCGTGCTGCATCTTCTGCGACAACACCTCGATGGCCGACGGCGCCTCGTGCGGGAGGTGGTTGGTCAGCAGCTGGTACGCGATGCCGCCCACCGCGTAGAGGTCGGTCGCGGGCGTCACCTTGGTGCCCAGCACCTGCTCTGGCGCCATGAAGGCCGGCGTGCCCAGCAGCGTGCCCGGGTTCGTCGGCCGCACGGAGCCGCCCGCGCGGTCGGCCTGCTTCGCGAGGCCGAAGTCGATGACCTTGATGGTCTGCTGCCCGTCGGGGTGCGACTCGACGAAGACGTTGCCCGGCTTCAAGTCGCGGTGGATTACGCCGACCTTGTGCGCCGCGGCCAGCGCGGAGAGCAGCTGGTCGAGCATCGGCGTGACGTCGCGCGCGCGCATCGGGGCGTGCTGCTGGAGGTAGACGTCGAGCGGCTCGCCCTCCAGCAGGTCCATGATGATGTACGGCTGCTCGCTGCGCGGCAGCGTGCCGAACCCGAAGATGTCGACGATGGCCGGGTGGCGAATGGCGTTCACCGTGCGCGCCTCGCGCACCAGGCGCTGCACCATCTCCGGGTCGTCGGCGTAGTCGGGCTTGAGCACCTTGATGGCCGCGGCCTTGCCGATGACCTGGTGCACCCCGCGGTACACGTAGCCCATCGCTCCGGAGCCCAGCAGCGATTCAATCTTGTACTGCTCGACGATCTGCCCCAGCAGCGGGTCGGTCACCGTGACGAGATTGATGTTTCGAACTGTCTCGTCGCCGATGGCCATGCGCGACGCACGCTAACGCAAGCCGCGCGTCATGACGAAATAGCTTCGAAGACGGCCTGGCCCTCTTCGACGTCGACGAACTGGCAGTGGTGCGCGTAGCGGCCGTTCTTCAGCGACACCGAGAGCACCTCCGCGCGGGCGCGCATCGCCTTCACCGCCACCACCACCTGACGCTCCACGCGGCGCTCGTCGAGCACGAACATCGCGCCGCCGGCCGACACGTCGCCCAGCACCGACTTCGTGCCGTCGGAGAACTCCACCTCGAAGCGGGCCTCCACGCGCCGCGTGCGCCGCGCCGCCGCCGCGCCGCTCTCGGGGAAATGTGCCGGCGGCCAGTTGGGGTCTTTGATGTAGCCGTGGTGCACGCCGTAGCTGGGCGAGAAGCGCCGCCGCACGTCGGTGCGCGCGCGCCGCGTGGTGACCGCCGAGGCAGGTGCCGATTTCGAAAACGGGTTGTCCATGGAACTCCTCCTTCGTTTCCCGGCCAACGCACAGGAGAGCGCGGACACTCCCGCGTCACAAGCCCCGTCAGCCCGTTTGAGTCGCCCCGGCGACGCGGAACAGCACCGACAGAATCAGCGCGCCCAGCCAGCCCGCGAGCACCAGCGCCCGCGCCCGGTGCTCGAAGCGCGCGAAGCCGTAGAAGAGCCCCCAGGGCGGCAGCAGCAGCACGGCCACCCCGGTGCCCAGCCCCGCGCGGAAGGCGTGCGCCAACACCGTCGCGAAGCAACACACCGAGAGGAGTTGCAGCAGTAGGCCCGCGACGGTGAGCATCACGTGCACGCTTACCACGGGCGCGTGCTAGCACTCCGCGCCCATGAGACTCGTCTTCGTGGTGGTGACGTTCCTCGTCTCGGGCGCGCTCGCGGGAGTGCTGGGCGCCTCGTACTTCGGCCCCAAGTACATCGCGATGGGCTCCGGCTGGTCGAACAACGCCTGCCTCTGCGCCGAGACCGCGCGCCAGGGCGCCGAGATGCTCGTCGCCTACCAGATGAAGGGCCTGCTGGCGGGCGCCATCGTCGGGCTGCTCCTCGGCATCGCCTTCGTCGTATGGCGCAAACGGGCGAAGAAGACCCCTGAAACCACGCCTCCGGCTGCCAGCTAAACGGTCGGAACGACTCAATTCCGCGCGATTTGCCTGACAATTTCACAGGGGGCAGATGCGCGATTGACACGAAATCGGGTACACGCAGCGCCCATGTTCGACGACATGCGGTTGGACGTGAAGCTTCAGGAGCTGTCTCGGGAGCTCATGGCACGGTCGATGGTGCCGGGCTTCCCCATCGCCGATGCGTTCACGTTGAAGGGGCTCGATGAGGCCGGCCGCCCGGGGCTGTTCGCGGCGATTCTGCTCGCGCCCGGCAAGGTCGCCGAGCTGGAGACGCTGACCGCCTTCCGCGCGCTGCTGACCGCGCGCCTCAAGCAGCTCGACACCCGCACGCCGGCGTGGCCCATCGTGGTGCAGGCCGAGCCCGAGCTGATTGACGGCCGCGCGGTGGTGCCCGGCGGCCGCGAGTACTTCGCCACCGTGAAGAGCGAGCTGCAGACCCGCACCGAGCGCATGAAGCAGCGCGTGTCGATGTCGCAGATGCCCGCCGTGCGCCTCGCTCCGGAGCTCCCGGCCAGCAAGCCCACCGTGCGCGCGCGCAAGCCGGTCGCCAAGGCCACGGCGCGCAAGACGACCTCCAGCACCACCGCCCGGCGCTCGGCGCCCCGCGCGTCGGCCCGCACCGCCCGCGCCCGCCGCTGAGCAATCGCGGTTCTGGAATTCCACGCCGCGCTTCGGGCTCCGAGGCGCGGCTTTTTCGTGTCCACACGGCGGCGCAGCGCTTCGATGGCTCAAGGGAGGGCACGTGTCATGCGTGACCAGCGCTGTGCGCCAACCGCGCGTGCCCCTCGACTTCGAGCACAGGTCGGTCACCTGACTCACCTGGGGTCAAAGTTGCGCCTGGCGCTACTTCCGTCCCAGTCGGCACCAGCTCGCCCCGGAAAGAGGGCCTGCTCGCGACGTGCACCGCGAAACTCATCACCCAGCGCCTGCCTTCAGGCTGCTGCTTCACACGCCGCGCGCGTCGGGCTCCCACACGTACTTGTGCTGCTGGAGCTGGAAGCGCACCGGCAACCGCGCGTCGATGACCCACTGCGCGAGCTGCTGCGGGTGCAGCTTCGTGAAGACCGTCGAGAACAACATCGAGAATGGCCGCTTCGTCAGCTGGTGCTGCTCGATGAGCGCCACGCTCCAGTCGAAGTCTTCGCGCGAGCCGATGACGAACTTGAGCTCGTCGCGCGAATCCATCGAGTCGAAGTTCTTGTAGTCGTTGCGGTCGGCCTCGCCCGACGACGGCGTCTTCATGTCGACGATGGCGTGCACGCGGGCAGGCACCTCGCGCACGTCGATGGCGCCGGAGGTCTCGAGCAGCACCGTGAGCCCCGCGTCGAGGAACGACTCCATCAGCGGGTACACGCCCGGCTGCAGCAGCGGCTCACCGCCGGTGATTTCCACCATCGGCGTGTGGAGCGCCAACACCTCGCGCACCACGTCGGCGTTGTCGCGGCGCGCGCCGCCGCGGAAGGCGAACTCCGAGTCGCAGTAGCTGCAGCGCAGGTGACAGCCGGTGAGGCGCACGAAGGCGCAGAGCAACCCCTGGTGCGAGCTCTCGCCCTGCAGCGAGAGGTAGATTTCCTTCACCATCACCGACGTCGCGGAGGCGACGCGGCGGGGCTCGATGTGGGGGCGCGCGGCCAGCATTCGCGCGGCCTCTAGCAGCGAGCACACACGAAGGTCACCCACCGAACCCGCAAGACCAACCAGCGCGTGGTTCAGCGCCTGAAATGACCGTCGGCGCCGGTGCCCAGGTAGCCGCACCATTCGCAGCGCGACGGCATCACCGCGGGCAACCGCAGCCTCGTCAGCACCACGATGGAGAACATGCCACCGTCCAGCTCCTCCGGCGTGGCGTCGCGCGCGTAGAAGAGATCGAGCACGCCGTCGCAGTCGAGGTCGCCGACCCACGGTGTCGAGAACGCCATCAGGGGCACCGGGTCGAACGAGGTCGCGACGCCCGACGCCACGTCGACCGACCACAGCGCGCCCGCGTCTTCGTTGGTCCGCCCCGACTCCACGAACAGCACGGAGTCGCCAGCGTCGCGGCCCAGGTCGAAGGCGAGCGGAGACGCGCCCACCATGCCCGGCACCTGGGCGTCGTACAGCACGTCGCCGGTCGCGCCGCTCACCGCCAGCAACCGCGAAGCGGAGTAACCCTGCTCCCACTCGCCGTACAGGAAGCTGCTCGCGACGTCGGGCACGTCGTCATCGTCGAAGAAGCCCACCGCGGGCGTGGCGTACGACTCGGCGTTGGCGGTGGCGACGCTCCAGAGCACCGCGTTCGTCGCCCCGTCGAGTGCCATCAAGCGCCCGTCGAACGTCGACACCACGATGTCTTCGACGCCGTCGCGGTTCACGTCGGCGAACGACGGCGGGGCGATGACCCCGCGGGTGTTCAACGGCGTCATCAACTGCGTCGCCGAGCTCAGGTCATTCCTCAGCAGCGCCGCGAGCGGCGCGCGCCACAGGGCGCCAGCGTGGGTCTCTCCTCCGGTGCCGAAGATGAGGTCGACGCCGCCCGGCGACGAGAGCAACAGCGGAGACATGTACGTTTCTGCGCCGTCGGGCGTCACGGCGCGCGCCAGCACTGCGCCGGTCGCGCCGCTCATCACCAACAGCGTGCCCGGAGGCCTGGCCTCGAAGGGCTGGAGCAGATCATCACCGCCGTTGGCCGTCAGCAGGTCGACCACGCCGTCGCCATCGACGTCGGCCACCGGCTGCGGCGAGTAGAAGCCGAACCAGCCCGCGTCTCGTGGTGAGGCGACGCCCGCATCGAAGCGCCACAGCGCGGCGCCCGTCGCGCCGGAGACCGCGAGCAGCGAGGCGTAGCGACCTGCCACCACCGCGTCGGGCACGCCGTCTCCGTCGAGCTGCACCACGAGCGCGGAGCCATACAGCTCACCGCTCGCTTCGGTTCGCCACAAGGGTGTCCCCGAGACGCCGTCGTAGGCCGCGATGGCCCCCTGGTCGCCGACGCCGTGACCGACGAGGAGGTCGCCGACGCCGTCACCGTTCAGATCCGCCACGCGGGGCGAGCTCGTGACGCGCAGGTACGCGTTCGCGCGCCAGACCAGCTCGACACTCGCTGGCGGTGTGCCCTGCACACGCGACGCGCACTCGAACGTCACCGGGCGAGGCCACGCCGGCGAGCCCGCATCGACTCCCGCATCGACTCCCGCGTCGAGTCCCGCGTCGAGTCCTGCGTCGAGTCCTGCGTCGAGTCCTGCGTCGAGTCCTGCGTCGAGTCCCGCGCCCGAAGTGCACGACAACACGCCGCACACACCCAGCGCCATCAGCAACACCGTTCGCATGGACGCCCGCCTTTCGTCGCCACCGGTTCGAGGCTGGAGCCCCGTCGAGGCACTGCGGGTGAGTGCCCGGCCCGCATTCGTACGCACGGTTCTCGCGGTCACGGCCCGAACGTATTGCCCAGCGCGCCGGCGACGCCCGCTGCGGCGCCCGCACCACCGACCCCCGCGGGGCCGCCCGCGCCGCTGCCGCCTCCCGTGCAGCTCGCCGCGGCGATGGTGCCGCTGAGAGAACCGCCCGCGAGGTACAGGCAGTACGACGGGCCACCCGCGCCACCACCACCGGCGCCCGATGCGCCGCCGGCCCCACCCGTGCCGCCATTGCCACCCGAACCGGAGCCTGCCGCACCGCCGCCGCTCCCGGCAGCGCCACCGGCCTGACCCGAAGCACCGTTGGCACCAGCACCACCCGCGCCACCGAGGCCGCGCTGCACGGAGACGTTCGAAATCGTCAGCGCCACGTTGACGGTGAAGATGCCGAAGCTGCCACCACCCGCGCCGCCGCCGTCGCCGCCGCGCGTCGCACGACAACCACCTGCGCCACCACCGCCGCCACCGGCGCCGCGCGAGTCGGTGCCGTTGTCGGAGCCGGCGCTGCCGCCGCCACCGCCGCCGCCACGGCCATGGCTGCCGATGCCACCGGCGCCGCCGAGAGTACCGACCCAGAAGCCGCTGAGCGTGTTGCCGCCGTTGCCGGCGAGGCCGCTCGCGCCATTGACGCCTGTGGCTCCCGGGCCGCCGGGTGCACCGTTGTTCCCGTCGCCCGGAGGCGCTCCACCTGCGCCGCCGCTGCCACCACCGTTCGGAGCCGTCGCGCCCGGGAGGCCCACCGTCGCGCTGCAGTTGCTGCAGAGACCCGTCCAACCGCACGAGGTGTCCATCTGGCCGCCGTTGCCGCCGTTGCCGCCGCTGGTGACCGTGCCCTCGCACGACTGCACGCCGGCGCCGCCGCCCGGGCCCTGGCTCGTGTTGCACGACTGGCTCGACTCCCACGCGCCGGCGCCGTTGCCGCCGCCGGGGGCCGTGCCGCCGCCCACTCCACCCGTGACCCCGGGCGCGCCCGAGAACCCGTTGCTCCCGACGACCTGCACGTTGGACACGGTCAGCGAAGAACCAGCGCCGGGGTTGGCGTAGATGCCATACGAGCTCCGGCCGCCGAGCCCGTTGCGCGTCGTGGCGAGAGGCGCGGTGACCCGCAGGTTGTCGATGACGACGTTCGTCGTGGCGATCCGCAGCGTCATGAACTCGCTCGAGAACGTGCCGCCCGGTTCGAGCGACACCAGCGACCAGAGGTTGCTGTACACGTCGCGCGACCAGCTGGTGCCGTAGTACCCGCCGTAGATGCGCGCCGAGGTCGTGACGTTGATGGGCCCCGTGTACGAGCCGGTGCGGATGTAGATGTCGGGCCTCGCCGCGGTGACATTGCCGATGGCCGTCGAGAGCTGGCACGGAATGCCCATGGTGCACGCGGTGCCGACGCCGGTGTCGGAGACGAACCACGCGCGGCTGATGTCGCCGTCGATGCCGTCGCAGTTGGCGTCGATGAAGCCGGGGTCGGGGTCGTCGCTCGCCGCCGCGGGGATGGGACCGTTGCAGTGGTACTCACAGCCGTTGGTGCCGGCGCCCGTCAAACGGTTGCCGTCGCCGTCGTCGTTGTCGAGGTCGTAGTACCCGGGCAGGCACGCGAAGGAGCAGCTGCCGCTGGTGCAGGCCTTCACCACGCCCGGTCGGTCCGGGCACACGGTGCCGCAGCCGCCGCAGTTGTTCACGTCGGTCTGCGCGTTGATTTCGCAGCCGTCGTTCGCGGTGCCGTTGCAGTCGCGGTAGCCGACGTCGCAGGAGCCGACGCCGCAGGTGCTCGAGCCGCAGGTCTCGCTCGCCACGTGCGGGAGGTTGCACGCCGCGAAGCACGCGCCGCAGTGCGCGGCGGTGTTGGTGGTGTTCGTCTCGCAGCCGTTGGCGGCGTTGCCGTCGCAGTTGCCGAAGCCCGTGTTGCACAGCGTGCCGCAGCTCCCGGCGGTGCAGGTGGCGGTGCCGTTGTTCGAGCTGCACGCGGTGCCGCACGAGCCGCAGCGCGCGGGGTCGGTGTTCAAGTTCGTCTCGCAGCCGTTGTTGCCGGCGACGCAGTCACCGAAGCCGGCGGTGCAGCTGATGCCGCAGCTGCCGCTGGCGCAGCTCGCGGTGCCGTTGGCGCTGCTGCACACGAAGCCGCACGCGCCGCAGTTCGACGTGGAGCTCGCGGTGTTCACCTCGCAGCCGTCGGCGGCGAGGCCGTTGCAGTCGCTCCAGCCGGCCGCGCAGGTGGTGATGACGCAGCCCGCGCCGCCGCACGCCGACGCGGCGACATGAGGCAGCGCCGCGCAGTTGTTGCCGCACGCGAGGCAGTTGGCGGTGGTGTTGAGCGGCGCCTCGCAGCCGTCGGCCACCAGGGTGTTGCAGTTGCCGAAGCCGGGCGCGCAACTGCCGATGGTGCAGCTCGAGCTGACGCACGCGGTGACGCCGACGTTGGCCAGCGCCCCGCAGTTGTTGCCGCACGCGCCGCAGTTCCCGGTGTTGGAGGTGGTGTTCACCTCGCACCCATTCACGTACGTCGCGTCGCAGTTCGCCCAGCCAGCGCTGCAGCTCCCGACGCCGCACACGCCGCCGGTGCAGCTGGGCGCGCCGTTGGCCACCGCGCACACCAGGCCGCAGGTGCCGCAGTTCGCGAGCGAGGTGTTGGTGTTCACCTCACAGCCGTCGGCCACCGCGCCGTTGCAGTTGCCGAAGCCCGGGTTGCACGCGCCGACGCCGCAGCTGCCGTTGCTGCACACCGGCGTGCCGTTGTTGGTGGTGCACACCGTGCCGCACGCACCGCAGCTCGAGGTGGAGGTGTTGGTGTTCGTCTCGCAGCCGTCGGCGGGGTTGCCGTTGCAGTTGCCGAAGCCCGTGTCGCAGCCGATGCCGCACACGCCGGCGCTGCACGAGGGGTCGCCGTTGGTGCTGCTGCACACCGTCGCGCAGGTGTTGCAGTGCGACGGGTCGGTGTTGAGGTTCACCTCGCAGCCGTTGGCGAGGTTGCCGTCGCAGTTCGCGAAGCCCGCGCTGCAGACGATGCCGCACACGCGCGGCGCGCCGGTGCAGGTGGCCGCGCCGTTCGTGGCGTTGCACACCGTGCCGCAGCCGCCGCAGTTGTTCACCAGCGTGAGGTCGGCCTCGCAGCCGTTGGCCGGGTTGCCGTCACAGTCGGCCCAGCCCGCGTCGCACGCCGCGATGCCGCACGCGCCGGCCACGCACTGCTCCGTGGCGTGCGGGAGGTTGCACGCGTTGTTGCACGCGCCGCAGTGGAGCAACGACGTCGAGGTGTTCGTCTCGCAGCCGTTGGCGGTGGTGCCGTCGCAGTCGCCGTAGCCCGCGTTGCAGGCGGTGGCGCACAGCGCGCCGTTGCAGAGCGGCGCTCCGTTGGCGCTGCTGCACACCGTCGCGCAGGTGCCGCAGTGCACGGGGTCGGTGGTGAGGTGCGTCTCGCAGCCGTTGCCGTTGTTGCCGTCGCAGTTGCCGAAGCCGCCGGCGCACGCGATGCCGCACACGCCCGTGGTGCACGACGCGGTGCCGTTCGAGGTGCTGCACACGTTGCCGCAGCTCCCGCAGTGCGTGGCGTCGGAGGCGATGTTGGCTTCACACCCGTCGGCCGCGTTGCCGTTGCAGTCAGCCCAGCCCGCGTTGCACGCGGCGATGCCGCACGCGCCGAGCGAGCAATACGGCGTGGCGTGGGCCGGCGCGCAGACGACGCCGCAGCCGCCGCAGTTGGCGGTGTTGGAGGCGGTCAACGTCTCGCAGCCGTCGGCCGCGCTGGAGTTGCAGTCCGCGTGGGCCGCGTCGCAGGTGATGCCGCACACCCCGCCGCTGCAGGCGGTCAATCCACCCGCCGCGTTGCAGACCGTGCCGCACGCGCCGCAGTTGTTGGTGTCAGCGCCGGTGTGGACCTCACAGCCGTCGGCCGCGACGCCGTTGCAGTCGGTCCACCCCACGTCGCAGGTGCCGATGCCGCAGCTGCCCGCCGCACACGTCTCCGCGTTCACGTGCGGGAGGTTGCAGGTGTTGCCGCAGGTGCCGCAGTGGGTGACGGAGGTGGTGACGTCGACTTCGCAGCCGTCGACGGAGTTGCCGTTGCAGTCACCGCGCCCGACGTTGCACGCCGCGATGGTGCACAGGCCGTTGGTGCAGACCGACGCCGCGCTGGGCAGGTTGCAGAGGTTGCCGCACGCGCCGCAGCTCGACGAGGTGGAGTTGAGGTTCGTCTCGCAGCCCGGCGCCGCGTTGCAGTCGCCCCAGCCGAGGTCGCAGGTGATGCCGCAGCTCCCGGAGACGCAGGTGGCGTCGCCGTTGGTGGAGTTGCACACCGAAGCGCAGCTCCCGCAGTGCGTGGGGTCGGCGTTCAGGTTCACCTCGCAGCCGTTGGCCGGGTTGCCGTCGCAGTCGGCGAAGCCCGCCGCGCACGCATTCACACACGTGCCGCTGTTGCAGGTGGAGCTCGAGTTGATGCCGCTGCACGCCGTCGCGCACGCGCCGCAGTGCGTGGCGTCGGTGTTGAGGTTCACCTCACAGCCGTTGGCCGGGTTGCCGTCGCAGTCGCCCCAGCCCGGGTCGCAGACCTGCACGAAGCACACGCCGCCGAGACAACCCTCGGTGGAGTTCGCCAGGTTGCACGTATTGCCGCAGGTGCCGCAGCTGGTGACGGTGGTGGAGAGGTTCGTCTCGCACGCGTTGGCCACGTTGCCGTCGCAGTTGCCCCAGCCGGTGTTGCAGGCGATGCCGCAGGTGCCTCCGCCGCACGACGCGACGCCGTTGGCCGACGCGCACACGTTGCCGCACGCGCCGCAGTTGCCGGTGTCGCCGTTGAGGAAGACCTCGCAGCCGTTGCCCGCGAGGCCGTCGCAGTTGGCGAAGCCGGCGTTGCAGGTGATGCCGCAGGTGCCCGCGCTGCACGACGCGGAGCCGTTCGAGTTGCTGCAGGTGTTGACGCACGTGCCGCAGTGCTGCGCGTCGGTGGCGAGGTTCACTTCACAGCCATCGGCCGGGTTGCCGTTGCAGTCGGCGAAGCCGGGGTTGCACGCTGCGATGCCGCACGCGCCCGCGTTGCACGCGCCCACCGCATTGGCCGGGCTGCACGCGAGGCCGCAGCCGCCACAGTTCGCCGCGGAGGTGGAGACGTTGGTCTCACAGCCGTCACCCGCGTTGCTGTTGCAGTCGGCGAAGCCCGCGCTGCACGCGATGCCGCAGACGCCGCCGCTGCACGCAGGAGTCCCGCCCGCGGAGCTGCACTGCACGCCGCAGCCGCCGCAGTTCGACGGGTCATTGAAGGCGTTCACTTCGCAGCCATCGGCCGCCGCGCCGTTGCAGTCGAAGTGGCCCGCGTAACAGGTGGCGACGCCGCACGCGCCGGAGTTGCAGACCGAGTTCGCCTGCGGAGTGTTGCACTGCGCGTTGCACGCGCCGCAGTTGGAGACGTCGCTCAGCGTGTTCACCTCGCAGCCGTCGGTGACGCTGCCGTTGCAGTCGCGCCAGGTGCTGTTGCAGCTCCCGACGCCGCAGCTGCCGGAGTTGCAGACCGGCACGCCGTTGTTCACCACGCAGCCGCTGCCGCAGCCGCCGCAGTTGTTGGGGTCGGTGAGGAGCGAACGTTCACACCCGTCGCCCGCGAAGCTGTTGCAGTCGGCGAAGCCCGCCGCGCAGGTGCCGACGCCGCAGGTGCCGCCGCTGCACACCGGCGTGCCGTTGCTGACGGAGCAGCTCGCGCCGCACGCGCCGCAGTTCGACAAGCTGGTCGCGGTGTTCACCTCGCAGCCGTTGCCGGGGAGCCCGTCGCAGTTGCTGAAGCCCGCGTTGCACGAGGCGACGGTGCAGCTCCCGCTGACGCACGCGGCGACGCCGTTGAGCGCCGTACACGTCACGTTGCACGCGCCGCAGTTGTTGACGTCGCTGGCGAGGTTGAAGCCCTCGTCGGTGAGGCCATCGCAGTCGTCGTCGACGCCGTTGCACGTCTCCGCGCCCTGCGGCACGCACGCGTACTCGCAGCCGTTGGCGGTGTTGCCGTCGAGGTCGAAGTAGTTGGGCAGACACGCGTAGGTGCAGCTCCCGGCGGTGCAGCTCGAGGCCGCGTTGGCCGCGCTGCAGGTGACGCCGCACGTTCCACAATTCGAGACGCTGGTGCCGAGGTTCGCTTCGCAGCCGTCGGCCACGGTGCCGTTGCAGTTCGAGTAGCCAGGGCTGCACGCGCCCACGCCGCACGCGCCATTCACACAGGCGGCGGTCGCGTTGGGCGTGTTGCAGGTGCCGGCGCAGCTCCCGCAGTGCGCGGTGTCGGTCTGCAGGTTCACCTCGCAGCCGTTGGCGACGTTGCCGTCACAGTCCGCGAAGCCGGAGTTGCAGGTCGCGATGCCGCACGCGCCCGCGGTGCACGAGGGCGTCGCGTTGGGCGTGACGCACGCGAGGTTGCAGCCGCCGCACGAGGTGATGGAGGTCGAGGTGGACGTCTCGCACCCGTCGGCCGCGTTGCCGTTGCAGTCGGCGAAGCCCGCGCCGCACACGATGCCGCAGGTGCCGCCGCTGCACGCCGCGGAGCCGTTGGTCGTCGGGCACACGTTGCCGCACGCGCCGCAGTTGTTCACGTCGCTGAAGGCGTTGACCTCGCAACCGTTGCCCTGCGCGCCGTCGCAGTTGATGAAGCCCGGGTTGCAGGCGGCGACGGTGCAGGTGCCGGTGACGCACGCGGGCGTTCCGTTCGACACGGTGCACGCCACGTTGCACGCGCCGCAGTTGTCGAGGTCGGAGGCCGAGTTCACCTCGCAGCCGTTGCTGTTCGCGCCATCGCAGTTGCGCCACGTGCCCTGACACGAGCCGACGCCGCAGCTGCCCGAGTTACAGACGCCGTTCGCGTGCGCCAACGTGCAGTCGGTGCCGCAGGCGCCGCAGTTGGTGGAGTCGGTCAGCGTGTTCTTCTCGCAGCCGTCGGTCGCCAGTCCATTGCAGTTCGCGTAGCCGGGGACACACGAGAGGACGCCGCACGCGCCTCCGCTGCACGACGCGGTGCCGTTGGCGACGGTGCACGCCGCAGCGCACGCGCCACAGTTCGCGGTGTCGGCCTGGGTGTTGACCTCGCAGCCATTCGCGTAGAGCCCGTCACAGTTCGCGCGGCCCGGGTCACAGCTGGCGACGACGCACGCGCCGGTCTGACACGCCGCGGTTCCGCCGAGCGCGCTGCAGGTCGTGCCGCAGGCGCCGCAGTTCTGCGCGTCCGACATCAGGTTGAAGCCTTCGTCGGTCACGCCATCGCAGTCGTCATCGCGGCCGTTGCAGGTCTCGACGCCGGAGGGGATGCACGCGTACTCGCAACCATTCGCCGAGTTGCCGTCGAGGTTCCAGAAGTTCGGCAGACACGTGAAGCCGCAGGTGCCGGTGCTGCAGGTGGACGTCGCGTTCGCCGCGCTGCACGTCACGCCGCAGCCGCCGCAGTTGTTGACGTCTCCGGCGATGTTCACCTCGCAGCCGTTGGCGTTGACGGCGTCGCAGTTCAAGAAGCCCGCCGCGCAGGTGATGCCGCACGCTCCGGCGGAGCACGTCGCGCTGCCGTTCGCCGTGCCACACGACGTCGCGCAGGTGCCGCAGTGCTGCGCGTCGTTCTGCAGGTTCACCTCGCAGC
>CAMLFP010000064.1 GCA_946479335.1 uncultured Archangium sp.
TGGTCAGCTACCTCCACGCGGAGAACCTGCGCGACGCGGGCCTCGACCCGACGCTCTCGCTCACGGTGAATACGCCGTCGGTGTGGTTCCTCGCGTTCCACGCGCGCACCGCGCCGTTCGACGACGTGCGCGTGCGCCGCGCGATTCGTGCGGGCCTCGACGTGCGCGCGCTGGTCGACGGCTTTCACCCCGGCGCGCGCGTGGCGCGCTCGCTCACGCCGCCGTCATTGCTCGAAGGTGACCGCGTGCACGAGCCGCGCACCGACGTGTCGCTCTCGCGCCGGCTGCTGAACGAAGCGGGCCACTCGCGCCTGAAGCTGACGATGTTCTACCCGCCCGATCGCGACACCCGCGAAGAAGACCGCGCGCTGTTCCGCCCGCTGGTCGACGCGGGCCTCGTCGAGCTGGAGCACATCGAGGCGAAGGACTTCTGGTCGCGCGCGCGCGAAGGGCGCATGGCCATCTACCGCGGCAACTGGATCGCCGACGTCGCCGACCCCGACAACTTCCTCCACCTGCTGCTGAACTCGAAGGCGCAGAGCTATTACGGCGTCGGCCACCGCAACGAGGAGTTCGACCGGCTCACCGACGAAGCGCGCGTCACCGTCGACCCCGGCATGCGCGAGCAGCTCTACCGGAAGGCGGAGGCGCTGGTGCGCGAGGACTGCGTGATGGTTCCGCTGTACCACGAGCGCTTCCACGCGGCCGCGTCGCCCGAGGTGCAGGGGCTGCGGTTGCATCAGACGCCGCCGCAGGTGCGCTTCGAAGACATCTGGCTGGGTTGAGCGGAGCGCCCTCACTCCCACACTTCGCGACCTCCAGAGCCGTCAGCGGCTGGCTTCGCCGGAGCGCGGAGCGATGACGTCGCCGCGCACCGGCTCTTCGCAATCGACCACATCGCCATTCCGCGTGAACTCGCACAGCGCGAGCGGCATGCCCTGCGCGTGCATCCAATCCGCTGCGTCCATCACCTGGAAGTGAAGGTGCGGCTCCGTCGACATGCCGCTGTTGCCCACGCGCGCGAGGCGCTGGCCGCGCGTCACGCGCTCGCCCAGCTTCACCGAGATGGAGCCGCGCTTGAGGTGCCCGAAGAGCGAGTACTCGCCGTCGGCGTGCCGGAGCACCACGTAGTTGCCGTACAGGTTCCCGCCCGGCGCGCGGTTCGGCGCGTTGTCGGCGGTGCCGAGGCTGGTGGCGACGACGACGCCATCGGCGGGCGCGAGCACCGGCTTGTTCCACGCGAAGTACTCCTCGTTCTTCGTGCCGCGGCCGCGGTGCGTGGCGCCGTCTTTCTTCTGCCAGAGGTCGAGCGCGAAGCGCATGTCGGAGACCGTCGCGTGTCGGTTCTCTTCGTAGCTGTGGCCGCCCCACAGCACGTGCCAGTTGCTCTCCACCGGCATCGACAGCCGCGTCGTCGTCGGCCGGTGTTCGTAGAGGGTCGGTGCTTCGGTGGTCGCGGTGGTGACGACGCCGCGCTCCAGCTTCCCGCGTGATGACAGCGTCAGCGTCACCGTGATGCCGCGCGCCCAGTTCGTCACCGCCGACGTGCGCGTGTAGGTGAGGCCCTTCAACGACTCGCTCACCAGCCGCGTTTCGTCGCCGTAGCTGTTGAGCGCGCGGCTGAGCGGTTGGAACTTCGCGTCCACGCGCCCCTCGCGCAGCGCTCGCACCTGCACGCGACCGTCGGCGAGCGACGGCGCGTGCTGCGTGAGGACCAGGCTGACGACGAGGGCGAACATCGGGAGCGCACTGTACCGCGCGAGGCGGCAAATCGGCCTCCGCTGCGTCACCCGAAGGAGCGTGTGCCTTGCTCTCCCACCTGACCTACATTCCCGCGCCTCATGAAACTGCCTTCACACGCGCGCGTCGTCGTCATCGGCGGCGGCATCATCGGGACCTCCATCGCCTACCACCTCGCGAAGCTCGGCTGGAAAGACACCGTGCTGCTCGAGCGCGACAAGCTGACCTCCGGCACCACGTGGCACGCGGCCGGGTTGATGGTGACGTTCGGCTCCACGTCGCAGACCTCGACCGAGCTGCGCAAATACTCGCGCGAGCTGTACGGGAAGCTCGAAGCGGAGACCGGGCAAGACACCGGCTTCAAGCCCGTCGGCTTCATCGAGGTCGCGTCTGACGAAGGCCGCCTCGAGGAGTACCGGCGCGTGTCGGCGTTCAACCGGCTCCACGGCATCGACGTGCAGGAGATTTCTCCGGGCCAGGTGAAGGAGCTCTTCCCGCTCGCGCGCATCGACGACGTGCTGGCCGGCTTCTACGTGCCGCAAGACGGCCGCGTGAACCCCGTCGACGTGACGATGGCGCTGGCGAAGGGCGCGCGGCTGCACGGCGCGACGTTGCTGGAGAACGTCCCCGCGACGAACGTCATCATCAAGAACGGCGAAGTGAAGGGCGTGGAGACGCCGCACGGCACCATCACCTGCGAGTACGTCGTGAACTGCGCCGGTATGTGGGCGCGGCAGCTCGGCGCGAAGTCGGGCGTGTCGATCCCGCTGCAGTCGGCGGAGCACTACTACCTCATCACCGAAGCCATCGAAGGCATCAGCCGCGACTGGCCGGTGCTCGAAGACCCCGGCTGCTACGGCTACTACCGCGAAGAGGGCGGCGGGCTGATGGTCGGCATGTTCGAGCCGAAGTGCGCGCCGTGGAAAATCGAAGGCGTGCCCGACGACTTCTCGTTCGGCGAAATCTCTCCCGACTGGGAGCGCATGACGCCGTACCTCGAGAAGGCGATGTCGCGCGTGCCCATCACGCAGAACGCGGGCCTCAAGAAGTTCTTCTGCGGCCCCGAGAGCTTCACGCCCGACTTGAAGCCCATCATCGGAGAGGCGCCGGAGGTGAAGAACTACTTCGTCGCCGCGGGCCTCAACTCCATCGGCATTCTCACCGGCGGCGGCTGGGGTCGCGCCATCGCGCATTGGATCATGACGGGCCACCCGGACTTCGACGTGACCGGCGTGCACATCGACCGGCTCCAGCCGTACCAGACGACGCCCGACTACCGCCGCGTGCGCACCGTCGAGTCGTTGGGCCAGGTGTACGCGTGTCATTACCCCTTCAAGCAGCTCAAGACCGCGCGCGACGCGAAGCGCTCACCGCTCTACGCGCAGCTGGCAAAACAGGGCGCGTTCTTCCGCGACGTCAGCGGTTGGGAGAGCGCCGACTGGTTCGCTGGTGAAGGCCAGACGCCCGACGCGGGGCCGATGCACTGGGGCCGCCCGTCGTGGTGGAAGCAGTGGGAGGCCGAGCACCGCGCGGTGCGCGAGAACGTCGCGCTGATGGACATGTCGTTCATGTCGAAGTTCCGCGTCGAGGGGCGCGATGCGGGGCGCGTGTTGAACCAGCTCTCGGCGAACAACGTCGACGGCACGGCCGGGCAGATCACCTACACGCAGTGGCTCAACGCGCAGGGCGGGCTGGAGGCCGACCTCACCGTCACCAAGTTCGACGACACGCACTTCATGGTCGTGGCCTCCGACACCGCGCACCGGCACGTGGAGGCGCGGCTGCGGCGCGCCTGCGAAGCGGCACCGCACGCGTTCTCGTGTGATGTGACGGGCGCGTACGCGCAGTTGAATGTGCAGGGCCCGAAGAGCCGCGAGCTGCTGCAGTCGGTGACGACGGTCGACCTCTCGAACGAGGCGTTCCCCTTCCGCGCGGCGCGTGAAATCGACATCGGCTTCGCGCGCGTGCTGTGCGTGCGCATCACGTACCTCGGCGAGCTCGGCTACGAGCTCTACATCCCCACCGAGGCGGCGGTGCACGTGTACGAGCGGCTGCGTGAAGCGGGCAAGCCGTTCAACGTCGCGCACGCGGGCCTCAAGGCGCTCGCGTCGCTGCGCATGGAGAAGGGCTACCGCGACTACGGCCACGACATCGACAACTGCGACAGCGTGCTGGAGGTGGGCCTCGGCTTCGCGGTCGACTTGAAGAAGCCTGACGGTTTCATCGGCAAGGACGCGGTCGTCGCGCAGAAGAACGCGGGTGGCCTCAAGCGTCGGCTGGTGCAGGTGCTGCTCAAAGACCCGGAGCCGCTGCTGTTCCACGCGGAGCCGATTCTGCGGAACGGCAAGGCCGTCGGCTCCATCCGCGCGGCGAGCTACGGCCACACGCTCGGCGCCGCAGTCGGCCTGGCGATGATTGAAGGCGGCGATGAGGTCGTCGACGCGGCGTGGCTCCAGAACGCGACGTGGGAGGTGCAGGTCGGCAACGCGAAGGTGCCCGCCAGCGTCTCGCTCAAGCCGCTCTACGACCCGGACATGAAGCGCATCAAGGCATGAACGAGCTCCGCTGCGAGGCGCACGGCGCGCTGGCCGGTTGGCAGTGCACGGCGTGCGGCAAGGCGCTGTGCCCTGACTGCGCGGCGTACAAGTACGTGCCGCCGGCGAAGCTGTTGGTGTGCGCGCTGTGTGGCGAGCTCGCCGAGCCGTTGCTGCGCGAGCGCGTGGAGAAGGAGACGCTGTCGAAGCAGCTCCCGGAGGCGTTCCTCTTCCCCATTCGCGGAGACGGCCCGGCGCTGTGGCTCGGCCTCACTGGCTTCCTCTGGCTGGCATCGTACGCGGGCGCAATGGCCGTGCTGTTGGCGTGGGTGGTGTCGCTGGGCACGTACTTCGCGGTGATTCGCGCGGCGGCCAGCGGTCACGACGCGCTGGAGCTGTCGGACTTCCGCGAACCGTTGGTGTCGATGGTGTTGCCCGCGGTGCGCTTCGCCATCGCGACGTTGCCCGCGTGGGGCGGCGTGTTGCTCGCAATTCTGACGCGCCACAACGGCTGGCTGTGGCTCTCGGTGGTGCTGACCGCGGTCTGGGCGCCGGTGAATCTCATCGCCGCCGCGCGCGATGGGCACCTCGTGGCGATGCTCGACCCGCGGCAGGTGTTCGGCGCCGCGTTGCGCATGGGCGGCGACTACCTCACGTACCTCGGCGCGCTCGGCGCCTCCGGCGTGTTGCTCGCCGTTGCGAAGCTCGTCGGCAGCGCGCTGACGCACTCGGCGCTGTACTTCCCGTTCATCACGCCGCTCATCGTGCAGGCGCTCGCGGTGTACCCGGTGCTCATCGCGGCGCGCGTCGCGGGGCTCGTGCTGCGGCGCCACCCCGACGTGTTCGGCGCGGAGGCCGCAGACCGGTACGAGGCGGTGCTCGGTGATGTCGAGCCGCGCGGCGCGCCGCCGGTGCGTGAGTCGACGCTGCCGGCGCATCTCCCGCGAGAGATTGAGCTCCCGCCCGAGGCGTCGCCCTCGGCGCCGAGCGCCGGCCATCGCTTCGCCGCGATGGAGGTCTCGGCGTCCGCGAGCGCGCCAGCGGAGGCCGCGCCGCTCGACGTGCGGCTGCTGCCCAGCGTTGGCGAGCAGTCGGTGAAAGAGCTTCGCGCCGCGATGCGCTCGGGCGACGTCGACGCCGCGCTCGATGTGTTCCGCGCCACGGGGTTGAGCTGCGTCGAGTTGCTCACCGTCGAGGAGTTGTCGTGGCTCGGTCAGACCGCCGGCGCCCGCATCGACTACGAGTCTGCGCTGCTGGCCCTCGAGCACGCCGCGAAGAAGGACGCGCCCGCGGAGGCCAGAGGCAAGGCGTGGGTGATGCTCGCGCGGTTGCTCGGCGAGAAGCTGGAGCGACGAGACGAAGCGACGACCTGGATGCGTCGGGTTGTCGATGAACTCCCCGGCACCTCGGCTGCGGCGTTCGCGCAGAAGTGGTTGGCGTAGACGCGCCGGCCCTCACCCCGACCCTCTCCCGCAGGCGGGAGAGGGGGGTCCTCCGCTACTGGAGGATGCGCGCGCTCCGTGGAGGCAGTGTGACCGCCGGGCCGGTGACGCTCTGCTCGTTGTAGAGGTCGGTCAGCGCGCGCGTGGGCAAACCCGTCACCGTCGCGTCTGCGTCTCCGCGGTTGATGGCGATGTACAGCGTCTCGACGCCATCGCTCATCGCGTAGAGCCACGTGTCGTCGCCGGCGTCGATGGAGGTGCGCGTGCCTCTCCGCAGCGCCGCGTGTTGCGCGCGCAGTTGCCCCAGCTTCGCGAAGCGCGCCTGCAGCCAGAGCTGGTCGGTGGAGTACCCGCTCCACTGCATGAAGCGCCGGTTGTCGGGGTCGCCTGCTCCCGGCAGGCCCACCTCATCGCCGTAATAGAGGAGCGGCACGCCCGGGCTCGTCATCAAGAACACGAACGCGTTGGCGATGCGCTCGAAGGGCCGCCGGTAGTTGGGCAGCGTCGGCGGGTTGTTGAAGGCGCGGTCTTTCCCGTCGGCGTAGGGGTCGCCCCACAGCGGCGTGTCTTCAGCCATGTGGATGACGCGGCCCAGGTCATGGTTGCCGAGCCACGGGCTCATCAGCGCGTTCGGCCCGTAGAAGGCGTCGTTGGTGACCACGAAGTCGCGCAGCGCGCTCATCTTCGAGCGCCGCGTGACGATGGCCTCCAACAACTGCAACCGGAGCGGGAAGTCGAACTGCCCGTCGAGCTTCGTCGCCGGGTCGACGAAGGTCTTGATGTAGTCGCGGCTCCCGAAGTCGTACGTCTCGCCGACGAAGTACATGCGCGGGCGCGGGCTGCGCGTCGTGGCGAGCTGCTCCACCTGCTGCCGCAGCGAGAGCAGCCACGAACCATCGACGTGCTTGATGGCGTCGAGGCGGAAGCCGTCGGCCCCCGTGTCTTCGAGGATGCGCGTCGCCTGCGCCACCGAGTACTCGCGCGCCGCGTCGACGGTGTAGTTCCAGTGCGGCAGGTAGTCGGTGAACCAGCAGCGCTGCGCCTGCGCGTTCCACGGGCACACGCCGTTGTCGTCGCAGACACACGAGCCGCCGTTGAAGTCGAGCGACCAGAACCAGTCGTGGTGCGCGGCGTACGTCGGCGACGACGAGTGGAGGTGCACCATCGCGAAGTCGAACAACACCTGCAGGCCGTGCGCGTGCGCGGTCTGCACCAGCTCCAGCAGGTCGTCGCGCGTGCCGAAGCACGACTCGTAGTGCTCGAGGTCGATGGGCCAGTAGCCGTGGTACGCGGAGTAGAGACGCCCGTCGCCGCCACCGCCCGCCACCGTCGCGTTCTTCACCGGCACGGTGAGCCACAGCGCGTTGACGCCGAGGTTGGTGAAGTAGCCCTCGTTGATCTTCGCGGTGACCCCTTTCCAATCGCCGCCCTGGTACTGGCCGGCCGGGTCGGCGCCGGCGACGGTGCAGTCGTTCGACGGGTCGGCGTTGTTGAAGCGGTCGACGAAGACGAACTCCAGCACCGCGTCGCGCCAGTCGAAGGCCGCGAGCTGCGGCGCGTTCGGCGCGCAGGTGAACGTGTCGCAGCGTTCGCCCGCACGCAGCGAGTTGCCCGCCGCAGACAGCGTGGAGTTCGCCGGGTCGGTGACCCACACCGCGTTGTTGACGAGGAACTTGTATTGAATCGGCGCGCCCCACGTCGCCGGCACCTGCGCCACCCACTCGTCGCCTTCGCGGTGCATCGAGACGCCCACCGTCCACCCGTCGGCGGCAAAGTCACCGCGCACCTGCACCGACTGCTCATCGATGGCGCGGAACCGGAACTCCACCTGGCACGTGCGGTACGGCTCCTGGCAGTCGAGCGTGCCCGCGTCAGCGCCCGCATCGACGCCGCCATCATCGGCCGGAGCCACAGGGCCACAACCGAGCACCACGAGAGCGAGCCAGACGACGCGACGCATGGCTCGACGCTACTCGCAACGCACCGGTTGGTGGCCGACTGGATGACGCCGCCCCGGTCGAAGTCTGTGGCGCTGCGACTCAGCGCCCCGTGCGTTCTCGCGCGAACACGTCGGTGAACACCGGTTCGAGATCTCGTGTAGTGGCTCGCCACGATGAACAAGGCCGCGCTGAAGACGGAGTTGCTCGCGACGCTGCAGAAGACGCTCGACGCGCTGCTGGCCGCGCACGCCGACACGCGCGAGGCGGCCACGCACCCCGAGGCGAAGCCCGAAAATGACAAAGACACGCGCGCGCTTGAACAGAGCTACCTCGCGCGCGGTCAGGCGATGCGCATCGATTCGCTCAAGGCCGGTGTCGCCGCGACGGGCGTGATGTCGGTCGCGGCGTGTGAGACCGCGCGCGTGGGTGCGCTCGTCGAGGTTGAAGACGAAGACGGTGAGACGGTGCGCTACTTCCTCGCGCCTGAAGGTGGCGGCACGAAGTTGAAGGGCGGGGTGCAGGTGGTGACGCCCGCGTCTCCGCTCGGCGCCGCGCTCACCGGCAAGCGCGAGGGCGATGAAGTGGAGCTCACGCTCGCGGGGAAGAAGCGCGTGTGGAGCGTTTCGGCGGTTCTGTAACTGCGTTCGTGACACAGCCGGTGCGTGCTTGTGACGAAGACGCGACGCGGCCGCCACCCACGCGACGAGACAACTCTCTAAGTCGCGCGGCGTGTTCGACGCCTTCGAGCTGCAGCAGGATCTCTCCGCGACGCGCAAGCGCTTCACGGTGGCGTTCGTCGCCGCCGCGCTGACGGTCGGCGCGATGGGCGTGGGCGCGGCGTTCGTCGCGTCGCGGCCGGTGACGGAGAAGAAGGAGAAGCAGGTCGACGTCAGCTTCCGTCCGCCGCCGCCGCCGCCCGAGCCGATGAAGCTCGAGACGTCGCCGCCTCCGCCGCCCAAGCCGAAGGTGAAGCCCCCGGCCGCGCCGGTGGTGGTCGACGTGCCGAAGCCCGCGCCGGTCGCCGCGGCTGCGCCCGCTGCAGCACCGATGGTCGCGCCGAAGGAAGTGCCGAAGAAGGCCGCGCCGGAGTCAGACACCGCCGTCACCGCGATCCAGACCGCGGTCGGTGGCACCGGCGACGGCAGCGGCAGCGCGGTGGGGACCGCTGACAGCGACGGCGAAGAGTCCGCCGCGCCGGTGGTGGCGAAGGCCGGCAGCAGCGGCCCGGTGAACCTCCCCGAAGACGCCGAGCCGCCGGAGCCCTCTGAAGACAACGCGCAGCCCGAGTACCCGGAGGCCGCGCGCGCCACGGGTCAGGAAGCGCGCGTGGTCCTGAAGATCGTCGTCGAGAAGGACGGCCGCGTCGGCCGCGTGCAGGTGCTCAAGGGTGAAGAGCCCTTCGTCAGCGCCGCGCTCTCCGTCGTCAAGACGTGGACCTACTCGCCGGCCACCATGGATGGCGAAGCCCTCGCCGTCTTCAAGATCGTCAACATCACCTTTGCCCTGAGGGAATGAACATGGACTCGTCGCTTGCTCAAATCGTTGGTCACATGGGCCCCGCCGCCATCGGCGTCGCCTCGGTGTTGTTGTTGATGGCGCTGGCGTCGCTCGCCGTCTTCTTCGAGCGCCTCTTCACCTTCGCGCGCAGCCGCGCCGCCTCGCGCAAGTTCGCCGTCGAAGCGCGCGCGCTCCTCGAGGCCGATGACGCCGAGGGCCTGGTGAAGAAGTCGGGCGACAACAAGAGCCACCTCGCGCAGTTGCTGGGCGTCGGCGCGAAGACGTACCTGTCGGCGAGCAAGAAGCAGACGGCGCTCTCGCCGGTGGAGGCCACGCGCCGCGAGCTGTTGCGCAAGCACGAGGCCATCACCGCTGACGTGCGCCGCGGCATGAACGTCATCGCGTCGGTCGGTTCCATCGCGCCCTTCGTCGGGCTGCTGGGCACGGTGTTCGGCATCATCACTGCGTTCCAGGGCATCGCGAAGGAAGGCAGCGGCGGCCTCGGCAGCGTGTCGCTGGGCATCTCCGAGGCGCTGTACGAGACCGCGCTGGGCCTCGTCGTCGCCATCCCCGCGGTGCTCGCGTACAACTGGCTGTCAGCGCAGAGCGACACCATCCTCCTCGCGCTGGAGCAGGCCCGCGGCGAGTTCATCGACTTCCTCGAGGCGCGGCAGGGCAAGGCCCATGGCGCGTGAGGCTCCGAAGCCGGAGATCAACATCACGCCGCTGGTCGACGTGGTGCTGGTGCTCCTCATCATCTTCATGGTGGTGACGCCGCAGATGGAGGCGGGCGCGGCGGTCACGCTGCCGGCCATCACCAACCCCGACCAGGGCAACGGCGCGCTGGAGCCGACGACCGTCACGCTGACGCGCGACGGGAAGTTCTTCTTCGAGAAGGAAGAGCTGAGCGAAGACGCGCTGGTCACCAGGCTGACGGCGCTGCACTCCGAGAAGCCGGCGACGCGCGTGGTGCTCAAGGCCGACACCAAGCTCGCGTACGGCAAGGTGCGCGCGATGTTCCGGCGGTGTCAGGAAATCGGTTTCCCCGGCGCGTCGCTGCAGGTCATCGATCGCGCGAACAAGAAAGGCTGAGCCATGGGCGTCGAACTTGGCGGTGACAAGAAGCGCATCAAGCCGACGATGAACATCACGCCGCTGGTCGACGTGGTGCTGGTGCTGCTCATCATCTTCATGGTGGTGACGCCGCTGCTCACCAAGCAGCTGTGGCTCAACGTGCCGCCCAAGCCGGAGGAGAACTCGCCGCCTCCGCCACCCGACGCGCTGCCGCCGCTGGTGCTCACCGTGGAGAAGGACGGCACCACGAAGGTGAACGGTGAGGTCATCGACCGGCAGGAGCTCGCGCCGCGGTTGCTGCGCATGTTGAACGCGCGGCCCGACAAGGTGGTGTTCTTCGATGCCGACTCGGCGATGGAGTACGGCGTCGCGCTCGACGTGATGGATCTCGTGCGCGGCGGCGGCGTGGAGACGCTCGCGGTGCTGGCCGATGAGACCGTCGTCACCGCGGCGCTCGACGCGAGCGGTCCCTCCGCCGGGAGTCGGTGAGCTTTGAGTGGTGGCGTTTTTGCGAGGTGAGCATGGCGCGCTTCACGCACGGGCCCTCGACTTCGGGCTTCTCGTGACTCGCGGATGCGGGCTTCGGCTGCATCAAGCTTGGCCTGGTGTGGTCGAGCCTGAGAGCGCGTTGGCCGTGCGGCACTTCGCTCGACTGCTTCACACGGCGCCTGCCTCCTGCCGTTTGGCGTACGTCTCACGTGCGCGACCAATCTGCGTCTTGTGACCCTGCGCCCACCGCGCGAGCGCGCTCACCGGCTTCAGCAGCGATCTCCCGAGCGGCGTCAGCGCGTACTCCACCTGCGGCGGGTTCGTCGGGCGCACCGTGCGTTTCACCATCCCATCGCGCTCGAGGCTGCGGAGCGTCACGGTCAGCACGCGCTGCGAGATGCCGCCGACGGTGCGCTTCAGTTCGCTGAAACGCCTCGGTCCATCACCGAGCAGCACCACGATGAACACGCTCCATTTGTCGCCGACGCGGCTCAAGATCTCCCGCGTCGCGGGACAATCCGAATCGAACCGCCCGGTGACCTTCCCGTACCCTGGTGACTTCAAGGTGCCTCCTTCTCAGTGACGCCGTTGATGGTTACAGAAAGTAACCATGTCGAAGCCGAAGAACATCGCGTTGTGGGTGGTGCAGGTGCTGTTGTTTCTCACCTTCGTCGGCACCGCCGTGTGGAAGCTGGTGACGCCCGTCGAGCAGCTCGCCGCGAAGATGCCGTGGATGGCGAACACGCAGTTGCTCTACGTCACCGCGCTGTTCGACGCGCTCGGCGGAGTCGGCGTGTTGCTCCCCACGCTCACGCGCATCAAACCGAAGCTCGCCGCGCTCGCGGCCGTCGGGCTCATCGCGCTCCAGTTGGCCGCCGTCGTCTTCCACTTCTCGCGCGGGGAGGGCGCGAACACGCCGTTCAACTTCTTCCTCATCGCGCTCGCGGCGTTCGTCGCGTGGGGTCGTCGTTGACCGTTTTCCCGTGCCGCCAGAAATGCCGCGCACGTTGCGTCGCTGTGACTCGCACGTGTTGAACATGTGACTCCAGCGAACGCATGACGCCACGCGCTGGGCGCAGAAGCCGCGCCCGTGAACAAGGCGTTTCTCCTCGCTGCACTCGTCTCGCTCCGCGCGCTCGCGCAGGACGCCGGTCTCGACGCCGTCGCGGCACCCGCTGCGCTCGTCGACGCGCCTGACGCCGGCGCCGCGAATACGACCGATTCCTCCGACGCCGGCGCTCCGCAGCAAGACGTCGACGGCGGAGCCCGCGACGCAGACGCCGCGCGCCTCGCGCAGGGTGACGTCGACGCGGGCGTGCCGACGAAGAAGGACAAGAAGCCCTTCACCGGCGTCTCCGGCCGCGTAATCGACGCGCGCACCGGCGAGGGCCTCATCGAAGCGACGGTGAAGGTCGTCTCGCCCACCTTCAAGAAGTCGGCGCTCACCGATCTCGACGGCAACTACAAGCTCAAGCTCCCCGCGGGCACGTGGGAGCTGCGCGTCTTCTACGAGCTCTACAAGGGCCAGCGCTTCGGGAACATCGAGGTGAAGAGCGGCCAGGTGACGACGCTCGACGTGGCGCTCGAGCGCGACGCGAAGTCGGTGCAGGAGGTCGTCGTCGAAGCGAAGGTCGACAAGCGCAACGAGACCGCGCTGCTCAACGAACGGAAGAAGTCCGCCGTCGCGCAAGACTCGCTGGGCGCGCAGCAGATCGCCAAGACGCCCGACAACAACGCGGGCGACGCCGTGAAGCGCGTGGTGGGCGCGACGCTGGTCGACAACAAGTACGTCTTCATCCGCGGGCTCGGCGGCCGCTACACGCAGACGCTGCTCAACAGCACGCTGATGCCCTCGCCGGAGCCCGATGACCCGTCGGTGCCGCTCGACCTCTTCCCCGTCGCGCTGCTCTCGAACCTCAACGTCATCAAGACGTACTCCGTCGACCTGCCGGCGAACTTCGGCGGCGGCTCCGTCACCATCGACACCAACACCTTCCCCTCGACGCTCGAGGCGAAGGTGCGCTTCCAGGCCGGCTTCGACTCGATGACCACCGGCATCAAGCGCCCGACGGAGCCGCTCACCGGCGGCGAGAACCTCGGCTTCATGAGCTCGTCGCGGAAGCTGCCGAGCATCATCCCCACCGACCGGCCGCTGGTGCCTTCGCGCCTCGGCTTCGAGGGCGTCGACGCCACCACGCAGCGCGAGGCCGCGAGCAGCTTCACGCAGCGGTGGGACCCGTCGCAGCTCCCCGGCATGCCGTCGTTCAGCCTGAGCGCGTCGCTGGGCAACACGCACAAGCTCGGGCGCGACGTGAAGCTGGGCTACCTCTTCGCCGCGCAGCTCGCGCGCCGTGAACGGCGGCAGCTCATCGAGTCGCAGTCAGTGCGCCTCGAGAACAACGTGCTGACGCCGCAAGACCCCTTCGAGACGGAGGTCGGCACCGCGTCGGGCGCCACCAGCCTCCTCGCGAACGTCGGGCTGCAGGTCGGCAACAACCACGACATCTCGGTGCTGGGCGTCTACCTGTGGAACTCCGAGGCCACGGCGGCGGTGAACGCGGGCTTCGACCAGCAACAGCAGCAGTACTCCTCGGGCGCGCGATCGATGTTCACCTCGCGGCAGCTCTTCTTGAACCAGGTGAAGGGCTTCCACCGCTTCGGCAGCGTGGAGGTGAACTGGAAAGGCAACTACTCGCGCGTCAACCGCGACGAGCCCGACATCCGTGACGTGCGCTACTTCTACGGCGCCGACGGCAGGGCGCAGGTCACCTTCCAGCCGTTCTCGCTCGAGCGTTTCTTCTACGAACTGCACGAAGACTCCGGCGGCGGCTCGGCGTCGTTCGCGGTGCCGTGGCGCGCGCTGCGCTTCGAGGCCGGTGGGCTCGCGCAGTATTCCGCGCGCAACTTCGATGGCCGCCGCTTCCGCTACTTCGACGCCAGCAACGGCCAGCACGGCACCACGCCCGTCGAGGAGCTGCTGACGCCCGCGTACTTCGGCCCGCCCACCAGCAGCAGCACGCCCATCTCGATGCTGGAGACCACGCTGACCTACGACCGCTACCAGGCGTCGCTCGCGGTCTACGGCGGCTTCGGTCAGGTGGAGTGGAAGCCGGTGGGCTGGTTCCGCGCGCAGGGCGGCGTGCGCGTCGAGGGCAGCACGCAGACGGTCAGCGGCGGCTCTCCGTTCTTCACCGGCGGCGCGCCGCTGGGTGACCCGGTGGTGAAGCACTACGTCGACGTGGTGCCCGCGGCGAACGTCGTCTTCTCTCCGCGTGAAGACTTGAACGTGCGCCTCGCGTACTCGTACACGCTGGCGCGCCCGTCGTTCCGCGAGCTGGCGCCGTTCCTCTTCTACGACATGCAGCGCCGCCGCAACGTCAGCGGCAACCCACAGTTGGTCAACACGCGCATCCACAACTTCGACGCGCGCGGCGAGTGGTTCCCCGGCGCGGGCGAGGTCATCGCCGTCTCCGCCTTCGGCAAGCAGTTCAACAACCCCATCGAGCGCGTCATCTACGGCCTGAGCAACACCGTGGGCGACGTCACCTTCGCCAACGCGAACGGCGCGACGCTGCTGGGCGCGGAGCTGGAAGCGCGCATGAACCTGAAGCGCATCGCTCCAGTGCTCTCGGGCTTCGAGGTGGGCGCGAACTTCTCGCTCATCTACTCGCGCGTGCAGCTGCCGACGAACTCGCCGCAGACCAACCCGGTGCGCGCGCTGCAGGGCCAGTCGCCGTACGCCGGCAACGCCTTCATCACCTGGAGCCACCCGACGTGGGGCACCGAGGCGGGCGTCTTCTACAACGTGTACGGCCCGCGCATCTCCGACGTGGGCATCAACGGTCTGCCCGACGTCATCGAACAACCTTTTCACCGTCTCGACGTGACGGTGGCGCAACGGCTGGGCGCGGGATTCCAGCTCAAGCTCGCGGCCAGCAACGTGCTGAACCAATCGGTTCGCCTGAAGCAGGGCACCGTTGACGTCCTCGTCAACCCGCCCGGCGTGCAGGTCTTCGCGACCCTGTCGTGGACCTTCAACGAAGAGAGGAAGAAGCAATGAAGCTCAAACTCGCAGTGTTCTCCGTGGCGGCGGTGTTGATGGCCTGTGGTGGTACGACCGGCGGTAATACCGGTGGAGGCTCCGGCGCGACCGGCGGCGGCACCGGCTCGACGTTGGTCGAGGTGTCGGCCGACATCTCCGCCAACACCACGTGGACCAAGGACCACACCTACGTCTTGAAGCAGCTCATCTACGTGCAGGCGGGCGCGACGCTGACCGTGCAGGCCGGCACCACCATCGCCGGCGACCCGGCCTCCGCGCTGGTCGTCTCGCGCGACGCGAAGCTCATCGCCGAAGGCACCGCGACGGAGCCCATCGTCTTCACCTCGTCGCAGACGCCCGGCAACCGCGGCCAGGGCAACGACTGGGGCGGTGTGGTGTTCCTCGGGCGCGCGCCCATCAACACCGTCGGCGGTGAAGAAGGCGCCGAGGGCCTCGCGGCCGAAGACCGCAACAAGTTCGGCGGCGGCGCGAACCCCGACTCCGCCTACAACTGCGGCACGCTCAAGTACGTGCGCGTGGAGTTCGCCGGCAAGCCGCTCTCGGCGAACAACGAGCTCAACGGCATCACGCTCAACGCCTGCGGCACCGGCACCACCATCGACTACGTGCAGGTGCACCGCGGCGTCGACGACGGCATCGAGCTCTTCGGTGGCACGGTGAACCTCAAGCACATCGTGCTCTCGGGCAACGACGACGACGGCCTCGACTGGGACCGCGGCTGGAGCGGCAAGGCGCAGTTCGTCATCGTTCAGCAGACGCAGGGCTTCGGGAACCACGGCTTCGAGGCGAGCAGCAACCCGCTCAACACCGCGCTGACGCCGATTGCCAAGCCGACCATCCTCAACGCCACCCTCGTCGGCCGGAAGCCCGATGCCTCCAACCCCGGTGAGGGCACCTCGCGCGGCATCGTGTTGAAGGAGGGCACCGAAGGGCAGCTCGCCAACCTCATCGTCACCAACTTCACCGAGACCGGCCTGTACGTGACGAGCACCGCGTCCGCCAACGCGTGGGGCACCGACCTCACGCTGAAGAACTCCATCTTCTTCAGCAACAGCACGACTGACGGCGTGGTCGACTTCACGACGCCTCCGCTGGCTGACGGCGGCGTCACCGACATCGGCTTCGACGAGCTCGCGGCGCTTCAGGCGGAGACCAGCGATCGCCTCGGCGTCGACCCGCAGCTGACCGACGCGCTCAACGTCACCGCGCCCAACTTCAAGCCGGCGAGCGCGTCACCGGTGTTCACGGGCGGCGCGACGCCTCCGGCTGACGGCTTCTTCGACACCTCGGCCACCTTCGTCGGCGCCGTCGGCACCGATGACTGGACCGCCGGGTGGACCGCGTTCCCCGAGAACTGAGCGGAGCGACGCAACAGGCGAGGGCGGTTCGGGCGCAGTGCCCGGGCCGCCTTCTGCTTTTCCGATGGGGTGACGAGTGCACGCTGATCACGCAGGTGAACGCGCGCACTTCCCACTGCTTTGCTGCGAAACGGCTTGATGGTGCGGTGTCGACACAGGGAACCGCCGAGAATCCCCCCGCGGCTCCTCGCTGCGACAAGCAGACATGCGTCGCACCGACCAGCGGCCCCTTTGTCACACCTGGATCACCCACGTCCAGCGGTTTGATCAGCCCACCACCAGCAGCGGCGCTTCGTGACGCAGCACGCGGAACACGCTCACAGCGGCCAGCACCTCCCCGGCGGCGCCGTGCACGAGGCTCAGCACCGTCACCTTCTCCCCGGAGCTGCGCACCACACTGCACTGCAGGGTGAGCGTCTCGCCGGGCGAAACCGGGCCGAGCAGCGACAGGCTCTGCAGCTCCGCGAGCTGCACCTTGCCCGCGAAGCCCTGCGCGGAGACCAGCGCCGACGCGTGCACCCACGCCACCAGGTTGCCGCCCAACAGCGCGTCATCGCCGCTGATCCGCGCGCGGAACGTCGTCTCCATCGGCACCGAGCCGCCGCGCAGCAGGCGCGCATTCGTCGTGTCCTCCGCGCCGCGCACCGGGAGCGCCTCCGCGAACCGCAGCACGCCGGCGATGATCACCTGCCCCTTCCGTCGTCGCGCCACGAGTGAGATCGGCAGCACGCCATCGCGCTCCCGCTCCAGCGCCGCGGTGATGATCAACCGCTCGCCCGCGTGCACCGGGTGCAGCACCTCGAGCTTCTCCAGCGACGTCGCCTTCACCGGCCCACCCAGCGCATCGCGCGCGAGCGACGCGGCCACCACGCCCACCTTCTCCAACAGCTCCGACGGGTCGAGCCCGCGAGAGGTGCTGCCGTCCATCACCACGTCCCACTCCTGGCGGGCGGCCACGGCGCTGCGCAGACTTTCGACGATGACGAGACGAGACATGGGTGACTCCAGGTGCTGCAGGGTGAAGGGGTTCGGCGGGTGCGGAGGCGGAGGAGCGCTTCAGCGACACCACGGACACATCGCCATCGCGCGCCACATCGACTTCGTCTGTGCGTGATGGAGATGCATGACCGGAACGCCGTCTGTTTAAACAGATGAGTATCTGCCGTCAAGTCGGGGCATTTCTGCGGGTTGCGAGGTGCGGGAGGAGCGTTAGACAACGCGCCCATGAAAACCCTCGCTCTGACTGCCCTCCTCGCGACCACTGCCCTGGCCGCTCCGAAGTTGACGCAGAAGAAGATCGCCTACGAGCTCGACGGCGCGAAGTACGAGAGCGTGCTAGTGTACGACGCGAAGGGCGCCGTGAAGCCCGCGCTGGTGCTGGTGCCCAACTGGCTGGGCATCACCGAGGCGAACCTGAAGCAGGCGGAGCTGATCGCCGCGCGCGGCTACAGCGTCTTCGTGGCCGACGTGTACGGCGCCACCACGCGCCCCACCAACATGGACGAGGCCGGCAAGATGTCGACCGCGCTCAAGAACGACCGCGCCACGCTGCGCAAGCGCGTGAACAAGGCGCTCGAGGTCTTCCTCGCGCAGAAAGACGCGAAGGCCGACTTCAAGAAGGTGGGCGCCATCGGCTTCTGCTTCGGCGGCACCGCGGCCCTGGAGCTCGCGCGCTCCGGCGCGGCCCTCACCGGCGTCGCCGTCTTCCACGCGGGGCTGGGCACGCCCACGCCGGCCGACGCGAAGAACATCAAGGGGCACGTGCTCGCGCTGCAGGGCGCCGATGACCCGTACGTGCCGGCCGAGGAGCGCGCCGCGTTCGAGAAGGAGATGCGTGACGCGAAGGTCGACTGGGAGCTCGTCAACTTCGGCAACACCGTGCACAGCTTCACCGACGTCGACGCGCACATGGCCGGTCAGGCCGACTACAACGAGACCTCCGCCAAGCGCGCTTACGCGCTGATGGATTCGTTCTTCGCCGAAGTCTTCCGCTGAAGCGCGCGGAAGGCGACGAACAGCGTTGACGCCATCGCTCCGGCGAGCGCGTTGAAGCCCACGTCGCGCAGGTCGTAGTGCCGGTTGGGGAGCAGGGCTTGAATGCCCTCGTCGACCCAACCGGCGCCCAGCGTGAAGAGCACCGCGAAGAAGAAGCGGCGTGACTCGCTCCACGCGAAGGGCATCGAGAGGAACGCCAGCACCCCGACCGCGCCGTACTCGATGAAGTGGAGCTTCTCCTCCGGGCTCTCCATCGGGAACACCACCGCGCCGTAGAGGCCCCCCGCCCAGAGCATCAACAGCAGCGTGCGCGGCTTGCGGAGTTCCGCGTTGCGCAGCACCAGCGCGATGACGGCGAGCGCCGCGAGCGTGAACGCGATGCCGACCGAGAGGCGCAGCACGCCCGCGTCACGGAGCACGTTGGTGACCGTGCGCGCGACGTAGAGCGTCGAATAGATGCCCAGCAGCAACACCGCGAGCGCCTTACGAGGAGTCATCGGCTGGTAAGGGCCGCGACATCGATACCGCTCGCTTCACCCGGATGCACGACGCGCATGTTCCACGCATCGGGCGCGACGTCGTCGATCAAGACCTCGGGCTTGGGCAGGAACGCTGTGAAGCACGCTGCAACTCCGGCTTCGATGGCGCTGTCGCGCGCGTACTCCGCGCCGCCGCGACTCCAACAGTAGAGCGTCGCGCCCGCCGCATGGAGCGAGCGCACCAGCCGCACCGTCGCATCCATCGGCAGGCGTTTGCTGCCGAAGCTGCGGATCAGCGTGTCATCGACGTCGACGAAGATCGCGCGCGTCATGGCTTCTTCGCGCAGCTCTCTTGAATCGCCTTCACCATGCGCGTGCAGGCCTGGTCGCCCTGGCGCCCGAGCGCGCGGCACTTCGCGACGCTCCACTCGGCGGTCTTGATGAGCTCATTCCGTGGCGGCACCGCGTCGCAGAAGCCCTCAGGCCGCTGCGCCTTGTCGAGGCACGCGCGCATGAAGATGGTGTGCCCGGCCTCGGCGACGATGCCGCTCTCGACGTCGTAGCGGTGCAGCGCTTCGTCGACGCAGCCGTTCGCGTCGTGCGTCATCGCCCACGTCGCGCCGTCTTTCGCCGCGGTGTCGCCCAGCGATTTGAGCCGGTCCTTGTTCTGGTCGAACCACCACTTCGCGGCGAACGCGGAGACGGCGCACAGCACCATCAACACCGCGAAGAGCGCCAACACGACCTTGAGCCACTTCGGCATGCGCGACTCCTCAACGGCGGCGGCGAGAACGTCGCGGAGCTTCCACCGCCGGCGGCAGCTCAGCCAGCGCGCGCAGAATCGCCTGCTTCGGCAACACCGGCGGGTTCAACGCCAGCACCGCCGCGAAGTACCGGGCCTGCGCCTCGGTCGCGTACGAGAGCTGCGCTGATTCACCGCTCGTCGACTGCGCCTGCACCGTCCACACTTCTTCGCTGCGCACCACGGCTGTCGAGGTCCACATAGGCGGCGCAGCATGCCTGTAGCAGCCTGATGCGAAAGTTTTTGGCTTACTCGAACGGAATCACCGACACGCGCTCGCCGGGTTTCACCTTGAGCGCCTCGCG
>CAMLFP010000065.1 GCA_946479335.1 uncultured Archangium sp.
CCAGCAGCCGGCTAAACACCGAACCCTCCGACGCCGCCCTGGCGAAAAGCGTCGCGCAGGACCGCAGCTTCATGTCGTCGGGCGACCCGACAATCTCGTGAGCCGACCGTCCCTCGACGGCGAGAGCGGCCTGGCGGCCGGAGGCGGCAGCGGCTTGGAGATCGGCGCCGCAGGGCGCGCGATGACGGTCGCCGGGCGCGCCGCGGGGCGCGAGACGGTGGTGTTGCGCGTCGCGGGGCGCTCCGAAGCCGGGCGCGGCTCCGCGTTGCCCATGTCGACCCGGCCGCGGAAGCTGGCGCCGTCGACGATGATCACGCGCGGCGCGTTGATGTCGCCCACCATGCGGCCCTCGCGCGTCAGCTCCACCGACTCGGTGGCGGCGATGTTGCCCACCACCACGCCGGAGACGATGGCGTTGCGCACCTGCACGTTGGCCTTCACGATGCCCGACGGCTCGACGATCAGCGTCTTGGTGAGGTTCAGCTCACCCTCGACGCGGCCGCGCACCGTGAGGTCTTCATCACCCGACAGCTTGCCGTTGATGAGAATCGACGGGCCGATGATGGTCGACTCACCGCCACCGCCGCCGAAGTCCTTGCTGGCAGCCATCGATCAGCGCTCCTTGACGTCCATGTCGACGTTGCCTTTGAAGCTGGCGCCGTCGGCGATGAGAATGCGGGGCGCGCGCACGTCGCCCACCACGCGGCAGTCGGCCTTGAGCTCGACCTTGTCGGTGGCGGCGATGTTGCCCGTCACGCGGCCGGTGATCTCCACGTTCTGCACTTCGATGTCGGCTTCGACCGACGCGCTGGCCTCGACGAAGAGGCTCTCCTTGAGGGAGATCTTGCCCTTCACCGTGCCCTGGATGACGAGGTCTTCATCGCCGGAGATCTCGCCGTCGATGGTGATGGAGGAGCCAATGATGGTGTTCGCCATGTGTTTCGTTTCCCTTCGTTGAAAGGCTTGATGCGGGAAGACTTCAGATGTCGTCGGGCAGCTTCACGTCCATCTCGATGGAGCCGTTGAACACCGCCCCGTCTTCGATGACCACGCGGGTCGCCTTGATGTCGCCGTTCACCTTGGCCGACTGGTTGATGGAGACCTTGGTCGACGCGTCGATGTTGCCGCTCGCGGTGCCGTTGATGGTCAGCTCATCCGCGCGAATGTCGGCCTCCACGATGCCGGAGGACTCGATGGTGAGGTGGTTCTTGAGCGCGATCTGCCCTTCGACGCGCCCCTCGATCACCAACCCGCCGCCGCCCGTGAGCGACCCGCGAATGGTGATGCCCTTGCCGATGATGTTGGTCTGATCCGTGTTCGCCATGGGTCGTGTCCTCGTATGTCAGCAGTGCGCGGAAATCCACGAAGAGATCGACTCCCACACCTGCTCACGGCCGATCTCCATCAGCGTTTCGTGGCGGTGCCCGGCGTTGATCTCGAGCTTCTTGTCATTCGAGGCGATGGTCTCGAAGAAGGCCTTCGCGGCGGGCACGCTGACGATGGGGTCGTCGCTGCCGATCACCATGAACACCGGCTGCGTCACCTTCGCGCCGAGGCCCTGCAGCTGCTCCTGCGCGGCGGTGGTGCCGAAGAACCAGCGCGGCGTGGTGGTGCCGAAGCGCAGCGGGTCGTTCTTCGAGGTCTCCTGCCACGCGGTGTCGCGCGAGAGGTACTCGGGCTTGAGCTCGTTGGCGAGCTTGAGCCCCGGCAGCACGCCCTTGATGAGCTTCGCCGCGAAGACCTTCACCGCCGGCGTGGGCATCGAGAGCGCGTAGAACGGGCTGACCAGCACCGCGCCCTTCAGCCCCTCGGGGTGCGTCGCGAGGAAGTGCGTGGTGATGAGCGAGCCGTTGGAGTGCGCGACGATGAAGACCGGCTTGCTGCCCGCCGCGGCCTTGAGCTTCTCGAAGAGGGCCCGAAGGTCGTCGAGGTAATCGCTCCACTGGTTGAAGTCACCGCGCGCGCCGTCTGACCGGCCGTGGCCGCGGTAATCGAAGGCCATCACCGCGAAGCCCTGGCTCACCCAGAAGTCGAAGGGCAGCGTGTAGCGCCCGGAGTGATCGTCGTAGCCGTGCACGAAGCCCAGCCACGCCTTCGGCTCGGAGTCGGGCACCACCTGCGACCAATGGAGACGCGTACCGTCTCTCGAAGCGAAAAACCCCTCGTCGCGACGTGGCATGAGGGCCGGGGTTCTACCGGCCTTTGCCGCCCGGCGTCAGCAACTTCAGCTTGCGCTCGAGGTCTTCACGCTGCCCCAGGCGCTCCGCGTCGTCGGGGTTCAAGGTCAGCGCCTTCAAGGCGCGGTTGTACGACTGCTGCGCACGCGCACGGTCACCCGCCTTCGCCGCGACGTCGCCGAGGTGCTCGAAGAGCGTGGCGTCGTCGGGCCCGCCGTCGATGGCGCGCTCCAGCGTGTCGCGGGCCGCGTCGAGCTGCCCCTTCTTGAACAGCACCATGCCCAGCGAGTCGAGGAACGCCGAGCTGTCGGGCCGGAGCTCCAGCGCCCGGCGCACGAACTTCTCCGCCTCGTCGAGCTCGCCGCCGTGGGCCGCCAGGGTGTAGCCGATGAAGTTGAGCGCCGCGGCGTTCTGCGGGTCGGACTCCACCAGCTTCCGCACGCGGGTGATGGCCTGCTTCCAGTCGCCCTGGCGCTCCAGCGTGGTGGCCAACGCGAAGGTGAGCTGCTCGTCGTCGGGCACCTTGGAGAGCGCCCCCGACAGCAGCGACACCGCGTCGTCGAGCCGGTTCTGCCGCGTGTAGAAGGCGCCGAGCGCGTCCAGCACGTCGATGCTGGCCTGCCGGCCCAGCGATCGCACCAGCGTCACCTCCGCGTCGCGCAGGCGGCCCGCGCGCTCCTGCACGCGCGAGAGCGCCGCGTCGAGCCCGGGGAGCGTCGGCTTCTCCTTCTGCACCGCTTCGAGCACCGCCAGCGCCTCGGGCGTGCGACCCAGGAGGGAGAGGCACGACGCGCGGTGCACGCGGGCGTCGAGCGCGACCTCGCCCAGCGACGCCGGCACCGCCTCGAAGGCCTTCGCCGCCTTCTCGAACTCGCGCGCGCGCTCGTAGACGAGCCCCGCGTAGAAGTGGAGCCGCGGCTCGCTGTTGGTGGCGCGCGCCTGATCGAGCACCTTCGCCGCGAGCTGCAGCTGCCGTGACGCGAGGTACGCGAAGGCGATCTTCACCGAGGTCTCGGAGTCGGCGCCCAACGCGAGGATCTCCCCGAAGTACGCCTGCGCCTCCTGCGGCTTCTTGAGCCGCAGCGCCAGCCGCCCGGCGTTGAGGAGGATCTCCCGGTTCTCCGGCGCGTTCTCGGCCGCGCGCTGCCAGTTGGCCGCGGCCTCGGTGAGCTGCCCCTGGCTCTCCGCGATGCGCGCCAGCGTGGCCCACGCCTCGACGTCACCCGGGTCGCGCTCCAGCGCCCGCCGCAACAGCCCCTCGGCGCGCTGCGCGTCGCCCTTCTCGGCCAGCGCCAACCCGAGCCGGTGGAAGCCCACGGGCTCCCCGGGCACCGCGGTGGCCAGCTCGTCGATCACCTTCGTGGCCTCGTCGGGCCGCCCGGCGTCGAGCCACAGCTGGGTGAGCACCAGGTACGCCTCGGGGTCGACGGGCTTGAGCTTGATGGCGCGGTTGAGGTGCGTCTTCGCGCGCGCGAACTTCCCGCCCTCGTACAGCACCCGCCCCATCAACAGCTGCGCGGGCTGGTACCCGGGCACCTTCTCGATGACGCGCTGGAGCTGCCGCTCCGCCTGATCGAGATCGGCGGCGCGCGCGTACTGCTCGGCCAGCTCCGTCATCAGGTAGGGGTTCTGATCATCGGAGGCCAACGCGAGGCGCAGCTCGTCGAGCGCCACGCGGTGATCGCCCTCGTGGTGCGCCAGCCGCGCGCGGAGGAAGTGCGCGTACGACGCCGCGGAGGGGAACGGAGAGGCCGAGTCTTCTTGCGAGCCCATGGCCTCCTGCATGGCGGCCATGTCGACCCGCGGGCGTTTCGGCTGCGCTGCCAGCGCGGCGGAGGAGACGAGCAGCAGCGGCAGCCAGCGGATCACGAGAGGAGCTTCTCCAACAGTTGTTCTGCGCCTCCGCCGCCCAACTCGAGGCCCACACTCCCGACCTCGATGGTCTTGGCACGGTAGATCACGTGCTCGTCGGCGAGCAGCCCCACCAACCGCCCGATCAGCTGCTGCGCCGCGTCGGCGGCGGTCTCCGGGAGCACCAACACGAAGGCGCCGCCGCCGAGGTGCCCCACCAGGTCGGGCGGAACCAGCTGCTTGCGCACCACCGCCGCACAGCGCGCCGGTTCGAGGGTCGCGCCGCTCAACGGCTTGAGCACCGCGAGCGTGCACGGCCGCCCGTAGCGCACGCTGCGGCTGAGCTCCTGCTCGAGCGCGTTCACCACCCCGACCTGATCGTTGAGCCCCGTCTCGGGGTCGGTGCCCGGGCCCACGGAGAGCTGCGGCTTGCGACGGTGCCGCTGCAGCACCGACTCCGCGCGCTGCAGCAGCGTGGCCGGCGGCATCGGCTTGACGATGAAGTCGGCGGCGCCGAGTTCCGAGGGCCGCACGCGCTGCGCAAGCTCCGCGCGCGCCGAGAGGAGGATGACGGGGATGTGCGCGGTGTCGGGCCGCGACTGCAGCTCGCGGAGCGCGTCGAGCCCGTCGCGGTTGGGCATGAACACGTCCATGATAATCAGGTCGGGCAGCAGCGCCTTCGCGCGCTCGACCGCGTCGTTGCCGTCGCGCGCCATCTCCACGCGGTAGTGCGTGGAGAGCGCCATCGTCGCCACGCGGCTGAAGATCGGGTCGTCCTCCACGAGCAACACCAGCGGGTCGGTGCGCGGCTTCACGGTGCGCCCCGCGCCCTCCGGCATCGGCAGCGTGAACGCGAACACCGCGCCGCCCTCGGGAGGCGCCTCGGCCCAGATCTCCCCGCCGTGGCGCTCGATGAACTCGCGGCAGATGGAGAGGCCCAGCCCGCTGGAGCGCTCGAAGGCCATCAAGAGCGCGCCGGCGTCTTCCACCTTGCCGTTGTCGCGCACCTCGACCAACGCCACGTCGCCGTCGGGGCGCTTGCGCAGCCGCACGCGCACCACGATGTCGGTCGCGCCCTTCGAGTGCTTGAGCGCGTTGGTGATCAGGTTCTGCAGCACCTGTCTGATCTTCTGCTCATCGGCGAACACGTCGAGGCTGAGCGGCGCCTCCGCGTGCAGGTGCACGCCCTTCTCCTTCGCCAGCAGCTGGAGCTCGCGCGCGGCGTCTTGCGCGGCCTCGCTGACGTCGAAGGGCCTCGCGAAGAGCGCCATGCGCCCGTCGGTGCCGCGCGCGCTGTCGAGCAGCCCCTCCACCAACGCGAGCGCCTTCTTGCCCGCGCGGGCCATGGCGTCGACCGAGGTCTGCTGCAGCGGGTTGAGCGCGCCGTCGCCCTGGAGGATGTGCGCGTAGCCGATGATCACCCCGAGCGGCGCGCGGAGGTCGTGGCTGAGCACCGCCATGATCTCGTTCTTCTTCTTGTCGGCGGCGCGGAGGCGGTTGTTGGCCTCGACGAGCTCCTTGTAGCGATCGACGTAGGCGTCTTCGAGGGCCTGCTGGCTGCGCGCCGCCGAGGCCGACACGTGCCGCTGCTCGAGCGCGTTGCCCAGCGCCACGCCGACGCCCTGCAGGTAATCGAGTTCCTCCTGGGCGAGCGCCTCCGCGCGCCGCACCACGAGGGCCGCGAGATCCTTCACGCCGGAGATGGGCACGATCCAGTCGTTCTCGATGCGCACCGGCACCCGCACCTCGAGCGCCTTGCGGTAGCTGGGCGAGACCGCGAGGTCGATCGGGCGGCGCTCCTTGTGGTCGATGAGCGTGCCGCGAGAGGGCGCGCCGCGCTCCAGCTCCAGCACCGACACGCGCTCGCTGCCCAGCCCGTCGGCGAGCCGCTCCGAGACGGTGCGCAGCAGCTCTTCGAGCGTCACGCCCGACTGCGAGAGCCGCGTCAGCTCCAGCATCAACTCGAGGCGCTTGCGCACCAGCGCGTCGAGCTCCATCGCCTTGCGGGCCTTGAGGCTCGACGAGAGCAGCCGATCGAGCGCGTCGAACGACTCCGCCACCCCATCGACGTCGAGGCGCTGCAATGACGCGCGCCACCCTTCGCTGCCGTCGATGAGCACCGGCACGCGACGCCACTCGGCCCGCTGCCGCACCTCGGCGAGCAGCGTCGGCGCGAGGCGCGCGGTCGAGGCCAGCACCACCGCGTCGGGGCGCTCGGCGCCCGCCAGCTCGCTCACGTTGACGGCGGAGGCGCAGCGATAGCCGCGCGCCTCCAACCGGGGCACCACCGCCCCCGCCCGACTTCCCACGATCAAGACGCGTCCGTGTCCGTTCACCACGGAATCGAGCTTAGCAAAGGGGGCGCGAAAACTCGGGACGACTGGATCATGTCGGCTACAGTGCGCCGGCCGATTGCCTCCCGGACTCCTCATGCAACGCTCGCTCTTCTTTGCAGTCGCTCTCGCCGCCGCTTCCGCCCTCGCCCAATCCGGCGACGACTGGACCACCTTCCCTCCCGCGACGTCGCCCACGCCCGCCCCGGCGCCAGCGCCGAAGGCTGAACCGGCGCCGAAGTCAGCGCCGCCCGCCGTCGCGCCGAAGTCGACGCCGCCCCCTGCCGCCGCGCCGCAGGAGACGCCCGACGCCGGGGCCGCGCTGGACGGCGGCTACGACAGCAGCGGCACGCGTATCGTGGCGCGGGTCGAGCAGTTCGAGCCCGGCACCGAGCCGCACAGCCCGTCGACCTGGGGCATGGCGTGGGACGCGAAGGAGAACGATCGCGTCGCCGTCGGCTCCGTCGGCATCGGGACGGTTTGGGTGCCCTCGGCGCGCCTGGGCAAGGCCGGCGTGGTGCGCGTGAGCGTGCTGGGCGAGTACCTCGACATCAACAACTTCCCGGTGGTGAACGCGCGCGACATCCGCAGCGGGATCACCTTCGCGGCGAGCTTCCAGCCCTTCAAGTGGGGCGAGATCTTCATCTCCTACGGCGCGACGGCCAACAGCAACAACCGCACCTCGCCCAACCTCATCTCCGCGCTGGGTGACCTGCAGTTCGGCGTGAAGCTGTCGAACGAGTGGGCGAAGGGGTTCCACGCGGGCGTCGATCTCCGCCTGCTGACGTTCTCGGGCGTCGGCAACCAGGGCGTCGATCACTTCGCGGTGGGCTTCAAGCCGACGCTGCTGCTGACCTACGACTTCCGCGCGGCGACGAAGTACCTGCCGCTGCTGCTCACCGCCGGCTTCGGCGCCACCATCGACAGCACCGGCGGGCTGGTCTCGAACCAGACGCTGAACGCCTCGGAGGAGTTCGCGCTCAACACCAACAAGTACCAGCGGCTCAACGTGATGGCGTCGGCGGAGATCCCGCTCCCCATCATCACGCCCTTCGTGGAGTGGCAGATCGCGCCCATCGTCGGCTTGAAGGGCACCGACCTCACCGGCCCCGATGGCCACTACATCAGCGCGGGGAGCGCCATCCGCCACACGCTGGGCGCCGGCCTCAAGCTGACCCCGATCAAGGACCTCACGCTGATGACGGGCTTCAACTTCGGCCTCGCGAAGTCGGTGGGCCTCGGCGTGCCCGCCACCCCGCCGTGGAACTTCTTCGCCGCCGCCAGCTTCGCCATCGACCCCTTCCAGCGCGGCGAGACGAAGACCATCGAGACCATCCGCGAGCGGAACCTGGAGGTCGCGAAGGTCGCGCCCGCCCTGCACCTCGAGGGTGTGGTGACCGACGCGCAGACCAAAGAGCCGCTCAGCGGCGTGATCGTCGCGGTCGCGGGGAACAAGCCGACGGCCACCGACGCCACGGGCGCGTACGAGTCGCTGCCGGTGACGGGCGACAAGGTGAAGCTCTCGGTGACGCGCGAGGGCTACAAGCCCGTGGAGCAGGAGATCGCCGTCAACGCCGCGGGCCCCACGAAGGCCGACCTCGCGCTCGAGGCCGACGTGAAGAAGGCGAAGTTCGAGGTCTCCACCACCGCGAAGCAGAAGCCGGTGAAGGCCAGCCTCCACTTCACCGGGCCGGAGGAGGCCAACGGAGAGACGCCGGCCGCCAACGCGCCCGCCGAGTTCGAGCTGCCCGCCGGCCAGTACACCGTCACCGCGGTCGCCGACGGCTACCTCGCGCAGACCCGCGAGGTGCAGGTCTCGCCCGGCGGGAAGATGGTGGTGACCTTCGAGATGCAGCCGGTGCCCAAGAAGGTGCTGGTGATCTTCAAGGGCGACAAGATCGAGATCCTCCAGCAGGTGCACTTCGCGACCGGCAAGTCGACCATCCTCCCCGACTCGCACGGGCTGCTGGCGCAGGTGGTCGACGCCATCATCAAGAACAACGTGAAGCGCGTGCGCATCGACGGGCACACCGACAACCGCGGCAACAAGGCCGCCAACCAGAAGCTCTCCGAAGACCGGGCGCAGGCGGTGAAGGACTACCTCGTCTCACAAGGCCTCGACGCCGCACGCCTCGAGTCGGCGGGCTATGGTGACACCCAACCCGTGGCGCCGAACCTCACGGCGCGCGGCCGCGAACTCAATCGCCGGGTTGAGTTCATCGTTCTGGAGAAGTGACCATGTCGCGACTGCTTCGCGTGGTGCTCGCCCTCACCGGGGTCCTCGTTCTCGCGGGCTGTGATGACACCGGAGGCGGCAGCAAGAAGCCGCCTCCTCCGCAGGCCTTCATCACGGTGGATGACTCCTCGTTCATCCGCACCACCGCGCAAGGCGTCAGCGGCACGATGAACGCGAGCGGCTGCAAGAAGATCGTCGGCCTCGAGGTGTGGGAGGGCTCGACCTTCTTGAAGCAGTACGGGAACCCCGACGGCGGCACCACGGTGCCCGTCGACTTCACGCTCGAAGAAGGCCTCTTCACCGACCTCTACAAGGAGCGCGGCTTCGCCCTGCCGCTCTCGCTGCGCACCAAGGTCACCTGCGACGACGGCCGCAGCAACTTCTCGCAGTCGGTGGGCGCCAGCTACTTCCCGGTGGTCTCCCGGAAGACCTCACCGGTCGCGGGCGAGTTCACCGTGCCCGAGAACTTCGTGGGTGAGGGCACCGGCGGCGATCACGTGAACTTCATCGGCTGCACCGGCAACAACGCCGGCGGCGCGCAGCTCTCACGCGTCGACGGCACCACCTTCGAGGTGTTGAACGCCAACGCCAACCTGCCCGCCGCCTGCCCCTGCACCGCCAATTCGATCATCTCGCCGCGCAACACGCACACCAACACCCGGTGGATGCTGTCGCCGGGCACCGGCATCGCGCTCATCGACAACACCGACCTGCACACCATTCGCTGCGTGCCGGGGCCGATCAGCCGCATGGGCATCTCGCCCGATGATGACTCGGTGGCGGTGTGGGTCGACAGCCAGACGCTGCACCGCGTGGGGTTCTTGTGGCCTGACGACGGCTCGTCGAACAACGACTGGGTGGCCGAGGCCGGCGGCTTCATGATCGCCACGCCCGTCATCACCGTCGACGCGGTGTGGACGGCGCACTTCATCCAGAACCTGGGGAGCACCGACGGGCAGATCATCGTGGCGAAGTGGTCGAAGTTCCAGGTCGGCACGACGCCGGGCGGCACCAACATGAACAAGGACGCGACCAACGAGTTCGGCCACACGGTCCACACGCTCACGTACCAGAACATCGTCGGAGACACGTCCATCATCCCCGAGGGGGCGTTCTTCTCAGACGCCACGAACTTCATGTTCCCGGTGTGGACCAACGCGAACGGCACCACGGTCACGCACATCAGCAACTGCGCCACGGGCCCGAGCGGCTCGTGCCTCTTCTACGACCAGGGGTTGCCGGGCGTCTTCCAGTACCTCCTCCCCTTCTCGGGCAACGCCATCATCGCGGCGCTCTCGGCGCAGGGCGTGTATTTCTTGAACGGCACGACGCCGCAGTACACGCCGCTCAACACGAACCCGATCTTGCCCTCCGCCGGCAACATCGTCGCGGGCGTGCAGTGGGCGACCAACGGGCAGTTCTACGTGGCGACCCGGCCGCCGACGATGCCGCAGCCCAACGAGCTCATCGGCATCGACTCGCCGCAGAACGGCGAGCTGTGGCGGCTCAACTGGGGTGGCGGCAGCTCCACGTTCGACGGCGTCAACCTCACGGTGGCGGGCAACAACGCGCCGCCCGCCGACACGAGCCTCTTCGTCTGGGTGCGCCTGGGCACCGACCTCGTGAAGCTACAGAGCCCGTCGTGGTACCGCGGCCGCCGCGGCCCGACGCCTTAAGGCCGCTGCGCCACCAGCAGCGCCTCGACGTTGCCTGCCGGCCCGTGCACCGGTGAGTCGATGACGCCCGTCTCGACCAGCCCCTGCGCGCGCACGAACTCGCGGATGTCGTCGATGACGCGCTGCCGCGCCGCCGCGTCGCGCACCACCCCGCCCTTGTCGAGCAGCGCGGGGCCGACCTCGAACTGCGGCTTCACCAGGGCGATGAGAAGCCCGCCCGGCTGGAGCTTCGGCAGCACCGCGGGGAGCACCAGCTTGAGCGAGATGAAGCTCACGTCGATGACGATGACGCGCACGTCTTCGGGGAGGTCTTCGTCGGTCAGGTGCCGCGCGTTGACGCGCTCGCGGCTGATGACGCGCGGGTCCTTCCGCAGCTTCTCGTGGAGCTGCCCGTAGCCGACGTCGATGGCGTGCACCTTCACGGCGCCTTCTTGAAGGAGACAATCGGTGAAGCCGCCGGTCGACGCGCCGATGTCGGCGCAGATCGCGCCCTTCACGTCGAGCTGGAAGGCGTCGATGGCGCCCTTGAGCTTCAGCCCCCCGCGCGAGACGTACGGCAGCACCTCGCCCTTGAGCCGGAGCTCCGCGTCGACGGCGATGCGCGTGCCGGCCTTGTCGACGCGCTGGTCATTCACCACCACCTGCCCCGCGAGGATCAACGCCTGCGCGCGGGTGCGCGACTCCGCCAACCCACGCTCGACGAGGAGGATGTCGAGGCGCTCCTTCTTCACGTCAGTTGGCGCGGTTGACGGAGTAGCGGGCGAGCGCCGCCAGCGGGCCATCAGCGCCTTCGATGAAGGCCGCCGCCTTGAGCGCGCGCTCCACCAGCTCATCGGCCATCTGCTTCGCGCGCTCCAGGCCCACCACCGCGGGGAAGGTGAAGCGCCCGGCCGCCGCGTCGGCGCCCGTGGGCTTGCCCATCGCCTCTGCCGAGGCCGTCACGTCGAGGATGTCGTCGGCGATCTGGAAGGCCATGCCCACCGCGTCGCCGTACTCGCTCGCCGCGGCCAGCTTCGTGTCGTCAGCGCCTCCCGCCAACGCGCCCATGCGGCACGCGGCCTTGATCAACGCGCCGGTCTTCAGGCTGTGGAGCCGCTGCAGGTAGCTCAGCTCCGCGGGGCGATCTTCGGCGATGTCGAGCACCTGGCCGCCCACCATGCCCGCCGCGCCTGACGCGAACGCCAGCTCCGCGCACAGGCGGCCGCGCAGCGCGAGCTCCGGGCCGTTGGTGAGCACCTCGAACGCCGCGGTCAACAGCGCGTCGCCCGCGAGGATGGCCATCGCCTCGCCATAGACCTTGTGGTTCGTCGGGCGCCCACGCCGGAGATCGTCGTCATCCATCGCGGGAAGATCGTCGTGGATGAGCGAGTACGTGTGGATCGCCTCGAGGGCGCACGCAGCGTCATCGGCCACCGTGCCCGACAGCGACGAGCCCGACACCGCGTCGGCGAAGGCGAGGCACAGCACGGGGCGCAGCCGCTTGCCGCCGTCGAGCCAGGAGTACCGCATCGCCTCCGCGATCTTCGCGGGCGAGCGCGCGGCGATGAACTTCATGCGCGAGTCGAGCAACGCTTCGACGCGGCGCTGCTGCGGGGGCAACCACTCTTCAAAGGAGAAAGCCATGTTCAGAACGGGACGTCGTCTTCGAGGTCAGGGGGAGGAACAGCCTTGCGCGGCGCAGGAACAACCTTCGCGGGCGCGGCCTCGACGGGCACCGCCTTGAGCGGCGTCGTCTTGCCGTCTTCGGAGAGGAGCTGCTCGATGCGCTTCTCGGCGTCACCGAGGATGCCCTCCGCCTGCTTCACCAGCCCGATGCCGGCCTCGAACTTCTCCAGCGAGTCCTCGAGGGGCAGCGCTCCACCTTCGAGCTCCTCGACGATCTGCTGCAGCCGCGCGACGACCTCACCGTACTGGCCCTGTTTCTTGTCCTTCGCCATGCCGTGCGCCCCTTACTCCTTCTTCTTCACGGCCTGCACGCGCAGTTCGCCGTGTTGCAGCCGCAACGTGAAGTCCTCGCCGGCGCTGACATCCGTCGGGGCGCGCAGCACGTGGCCGTCGTCGCGGCGCGCGAGCGCGTAGCCGCGGGAGAGCACCGCGAGCGGGCTCAGCGCTTCCAGCTTCGCGTACAGCTTCTGTTGAAGTTCGCGGTGACCCGCGACGCGCCGGCGCATCGCCACGTCGAGGCGCTTGGACCACGCCGCGAGCTGCGAGCGCTCGCGCTGCACGGTGAGGCGCGGGTTCTGCCGCTCGAGGCGCACGCGCAGCGACGCGAGGGTCTGTCTTCGCTCGCGCACCCCGCGCTCCAGCTCGCGCCGCAGCGCCGCGTGCAGCTCTGTGACGGTGGCGCGGCGCGCGCGCAGCTGCGCCTGGGGCTGCAACTTCTGGAGCCGCTCGCGCAGGTCGCTCAGGGCGATGCGGCGGGAGGTGAAGACGCGCCGTGGGTCGCCGAGCTCGCCCTTCAGGTGCCGCAGCTCCGAGCGCTCGTGGAGCAACACCTTCTCGATGGCCTTCTCGAGCCGCAGCTGGAGCGTCGCCACCTGGCTCTCCAGCTCCGCGAGCACCGGCGAGACCAGCTCGGCGGCCGCGGTCGGCGTGGGGGCGCGCAGGTCGGCGACGAGATCGCACAGCGTGGTGTCGATCTCATGGCCGACGGCCGACACCACCGGCACCGGGCACGCCCAGACCGCGCGCGCCAGGGCCTCGTCATTGAAGGTCCAGAGATCGTCAGCGCTGCCGCCGCCACGGGTCACGACGATGACGTCGACGTCAGCGGCCGACAGCCACTTGAGCGCCCGCCGCAGCTCGAATGACGCGCCCTCGCCCTGCACCCGCGCATCGGCCACCAGCACCGGGAGCCGCGGGTGGCGCCGGTGCAGCGTCTTGAGGAAGTCCTGCAAGGCGGCGCCGGAGACGCTGGTGACGACCCCGATGGCGCGCGGCAACCGGGGCAGGTGCCGCGGCGGCCGCGTGCGGTGCTCGCCGATCAGCCCCTCCTTCTTGAACTTCTCCTTGAGCTGCTCGAAGGCCAGCGCGCGCGCGCCGACGCCCTCGGGCTCCATGCGGTTGACGATGAGCGAGTAGCGCCCCGAGGGCTCGTAGACATCGATGGAGCCCTCGATGATCAGCGCCATCCCCTCCTTGAGGGCAAAGCGGAAGCGCCGCGCCGTCGACGCCCACAGCTTCACGTCGATGGAGGCGCGGGGGTCCTTGAGCGCGAAATAGAAGTGCCCGCTGGCGTTGGCGCCGCGGAAGTTCGACACCTCACCGCGCACCAGCACGCGCGAGAACGCCGGCTCCAGGGTGTCCTTCACCTGCGCGGTCAGCTCGGAGACGGAGAGCACCCGCGGCGCCGAGGCGGGCGCAGGCGCGGGCTTCCGCCACGCGGGCGTGGGCGCTTCCTTCGGCGACGGTGGAGGCGGCGGCGATGGCGGCACCACCGGCTTCGCCGCTTTCACCACGCGGGCGTCTTCACGCTTCACAGGCGCGGGCGCGGGCGCGGGGAGCCCGAACAGATCGCCCTGCTTCGGCCCGGTCATTGCCGCTGAAGCTCGTCGAGCCAGCGCTTCGCCTTCTGATGATCTTCGTCATCAGACGGCGTCATCGCCTGCACTTCCTTGAAGAGCTTGATGGCCTCGTCGGGGCTGGTGTCCTTCAGCTGGTAGCCCCGCAGGTAGACGTCGTGGGCCTGCTTGCGCGCGTCGTTGACGATCGACTGGGCGCCGGCGTGGCTCGGGTCGGCCTGCAGCACCTTGCGCGCGAGCTCGATGGCGCGCTGCCAGTTGCCGGTGGTCTTCGCCTGGCTGGCCTTCACGAAGAGCTTCGAGACCAGCTGGGTGCGCACGGGCTTCGAGAGCTCGCTGGAGCTCCCGCCGGCGATCTTCTTGTCCAACTCGAAGACCGCGATGAGCTCGTTCTCGTTCAGATCCTCGAGGCGCTTCGACTTGGCCTCGAACTCCTTGATCTGCGACTCCAGCGAGCGGCATTGCCCGAACTTGTTGGCGCACGCCTGCGCGAGCGAGAGCGCGCCTGCGGCATCGCCGTTGCGGTACCGCTGCGAGACCTCGACCCACGGCGTGTCGGGAGCGACCGGCGCAGCCGTCGGGTTCTGGATGCGGAAGATCGCCGCCTCGGCGAGCTTCTTGAACTCCGGCGCCTCGCGATCATCGGGCCGCGCGACCAGCACGTCTTCGGCGATGGCCTTGAGCTGCTGCATCTTCGCCAGCTCGCCCTGCGCGCTCATCAACAGCCGGGCCTCCGACATCTTCTCGGTGGCCTTGGCGTCGAGCGCCGCGCGCTCCTGCGTCAGCTTCTCCTCGAGCGGCCGGGAGCTGGTCTTCACCTTCGCCAGCGCGTTGAAGCCGTTGGCCAGCTCGCCCTTCATGATCGCCAGGTGCGCCTCGTTGAGCGCCTGCTGGTTGCCGACCTCGGCCGCGGCACTCTTGAGGTAGGTCGCCACGCGCGAAGCCTGGTACTCGGGGTCGAGCTCCTGCAGCTCCTTGAGGCGCTGTTGCCCTTCCTCCCATTTCCCCTGGCCGATGAGCAGCTTGGCGTCCTGGAACAGCGAGGCGCGCTCCTTCTCGATCTCCTCCTGTTGCTGCTGGGCGATCGCCGCCTGCTCGGCCTTCTTCTTCTGGATGGCCTTGAACCCGATGGCGAGCGAGAGCGCCAGCACCAGCAACCCGCCCGCGCCCAGGAGCAGCTTTCGCTTCTTCGCCGCCGCCGCGGCCGGGTCTTCCGACGCGCGCGAGGTGCGCACCGGGCGCCCACGCGTGGGGCGCTCGCCAGCGGTGCGCGCGGTGCGCACGGGCGCGCGCCGGGCGGGCGCCGCGTCGGCCGAAGCCGCAGGCGCCGCACCGCCACCCGGGCCCGCGTAGACGAGCTCGGTGTCACCGATGGTGATCACGTCGCCGTCAGCCAGCGGCGTCTCATCGACGATGGGCTCGCCGTTGAGCAACGTGCCGTTCCCGGAGCCGAGATCGCTGACCGCCCAGCCGGCGTCGGCCTTGCGCACCAGCGCGTGCTTCCGGCTCACCGACGTGTCGGGGATGGCGACCGGGTTGTCCGCGGCGCGACCGATGACCAGCTCGTCTCCGTTGAGTGGAAACTCCTGCCCCTCGGCGGGCCCGCTGCGGGCGCTCAACTTCGCGGCCGCGGCGCGCGCCGGGGCCGGTCGTGGGCGCGCCGCCGCGCTTCCGGAGGTCGGCCTGCGGGGAACGGGTTTTCCAGTCGTAGGAGGCATCTCGTCAGCCCGTCACGTTTCCGTACATGAATGCAAAGACGATGGGCCCGAACAGCACCATGAACACCGTCGGGAAGATGCAGGCGATCAGCGGGAACAACATCTTCACCGGCGCCTCGTTGGCCAGCTTCTCCGCGCGCTGCGTGCGCTCGATGCGCAGCTGGGTCGACTGAATGCGGAGCACCTTGCCCAGCGAGGTGCCCATGCGGTCGGCCTGGATGAGCGCGGTGACGAACTGGCTCAGCGCCGGCAGGTCGACGCGAGCGATCATCGACTTGAGCGCCTCCTCGCGGGTCTTGCCCATCTTCAACTGCTTGAGCACCAGCGCCAGCTCGTCGCGCAGCGGGCCGTGCTTGCCCTTCTCGACCACCTTCGCGAGCGCCGCGGTGAAGTCGAGGCCCGCCTCCACCGAGAGCGTCAGCAGGTCGAGGTTGAACGGCAGCGCGCGCGAGATCTGCAGGTGCCGCTTCTGCACCTGATCGTTGACCCAGATCATCGGGTAGAACAGGCCGATCAACGCCACCACGCCCGACCACGCGAGGTTGAAGCCGAACGCGTTCATCGCGATCAACCCGAAGATCAGGCCCACGAAGAAGCCGATCTCCTGCAGCGCCATGATGTCTTCGGGTTTGTAGGCCGACGGCTCACCGGCCTTCACCAGGCTGCGCCGCATCTTGTCTTCGTACCCCGGCCACATGAAGCGCCGGTTGATGACGCCCAGCTTGCGCACCACCACGGAGCTGGCGCCCTGCATGCCGCCGGCCGACTCCTCGCGCACCTCGATGAGGAACGGCGAGACGACGTTCGACACGCCGAGCCCGAGCAACCCGGCCGCGCCCGCGAAGAGCGCCGCCGCGATGAACATCAACACCCATACCCAGAGATCAGACATCGTCGTGCGCGCCTTTCAGATGTCGATGTTGGTGATGCGACGGATGAGGAGCACGCCCATGATCTCCATGAGCATGATCACGAACACCAGGATGTAGCCGAAGATGTGATCGAGCATCGGCTGCATCAGGTCGGGGCGCATGTAGTTGAGCACCACGCCCAGCACGAGCGGCATGGCCGACACCACCCAGCCCTGGAGCTTGCCCTGCGCCGTCAGCGCGTCGATCTTGCCCTCCAGGCGGAACCGCTCGCGGATGGTGGTCGACAGCGTCTCGTACATCTCGGCCATGTTGCCGCCCAGCTGACGCGAGATGTTCGTCGCGGTCGACACCAGCTCGAGGTCGTCGCTGCCCACCCGCTTGCTCATGTTGTTGAGCGCCTCCTCGAGCGGCACGCCGAGCTTCGCCTCCTTCACGAACAACCCGAACTCCTGCTGCAGCGGCGGGAGCGCGTCCTTGGAGATCTGCTCGATCGCCTGCTGGAAGGTGAGGCCCGCCTTGAAGGCGTTCGCCATCGCCTGCAGCGCGTCGACCAGCTGGGTGTTGAACTTCTGGATGCGCTTCTTCCGGTAGTGCTTCACCATGATCATCGGCAGGAAGAAGCCGAAGATGAACGCGCCGATGGCCACCAGCGGGTTGATCAAGAAGTACGAGAACCCGCCCAGCAGGATCATCGAGGCGATGTTCAGCACCAACATCTGCCGCGGGTCGATGAACAGGAACATGTCGCTCAAGTCGTTCATCGACTTGACGATGTAGCGCTCCTGGTACTGCTCATAGGCCTTCCCCAGCACGCTCATCACCACGAGCGAGAGGAAGAAGGTGCCTCCTCCGAGGAGCAGGCCGGCGATGGCTGCGAACATTCCTGGGTTGCCTCCTGAAGCGCTTTATTCCGGAGCGGCGCCGCCGCCGCGCGCATCGGTCGCCGCGCTGCCACGAATCACCTGGATGGTGTTCATGCGGATCTTCTGCAGCGCCTTGGTGCGCTCACCCGACAGCAGCGTGTTGATGGTGGCGCGGCCGCGATCTTCCATGGTGTCGATGTCTTCCTCGTTGCGCAGCGAGAGCGTCAGCGAGCCGAGCTCCTGGCTGAGGATCAGCATCTCCGCCTCTTCGGGGATCACCAGCACCGACACGTTGTTGTACCCGCGGTCGCTCTCGCCCAGCAGGTTCACGTTGGTGGTGCCGGTGATCTTGCCCGTGGCGAGGATGATCACGTTCTGCAGCAGCGTCACCGCCACCTGCTCGTTGGTGTTGGGGTCCTTGAAGGTGCCGATGATGTCGACGTGATCGTTCGGGCGCACCCAGCCGCCCACCGAGCTGGTGCCGCCCGCGGAGATGGTGATGGCGCGCGCCTTCTTCTGCACCTTGGTCGACAGCCGCTCGGCCGCCTTGCTGGTCTCGAACTGGCTCCACAGCAGCGGGTCACCGGCCTGCAGCGCCACCATCACCTTCTGGTTCGCGATGTAGCTGGCGGAGTCGGGCTTCACCACCGACGAGGTCACGAACTGCTCGGGGATGGAGCGCTGGCTGATCATCTCCGTGGTCACCACCGTGCCTTCGGAGATGTCGACGTTGGCCACCAGCACCGGCACCGTGTTCCAGCCCTTGCGCACATCGGCGCGCTGCTTCTGAATGGCGGTGAACGACACGAAGAAGCCGACGCCGAAGAGAACAATGGCGACGATGAGCGGGGTTTTTCCCTTGAGCATGCGTGCGAATCTCCAGCAGGTCCGTCAAACGGCCGCGAGGGCCAAAAAAGCAAAGTGAAAGCCGCTAGATGCTAGCAGGCCGCCTGCGAAAACGGTCAACGAGTTGCACCCGGCCTCAGAACGGCAGGCTCAGCGAGTACATGTACGTGTCGTAATGCACCTGGTACGCGGCGAGGAACAGGTCGATGACGCTCATCGGCTGCCCGTTCATGGCCTGCCCGGGGATGATGCGCACCGCCGACATCAGCACCAGCGCGACGACCAGCACCCAGTTCAACATCGAGTACTCGACCATCGCTTGACCGCGGGGCTGACGGCGCGTGCGCTTCATGCGGCCGGAGTGTGCCACAGCCGCGCTGGCCACGGGCAGCGCGCGGCGCCTCCGTCACCTGGCCGCGTCACTGCGCCTGATCAGCGGCGGCCGGGCTGCTCGTCGAGGCCTTGGCCGGCGCGGCGCGGTACTGCTGCGTGTTGGCGCGGCGCTGCGCGAGGTTCTGCGCGGCGGAGGTGTTGGGGAACTCGCGCAGCAGCGCATCACACCAGCTGTCGGCGGCGGCGTACTGGCCCAGGGCCTCGTAGCCGTTGCACAGGTGCGTCAGCGCCTCCAGGCGGGCCGACCCGGTCGCGCCGCGGTTGATGGCCTCCGTCGCGTACGCCACCTCGCCCTTGCGGTCGCCCTTCTGCGAGGCGGCCCGGGCATTCTCCAGCGAGGTGGTGGCGGTGGCGGCGCGCTGACGATCGGCGAGCTTCGCGTCACCGTCGGTGCCGACGCGATCGAGGTTGGTGACCGATTCGTCTTCAGCCGCGGAGAGCCCCGCGCTGCCCAGGCTCCCGCCGCTCACCGACATGCTCTTCTTCTGCTTCGCGGCCGGGGCGTCATTCTTCGCCTCGCGCTTCGCGGCTTCGAGCGGCACGGTGGTGGCGGCGGGCGCCGGTGACGGAGGCGCGACGGCCTCGGTCGACGGCGTCGCAGCGCCCTCAGCCTCCTTGAGGCGGACCGCGCGGCCGCTGTTGTCGTAGTCATTGACCAGCCGGCCTCCGCCCGACAAGCCGTAGCCGCTGGCGGTGTCCTTGTCTTGCGACGGGCCGGCGCCGGGGGCCTGCGCGGGAGGCGGCGGCGGTGACTTCGCGAGCGAATCTCGCTCCTCGGCCAGCACCTTCGGCATCGGCTTCTTCTCGACCGGGGCGCTCTTGGAAACGGGAGCGCCGCCGAGGTTGCCGCGCTTGCCTTGGGTACCGAGCAGCCCGGAGAGGCTGTCAT
>CAMLFP010000066.1 GCA_946479335.1 uncultured Archangium sp.
ACTCGCAGCCGCCGTAGTAGCGCTTGCCCGGGTAGCCCTCGGCGTACTTGTTGGTCAGCACGCTGCCGGCGGCGGTCAGCACCGCGGGGCTCACGAAGTTCTCCGAGGCGATCAGCTCGAGGCCCTCTTCCTGCCTCCGCGTCTCGGCGTAGATGATCTCAGCGACGGCGGGGTCGACCTGCTCCAACGAGGCGGTGTTCTCCATGACGTCGCCGTAGCGCGCAGCGACTGCGTTCTCAAGGAGTTCGCCGCGCGCCGGAGGGGGCGTCACGGCTCGCCCGGTCGCGCCTCGCGGCCCTTCACTGTGCGGCCTTGCATCGTCAGCTCCCACTCGACACCGCGGCGGCGGAGCTCGCCGGCGTAGATCGACTCGCGGTTGATCAGCCGGGAGATCAGCGTCGCCACCGCCGTCGCCACCAGCAGCGGCAGCACGATCGCGTAGTCGCTGGAGAGCTCGAACACCATCACCGCCGCCATCAACGGCGCGTGCGTCGTCGCGGCCGATGCGCCGGCCATGCCCACCAACGCGTAGCCACCGGGGTTGCCGACCGGCACGCCCAGCGCCGCCAGCATCGACGCGAAGAGGAAGCCGATGACGCCGCCCACCAGCAGCGTGGGCGTGAAGACGCCGCCCGGGCTGCCTGACGACACGCACGCCACCGTCGCCACGCACTTGCCCGCGAGGAGCAGCAGCAGGAACGAGATCGTGAAGCGCGCGTCGAGCAACTCGGTGAGCGGCTCGTACCCGTTGCCCGACACCTCGGGGATGAGCGCGATGATGATCGCCGCCAGCGCCGCGCCCAGCGCTGGGCGCCACGGGTTCTTGAGCCACGGGCGATGGAAGACGCGCTCCCCCAGCGCCAGCAGCCGCATGAAGCCCTGCCCGCCCAGGCCCGCGAGCACGCCGAGCCCGGCGAACGCCATGAACTCCCACGCCGACTGCAGCTGAAACGCGCGCACGCCGTAGATCGGCCCCGGGCCCGCCGCGAGGCGCGCGATGGCCGTGGCCACCACCGTCGCCACCAGCACCGGCAGCAGCGCGTCGAGCACCACCACGCCCATCACCACCTCGATCACGAAGAGCACCGCGGCGAACGGCGTGTTGTAGGCGGCAGCGAAGCCCGCGGCGGTACCGGCGGCGATCAACAACCGCGCGCGATCATCGGACAGCTTCAGCAGCTCGCCGGTGCGCTGGCCGGCGGCGCCTCCGAATTGAATCAGCGGACCTTCGCGGCCGAGCGAGCCACCGAAGACGATCGCGAACCACGACGCCAACGACTTGAGCAGCGTGACGCGCATCGACAGCCGCACGCGCCCCAGCACCACCGCCTCCATCACGTCGCCCACGCCGTGGCTCGCGGGGAGCCGCGCGGCGATGAGGCCCACGACGCCCGCCAACAGCCCGCCGCACGCCGGCGCGACGAGGCGCACCCAGAACGGCAGCTCGTGCAGCGCGGCGACCACGTTCCGCTTGCCGCTGACCGCTTCCATCACGGCGTTCAACGCGCCCCGGAACGCGGTGGCGAAGAGCGCGGCGGCCACGGCGGCCAACACCACGCCCAGCCAGAATCGCCACGCGTCTGTCGCTGACCGCTGCACCGCGCGCACCCTACCGCGCGATCGCGAGCGTATGGTGCGCGGCATGTCAGAGCGCCCCGGCACGCCCCGGGTCCTCGTGGTGGACGACGACGCCGCGATGACCTCCCTGATGGAAGACGAGCTCCCGGGGCACGGGTACGAGGTGGCGACGGCCACGCGCGCGGAGGACGCCCTGGCGCTCGCGGCCGACCCGACGTTCGACGTGGTGGTGACCGACCTGCGCATGCCCGGAGCCGATGGGCTGACGATCCTCGCGGCGGCGCGGCGCGCGGTGCCGGAGCGCCCGGTGATCGTGATGACCGCCTTCGGCGCGATCGACACCGCGGTCGAGTCGCTGCGGCGCGGCGCGTACCACTACCTCCTCAAGCCCTTCAAAGTGCCGGAGCTCGACCTCTTCTTGAAGCGGGCGCTCTCCGAGTCGGCGCAGCGGCGCGAGAACGCCACGTTGAAGCGCGCGTTCAGCGAAGGCTACGCCGCGAGCGCGCTGGTCGCGGAGAGCGCCGCGATGAAAGACGTGCGCGAATTGGCGCTGCGCGTGGCCGACTCCTCGGTGCCGGTGTTGCTGACCGGCGAGACGGGCACCGGGAAGGGCCTCGTGGCGCGCGTCATCCACACCGAGAGCGCGCGGGCCGCGCGGCCCTTCGTGCCCATCAACTGCGCGGCGCTGCCGGAGCACCTGCTGGAGAGCGAGCTCTTCGGTCACGTGAAGGGCGCGTTCACCGGCGCGACGACGAACCGCGAGGGCCTGTTCGTCGAAGCCGATGGCGGCACGCTCTTCCTCGACGAGATCGGCGACATGCAGCCGGCGCTGCAGGCGAAGTTGCTGCACGTGTTGGAGAGCGGCCGGGTGCGCGCAGTAGGCGCGACGAAGGAGCGGGAGATCGACGTGCGCGTCATCACCGCCACCCACCGCGATCTCGACGCGCTGGTGGCCGACGGGCGCTTCCGCAGCGATCTCCGCTACCGCATCGAGGGCGTCACGGTGGAGCTGCCGCCGCTGCGCCTGCGCCGCGACGACATCGGCCCGCTGGTGACGCGCTTCCTCGACGCCGCGCGGGCCCGCACGCCGCGCGCGGTGGTGACGCGCTGCTCTCGCGAGGCGATGGCACGCCTGCTGGCGTGGCGCTGGCCGGGCAACGTGCGCGAGCTGCAGCACGCCATCGAGCGCGCGGTGCTGCTGGGGCAGGCCGCGGAGGCGACGCCGCAGGATCTCCCGCCGGCGATCCGCGACGCGAAGAGCACGCCGCCCACGCTCGACTTCGGCGACGCCATCATCCCCGTGCGGGAGCTGACGCGCGCCTACGCCGCGTGGGCCGTGGAGCGCATGGGCGGCCGCAAGGGCGCCGCGTGCGAGAAGCTGGGCATCGACGCCAAGACGTTGAACAAGTGGCTGGCGCAGGAGCCCGGAGATGACTGACGCCCCCCGGCTGCCGCGCGGGCCCTTCTGGTTGGTGCTGGGGCTGCTGGCGCTGGTGGTGATCGCGGCGTTCTGGTCGGCGATCTCCGAGCGTCGCGCGGCCCTCGACGATCTCCGGCGCGAACATCAGGTGCTCGCGCGCGCCATCGCCGCCGACTTCGAGCACCAGCTGGTGCGCCGCGGCAACGGCGTGGCGCCGCTGGTCGATCGCGACATCGCCGCGCTGCTCGACGGCGCGCGCCGCATCGAGCGCCCCGCCCAGCTGCTGGTGCTCGTCGCCCGGCCGGCGCAGGAGGGCTTCCTCACCAGCGACGAGCGGATGATCCCCTCCACGCGGCTGCACCGCGCGTTCCTCGACGGCGAGGAGTCGCTGGAGCTGCCACGTGATGAAGCGGTGTCCTTCGGGCTCCCGCGGCGCCTGGCGGTCGCCGGCCTCTCGCGCGTGGTCGACGGGAGCGGCCAGACCTGGGGCATCGCGGTGTTGGCCACCGCCGAGCGCGTGCGTGATCGGGAGCGCCACGAGCTGTGGCGCCTGGCGATCACCGTCGCGTTGATCACCGCGCTCACCGCGCTGTTCGCGGTCTTCGTGCAGCGCCGCCTCCGCGCCGATCAGGAGCGCGAGCGCGAGCTGCTGCTGCACCGCGCCGACAAGATGGCCTCGCTGGCCGCCATCGGCACCGGCATCGCGCACGAGCTCGGCACCCCGCTGTCGGTGATCGTCGGCCGCGCCGAGAGCGCACGGTCGCGCAGCACCGATGAGCGCGTCACGAAGTCGCTGACCGTGGTGCTGGAGCAGTCGGCGCGCATCGAGGCGATCGTGAAGGGCTGCCTCGCGCTGGTGCGAGGCGAGGCGCCGCCGCTGAGCCCCCGGCTCGCGGGCTCGGTCGCCGAAGACGCCGTGGCGCTCGTCTCGCACCGCTTCGAGCAGAGCGGCGTGCGGCTGGTGGCGAGCGCGCCGCCGGAGCTCCCCGCGATCGCGTGTGAGCCCTCGCTCTTCGCGCAGGTGCTGGTGAACCTGTTGCTGAACGCGTGCCACGCCACGCCGCGCGGCGGGCAGGTGACGCTCACCGTGCGCGCCGAAGGTGGCAGCGTGCACTTCGTGGTCGAAGACGAAGGCGAAGGCATCGACGCGCAGGTCGCGGCGCGCGCCGCCGAGCCGTTCTTCAGCACCCGCCGCGAAGAGGGAGGCTCGGGGTTGGGCCTCTCCATCGCCCGGGAGATCGTCAGCCACCACCAGGGCACGCTGACCCTCGAGCGTCGCACCGACACCCACGGCACCCGCGCCACCGTCACCGTCAGCGCCGCCTGAGCGACCCGGAAAAATTCCCGATCGTCTCACCGCACCTCAGGAAAATCTCCGCGGCGAACCGCTGAAGCATGCGCGATTGCGTGCGAGGTGACGCTGGCGCGAAACCTGCTCTGCCCGCCGGCACTGTGCGGAGTTCCCTGTTCTGTGTCCTGTTGTCGGCGTGGCTGGCGAGCGCCGAAGAACCTGCGCCCCGGGCGATGACGCTCGACGAGGCGCTCACGTACGCCACCGCCCGGCACCCGCGCCTGCTGGCGGCCGCCGAGCGCCTCGACGCGGCCAACATCGACGCGCAGGTGCCCTCCGCGGCGTGGCTCCCGAAGCTGGGGGCGATGGCGCAGATCGTGGCCAGCACCGCCAACAACAGCACCTCGACGGTGTTGGGGCAGTCGGCCGTCGATCTCCCGCGCGTCGGCGCGACGCCGGTGAGCCCCACGCCCAACTTCACGCCGTGGGTGTCGACGGCGATCGCGGTCGGCGTGCGCCAGCAGATCTGGGACTTCGGCCGCACCGCCAGCGAAGAGGCTGCGGCGCGGTTGCTGCGTGACATCGAGTCGTACCGGGCGCGCGGTGCGGCGTTCGACACGCGCTACGCGGTGGCGGCGGCGTACTACGGGGTGCTGGCCGCGGCGTCGGTGCAGTCGGCGTCGGAGGCCGCGCTGGAGCGCGCCACGCAACACCGCGACTACGCGAGCGCCAACGTGAAGAACGGCCTGCGCCCGCCCATCGAGCTGACCCGCGCCGAGGCCGACGTCGCCCGCTACGAGGCCGCCCTCACCCGGGCGCGCGGCGCGCTGCACGTGGCGCGCACCTGGTTCGCGGCGACGGTGGGCGTCGATGACGCCGAGCTCGACGCGGCGGGGCTCACCGAGGCGCCGACCGTCGAAGACCCGGAGCTGGCGGTGAAGCACGCGCAGCGCGCCCCGCAGGTGCTGGAGAGCCAGCTCCGCGTCGAGGAGCAGCGCGCGTTGACGCGGCGGCTGGAGGCGTCGACCCTGCCGAACCTCTCGGCGACTGCGGCGCTCTCTGGGCGGGCGGGCGGCGCGCCCCCGAGCTCGGGCTCCTCGGTGCCGGGCTACGGCCTGCTGCCGGGCGTGCCCAACTACGATCTGGGCGTGGTGCTGACGTGGCCGCTCCTCGACGTGGGCGTGCTGCGCAAGGCCGAGGCGTCGCGCGCGAGAGAGCGCGCCCTGAGCCTGGAGGCGAAGCTGGCGTTGCGCACGCAGGAGGCGGTGATCCGCGCGGCGTGGAACGAGGCGACCGTCGCGCAGACCGCGCTCGAGGCGCTGGAGCGCGGCGCGAAGGCCGCCGCCGACAACTACGATCAAGCCGACCACCGCTTCCGCGTGGGGCTGGGCACGAGCACCGAGCTGGCCGACGCGCAGGCGCTGCGCACCCAGGCGGAGGTCGAGCTGGCCATCGGCCGTTTTCAACTGGCGCGCACGCGCATCGCGTTCGAGCGCTCCATCGCGGAGATCCCATGAAGAGAAGAATCAAGATTCCCCCCGTGCCGGCGGCGATCGTGACGTTGACCGCTGGCGTGTTGCTGATGGGCGCGCTGCTGCTGTCGCGCGCGGAGGCGAACGTGAACCAGGTCGCGCTGGCCTCCGAGCCCAAGGGCGTGACGGTGGCGACCGCGCGCGAGACGACCTACCGCGCCGAGCGGCGCTACATCGGCACCCTGGAGCCGTGGCTCTCGTCGAAGATCGGCCCGCAGCTGGTCTCGGCGATGGTCGACACGGTGCTGGTGCGCCCGGGCGCGGTGGTGAAGAAGCGCGACGTGCTGGCGACGCTCGACTGTCGCAACGCCTCGGCGGCGAGCGCGGCCATCGGGCACCAGGCGGAGGCGTTGGCCGAGCGGCAGAAGGCCATCGCCCGCGAGAACGCGCGCCTCAGCGAGCTGCTCGACGGCGGCTACGTGGCGGCCAACGAGTACGAGCAGAAGCGCGCGCAGGCCGACGCCAGTGAGGCGCAGCTGCGCGCGTTGCTGGCGCAGTCGACGGGCAAGGAGCTGGAGGTCGGTGACTGCGTGCTGCGCGCGCCGTTCGACGGCGAGGTGTCGGTGCGTATGGCCGACCCCGGCAGCTTCGCGCGGCCCGGCGCGTCGATCGTCGAGGTGGTCGATCGCTCCATCGTGCGGCTGGTGGTCGACGTGCCGGAGATCGACTTCACGGCGGTGCCTCCCAAGACGCCGGTGACCATCACCCTGCTCGCCACCGGTCAGCGCATCGTGGGCGAGGTCGCCCGGCGCGCGCCGTCAGCCGACCCCGGGTCGCGCACGGTGCGCGTGGAGATCGACCTGCCCAACCACGAGCGCGACATCCCCGTGGGGACGACGGCGGAGGTGCACGTCGACGTCGGCGAGCCGCAGCCGGCGGTGGAGATCCCGCTCCTCGCGGCGAAGGTGCGCGGCAAGAACGCCACCGTGTTCCTCGTGGAGAACGGCGTGGCGAAGAAGGCGGTGTTCCAGGTGCTGGGGGAGCGCGGCGGCAGCCTCTTCTTGAGCCCCGACCTGAAGGCCGGCAGCCAGGTGGTGACGCAGGGTCGCTCGCTGCTCGCTGACAAAGACAAGGTCGCCGCCAAGCTGGAAGACGCGGCCGGCGGAGGCGCTGAACCGTGACGCGCCTGGGCCTGAAGAACCCCATCTTCGTGTTGATGATGTGCCTCGCGCTGATCATCTTCGCGCTGGTGGTGCTGCCGCGCATGAGCGTCGACACCTTCCCCGAGCTGTCGCCGCCGGTGCTGGTGATCGGCACCAAGGCCTCCGGCATGGGCCCGAAGGACGTCGAGAAGACCATCACCTGGCGCCTCGAGAAGGCGGTCAGCGCCACGCCCGGCGTCGACCACGTCGAGAGCATCTCGCGCAGCGGCCTGAGCGTCATCTTCGTGTGGCTCAAGTGGGGCACCGATCTGACCTCCGCGCAGTCGGTGGTGCAGCAGCAGGTGGCCTTCGCGATGTCGTCGGTGCCGAAGACGCTGGGCATCCTCCCGCCCTTCATCCTCCAGTACGACCCGTCGAACGCGCCGGTGATGCAGATCGCGGTGCACGGCGGCGGGCTGACCTCGGCGCAGCTGTACGACTACGCGACCAACAACGTCGAGCCGTTGATCGAAGGCATCGCCGGCGTGGCGAGCGCGTCACCCAACGGCGGCCGCGAGCGGCAGATCAACGTGGTGGTCGACCCGCGGCTGGCCGCGGCGCGTGGGCTCTCGTCGGAGGACGTCGCGCGCGCGGTCGATCGCACCAACGCGCTGCTCCCGTCGGGCCGCTTCAACCCGCCCACCTTCTCCGCCAACGTCTACACGAACGCCGTGCCGAAGGCGGTGCGCGACATCGGCGACGCGCTGGTGAAGGTGAACGATGGCCGCCCGGTGCGCATCAGCGACGTGGCGCGCGTGGAAGACGGCGGCTCGAAGGACGCGCAGGCCGTGAGCATCAACGGCGAGGTCGGCGTGTACCTGAACGTGCTGCGCGTGCCCGGCGGCAACGTGGTGAAGATCAACGAGGAGATCAAACGCATCGTCGGCAGCCTGAAGGACCTGCCGCCCGGCGTGAAGGTCGAGCCGATCTTCGACCAGGCCACCTACGTGCGGAACACCATCGAGGGCCTGCAGAAGGAGATCATCCAGGCGCTGCTGTTGATCGGCGTGGTGATCCTCCTGTTCCTCCAGAGCCCGCGCTCGGTGCTGATCGCGGTGATCAGCGTGCCCATCTCGTTCGCGATCATCATCATCGTGCTCTACGCCACGGGGCAGAGCCTGAACGCCTTCACGCTCGGCGGCCTGACGCTGGCGATGGGCCCGCTGGTCGACATCTCGGTGGTGGTGCTCGAATCGATCCACCGGTACTCGCACGGCAAGAACCGGGTCGCGGCGGCGCTGGAAGGCGCGAACGCGGTCGCCGGCGCGGCGCTGGCGGCGACGCTGGCGACCACCGCGGTGCTGCTGCCCGTCGTCTTGCTGGCGGGCCTCGCCAAGAAGCTCTTCGTGCCGCTGGCGCTGACCGTCGCCACCGGCATGCTGGCGGGCTACGTGGTGTCGCTGGTGGTGACGCCGGTCGCCTGCCGGTACTTCCTCCCGAAGGAGCACCACGAGAAGACCGGCCTCGCGCTGAAGCTGGAGCAGCTCGTCGCGCGCATCTCCGCGGGGTACTCGAACGCGCTGCGCAAGGTGCTGGGCTACCGCGGCTGGGTGCTGGCCGCCGCCGCCGCGATGATCGCCGCGAGCATCTTCGGCGCGTCGCGCCTGCCGATGACCTTCTTCCCCGACGTCGACGAGTCGATGGAGCGCGTCTACGTGCGCTTCACGCCCGGCACCTCGCTCGACGACGCCGCGCGCATGACCGACGCGATGGCGGAGACGCTGCGCCAGAAGCTGCCGCCCGGCACCGTGAAGCTGGTGCTCACCAACGTCGGCTCGCCCAGCAAGGCGCGCTCCGCGATGACCAGCCCCAACATGTCGACGCACCAGGGCTTCATCCGCGTGGAGCTGACCGACGCGGCGAAGCGCGAGGAGAACCAGCGCGAGGTGTCGGATCGCATGCGCGAGATCCTCACGCACAGCTACCCGGGCGTCGATTTCCTCCAGGCGCCCGGCGGGCTGGTGGCCAGCGTGTTCTCCAACGGCTTCATCGCGCCCATCGTGGTCGAGGTGCGCGGCACCGATCTCGATCGGCTCCTCGAGGAGTCACGCGCCATCGGCGAGGTGGCGCGGAGCATCTCCGGGGTGCGCGACATCTACGTGCAACTGGAGAACGACTTCCCCGAGCTGCGCGTCAACACCGACCGCGAGACCGCGGGCCTGGTGGGCGTCAGCGCCCGCGACGCCGCGCAGACCACGCTGGAGGCCACGCTGGGCAACGTCAACACCCCCGCCACGTGGACCGACCCCGGCAACGGCCAGTCGTATTACGTGGTCACCTACTACGACGACGCCATCGTCAAGGACACCGCGGCCATCGGCGAGGTGCCGGTGCGCGCGGGCGTACGCCTCGGCGCGTACGGCCAGATCACCCGCGACACCGGCCCGGTGCTCGTCACCCGCAGTCAGCTGACCCGCGTCGCGCACGTCTTCATGCAGACCGAGGGCCGCGACATCGGCAGCGCCACCGCCGAACTCGAGCGCCGCCTGAAGGAAGACCCGCGCACCCGCCGCAGCGACATCTCGTTCGTCGGGCAGGTCGAGCTGATGCGCACCACCTTCTCGGGCCTCGGGGTCGCGCTCGCCCTCGCGGTGATGGTGGTGTTCATGATCATGGCCACGCAGTTCAAGTCGCTGCGCCTGCCGCTGGTGATGCTCTTCACCATCCCCGTGTCGTTGGTGGGCATCGTGACGGCGCTGCTGGCGGGCGGGCAGAGCCTGTCGATCATCGCGCTGATGGGCGTGCTGATGGTGATCGGCATCGCGGTGTCGAACGGCATCTTGCTCGTCGATCACGCCAACCGGCTGCTGCAGTCAGGCGCCAACGCAGTGGACGCGATGGTCGACGCCGCGCGCGTGCGCTTCACGCCCATCGCCATGACCAGCCTCGCGACCATCCTCGGGTTGTTGCCGACCGCGCTGGGGCTCGACGAGGCCGCGGCGTCGAACCGGCCGCTGGCGCTGGCGGTGGTCGGCGGGCTGCTCTCGTCGACGGCGCTCTCGCTCTTCCTGGTGCCGACGATGTTCACGCTGCTGGCGAAGCCCGCGCGGCACGACCCCGACGAGGCGGTGCTCGACGACGCCCTGCCCGCCGCGGCGCCGCAGCACGGCTGACTACGGCAACTGCCAGGCGTTGCCTTCCAGCTCGATGGGCGGGTCGGCCAACGACGCGCCGGCCGCGCGCACCCACGCGGTGCCGGTCAGCGCGTCACCGCCCATCTTGCAGACCTCCTTGCGGAGCAGCTCGATGGTGGCCTCGTCGGTCTCCTGCCGCGACACCTTCACCGGGCCGAGATCCTTCGCCTTGGCGGGCAGGTCGGTGGGCGTGCGGTAGTCGTTCACCATGCACTCGCCGCGGGTGCGCACCCGGCGCGCCTCGGTGACGTTCTCCTTCACCACCGGCGCGATCTCCGTACGGCACGCGCACGCGAAGAGCGCGACGAGCACGAGGCGCTTCATCGCCGCGCCTCCAGCGCCGTCACCTTGTCGAGGCGCGCCTGGTGCCGCCCACCCTCGAAGGGCGTCGCGAGGAACACCTTCAAGATCTCGATGGCGAGGCCGACGCCGGTGACGCGCGCGCCGAGGCACAGCACGTTGGCGTTGTTGTGCTGCCGCGTCATGCGCGCCTCGAACTCGGTGTGGCACAGCCCCGCGCGGATGCCGTGCACCTTGTTCGCCGAGATCGACATGCCGATGCCGGTGCCGCAGATCAGCACCCCCAGCGACGCGGAGCCGTCATTCACGGCGCTCGTCACCTTCGTCGCGAAGTCGGGGTAGTCGACCGAGGTGGTGTCCATCGGGCCGAAGTCGGTCGGGGTGTGGCCCAGCTTCTTGAGCTCGGCCACCAGCTCGGCCTTGAGCGCTACGCCTGCGTGGTCTGCCGCGATCGCGATGTTCGCCATGCGCGACTGCTTACCAGCTTCCCCTCAGCGCTCCTGCCGCTTCTTCCACTGGCTCTCCACCATCTCGTAGACGGCGGAGTTGCCGCAGCCGGAGATCTTCACCCTGGTGGTGGAGAACAGCTTCTCGAGCTCTTCGTAGGTCAGCTGATCTGCCGGGCACGACAGCGAGCGCGCGGCCTTCTCGTCGAGCGCCGCGCGGATCTCGCTCATCGGGGTCGCGCAGCCCGCGAGGGCCACGATGACCAGCAGCCGCTTCACGTCGCCTGCGCCAACACCAGCGCGGCGTTGGTGCCACCGAAGCCGAAGGAGTTCGACATCGCGTACTTCACGCGCACCTCGCGCGCCTTGTTGGGCACGTAGTCGAGGTCGAGGTCGGTGTCGGGCGTGGTGTAGTTGATCGTCGGGGGGATCACGCCGCGCTTGAGCGCCAGCGAGGTGAAGATGGCCTCGATGCCGCCGGCCGCGCCGAGCATGTGCCCGGTCATCGACTTGGTCGACGAGACCATCACCTTCTTCGCGTGCTCCCCGAAGACGCGCTTGATCGCCCACGTCTCGTGGAGATCGTTGAACGGCGTCGAGGTGCCGTGCGCGTTGATGTAACCGATGTCTTCCGGCTTCAGGCCGGCCGACTTGAGCGCCGCACGCATGCAGCGCTGCGCGCCTTCGTGCTCCGGCGCGGGCGCGGTCTCGTGGTGCGCGTCGCTGTTGGCGGCGTACCCGACGATCTCCGCGATGATGGTCGCGCCGCGGCGCTTGGCCGACTCGTACTCCTCGAGGCACACGATGCCGGCGCCCTCGCCCATCACGAAGCCGTCGCGGTCCTTGTCGAAGGGGCGCGAGGCCGTCTCGATGTTCTCGGAGCGCGTGGAGAGCGCGTGCATGGCCTCGAAGCCACCGATGCCCATGGGGGTGATGGCCGCTTCAGCGCCGCCGGCGATCGCCGCGTCGAGCTCGCCCCAGCGGATCTGCCGCCAGGCCTCGCCGATGGCGTGCGCCGAGGTGCTGCACGCCGACACCGGGCCCCAGTTGGCGCCCTTGCAGTTGTACCGCATGGAGATGCGGCCCGGCGCCATGTTGGAGATCATCTTCAAGATGAAGAACGGGGAGAGCCGATCGAAGCCCTTGTTGAGGCCGGTGCCGTAGCTCTCCTCGAACGACTGCAGACCGCCGATGCCGGAGCCCACGATCACGCCCACCATCTCCGGGTTGTACCCGTTGGGCTTCTCGAGGCCGATCGGCATCTGGCTCTCCTTCATCGCCAGCTCCGCGCCCGCGAGCGCGAAGTGACAGAAGGGGTCCATGCGGCGGGCTTCCTTGCGCTCCAGGAAGTCCTCGGCGTTGAAGTCCTTCACCTCGGCCGCGATCTTGGTAGCGAGCTTGCCGGTGTCCCACCGCGAGATCAGGCCAACGCCCGATTTCCCGGCGAGGAGCCCCTGCCAGTTCTTTTCAGTGCCCGTGCCCAGCGCCGAGATGGCGCCGGTGCCGGTGATCACAACGCGACGAAGTGAAGTCATGCCTTCAGCGCCTTATTTCTTGTGCGTGTTGATGTAGTTGATCGCGTCGCCGACGGCCTTGATGTTCTCGGCCTCCTCGTCGGGGATCTCGATCTCGAACTCTTCTTCCATCGCCATCACGAGCTCGACGATGTCGAGCGAGTCGGCGCCGAGGTCTTCGATGAACGACGACTCGAGCTTGATCTCGTCTTCGCTCACACCGAGCTGGTCGGCGATGATCGACTTCACCTTGGCTTCGATAGTGGTGTCAGCCATTTGAAAGAACTTCCTCTCGTACTTCGGGTTGAAAAGTTGGCTGCGCGTACCACACGGTACGAGCGTGACCAACGAGCAAAACTACATGTACATCCCGCCGTTCACCTTGAGCGTCTCCCCCGTGATGTACGAGGCGGCGTCAGATGCCAGAAACGCCACGGCGCCGGCGACTTCTTCTGCATTCCCGATGCGTGACAATGGAATCGCCGTCAGCATCTTCTCCTTCTGTTCAGGCGTGAGTGACGCCGTCATGTCGGTGGTGATGAAGCCCGGCGTCACCGCGTTCACGCGGATGTTGCGGCTGGCCAGCTCGCGGGCGACCGACTTGGTGAGGCCGATCAGCCCCGCCTTCGACGCCGCGTAGGCCGACTGGCCGCCGTTGCCCATCTCGCCGACGATCGACGAGACGTTCACGATGGCGCCGCCCTTCTGCTTCATCATCGGGCGCGAGACCGCGCGGGTCAGCGCGAAGGCGCCCTTCAAGTTGGTGTTGAGCGTCTTGTCCCAGTCTTCGTCTTTGAAGCGCATCAGCAGGCCGTCGATGGCCACGCCGGCGTTGTTCACCAGCACGTCGATGCGGCCCAGCTCCTTCACGATGCCGTCGATGGCGGCGGAGCACGCCTCGGAGTCGGCCACGTCGAAGCGGATGGCCTTCGCCTTGCCGCCCGCGTCGGTGATCAGCTTCACGGTCTCGTTGGCCGCCGCTTCGTTGCCGGCGTAGCTGAGCACCACCATCGCGCCGCGCTTCGCCAGCTCCAGCGAGATCGCCCGGCCGATGCCGCGCGAGCCGCCCGTGACCAGCGCCACTTTGTTCTCGAAGTCCTTCACTTGGCCTCCAGGGCAGAGAGCGTCTTCTCGAGGCTCTCCACGTCTTCCACGTTGAACAGCTCGATGCCCTTGGCGATGCGCTTGACCATGCCGCACAGCGCGCGGCCGGGGCCCAGCTCGACCACCTTCGTCACGCCGGCCTTCTCCATCGTCTGCACCGTCTCGATCCACCGCACGGAGCCGGTGACCTGCTTGAGCAACAGCTCCTTGACGCGCGCGCCGTCGGAGTTGGGCGCCGCTTCGACGTTGGAGATCACCGGCACCACCGGGTTCGCGAACTCGCCCAGCACGCCCGCCAGCCGCGGCACCACCGGCTGCATCAGCGAACAGTGGAACGGCGCGCTCACCGGCAACGGCAACACGCGCTTGGCGCCCGCGGCCTTGAGCAGCTCGCTGGCGCGATTCACCGCGCCCACGTGGCCGGCGATCACCGTCTGCGACGGGTCATTGAAGTTGGCGCAGCTGACGACCTCGCCCTGCTCCGCCTGCTTGCAGATCTCCGCAATCTTCTCCGGGTCGAGCCCGAGCACGGCCGCCATGGTGCCGACGCCCGCGGGCACGGCCTCCTGCATGAAGGTGCCACGCGCGCGCACCGCCTTCACCGCGTCGGGCAGCGCCATCGACTTCGCGGCCACCAGCGCCGAGTACTCGCCCAGCGAGTGGCCGGCGACGAACGAGGGCGCAGTGGTGAAGCGCTTGCTGAACACCGCGTGCGCCGCGACGGAGACGGTGAGGATCGCCGGCTGCGTATTGGCGGTGAGCTTGAGCGCCTCGTCGGGGCCCTCCCAGCACAGCGTCGAGAGCTTCTCGTTCAACGCGTCGTCGGCCGCGTCGAAGACGGCCTTCGCCTCGGGGAACGCGTCGGCGAGCGCCTTGCCCATGCCGACCGACTGACTGCCCTGACCAGGAAAGATGAACGCGATGCTCATTTCAGGAGATCTCCTTCACCAGCGGATGACGCCGCTGCCCCAGCTCATGCCCGCGCCGATGGCCATCATCATGATGGTGTCGCCTTCTTTCAGGCGGCCGGCGCGGTTGGCCTCATCGAGCGTCATGGGGAGCGACGCCGACGACGTGTTGCCGTAGCGATCGATGTTGATCCACGCCTTCTCCATGGGGAGGCCGACGCGGTCCATCACCGCCTCGATGATGCGGAGGTTCGCCTGGTGCGCGATGACGTGCGTGACGTCGCCCGCGCCGAGGTTGTTGTGCGCCAGCGCCTCCTTCACGGAGTCGGTCAGCGCGCGCACCGCGAACTTGTAGACCTCGCGGCCCTGCATCGAGACCTTGTTCAGCTTCTGCCGCACGCCCTCTTCATCCATCGGGCGGGCCGAGCCCCCCCCGGGGATGCAGAGGATGCCGGTCGCCGCGCCGTCGGTGTGCAGGTGCGTGGAGAGCACGCCGCGCTTCTCGTCGCTCGAGGGCCCCAGCACGAAGGCGCCCGCCGCGTCGCCGAAGAGCACGCAGGTGTTGCGATCGCTCCAGTCGACGATGCGGGTCAGCAGCTCCACGCCCACCACCAGCGCGCGCTTCACCGTGCCCGTCGCGATGTACTGCGAGGCCACCGAGAGGCCGAAGAGCGAGCCCGCGCACGCCGCCGAGACGTCGAAGGCGAAGCTCTTCTTCGCGCCCAGCTTGTGCTGCAAGAAGGCCGCGCACGCTGGCATCGGGAGGTCGGGCGAGATGGTGCCGACGATGATGAGATCGAGCTCTTCGGCGCGGGTGCCCGCCATCTCCAGGGCACGCACCGCCGCGCGCATCGCCATGTCGGAGGTGTTCTCACCCTCGGCCGCGATGTGACGCTGCTTGATGCCCGTGCGCTCGGTGATCCACGCGTCGCTGGTCTCGACCAGCTTCGCGAGATCAGTGTTGGTGAGCACCTTCTCGGGCGCGTAGCTGCCGGTGCCGATGACGCGAGCGCGAATCACGGCGCGGCGTCTACCGGCTCACACTCGCGCTGTCACCGCGAAGTGCATTGCACAGGTGTGAAAGTCGTCACGCACATATGCTGACCGCATGGCTGAATTTCAGTGGAGGTTCCAGCGGCGCTCGGGGTCGGCGACGTTGGGCGGCTCACTCGAAGTGACGCAGTCGACCGGCAAGCGCACCGCGGTCGTGCAGGAGATCACCGGCTTCTACGTCGACGGGGCGATGCTGCTCGACGAGCTGCTCATCGCGCACCACGCCCCGCTCTCCCCGAAGCCACAGATCATCCGCGTGATGGCGAACGTCGGCGACCCCGGCTTCGAGGCGTTGGTCGACGCGCTCGCCGCCGCGAAGCCCTCGGCCGATCTCCGCGCGCTCCCGAGGAAGGAGGCGCTCAAGCAGCTCGGCGTCACCGACGCGCGGAGGATCGCGATGCTCGTCGCGCCGCTGCTGGTGATGCTGACCTCGCTCGCGGTGACCCTGCCCTCGGTGCTCTACGCGCTCGACGGCGGCGAAGACCGGCTGCCGGTCTCGGAGCTCGGCACGCGGCCGCTGCGCAGCCGCCACCTGGTGCTGACCGGCGAGCTCGACACCGAGAACTACACCTGGGTGACCTCCACGAAGAACGGCGTGAAGACCACGCGGTACTCGCTGTTTCCGCTGCGCGCGCCCGGCGCCCCGAAAGACGCGCCCGTGCCGGTGATGCTCTACAACCGCGGCGGGCCCGATCAGCTCCCGGCGGGCAACGAGTGGCGCTGCACGCTGCGCGACGCCCCGGGAGATGGCTTCAGCGATCAGCAACGCCAGTGGTTCCGTGAAGACAAGATCAACGTCACCGACGCCACGAAGCTGTGCGACCTCACGCGCACGCAGGCGTCGGAGCGCGCCTCGGTGCTCCGCGTCACCTCCCTCACGCTGGCCGTGGCCCTCGGGCTCGGCGCGTTCCTGTGGTTCAACGCGCGGCCAAGAAAGCGGAAGCCCGCGCGGCCGCTCGCGTAGGCTCGCGCGCCATGGCCACGTATCAATGGCAGTACATGGGCGTGCCGATGAGCGCGACGCTCGACGGGAACCTGAGCGTCAAGCACGGGCGGCGCACCACCAGCGCGCCGGTGCAGGAGATCACCGGCTTCTACCTCGACCTCGGCGCGCAGACCTCGCAGTACGCCTACCAGCAGCTGGTCATCGCGCACCGCGCCCCGGGCGAGCCGAAGGCGAAGGCGCTGCGGGCCTACGCGTCGATGAACCAGCCGCAGTTCGACGCGTTCGTCGAGGCGCTGGCCGCGGCGAAGCCCCAGGCCGATCTCCGGTCGCTCCCGCGCGCGGAGGCGTTCCAACAGCTCGCCGTCGCCGACGTGCAGAAGATCACGCTCATCGCGCTGCCGCTGGTGATGCTGGCGGTGATGCTGCTCATCTCGGCGCCGTTCGGCGTGCACGCCTTCGACAGCGGGCTCGAACGCGTCAGCGCCGCGGAGCTCGCGACCAGGACGCTGAAGAGCCGCAACCTGGAGCTCAGTGGCGAGCTCGAGACGCGCAACTACCTCGAGATCACCCACACCAAGAACGGCGTGAAGCAGAGCGCCGACTACCTGTTCCCGATCTACGTACCCGGCGCCGGGCCAGACGCGGCCGTCCCCGTGGTGCTCAAGACGAAGGAGATCTCGCCAGGCGCGATGCGCGACCTCGCGCGGAGCTCCGAGTGGCGCTGCACGCTGCGCAACGTGCTGTGGGAGGGCCTGTCAGGCGACGACCGCGACTACTTCCACGACAAGCTGCGGCTCAACGTCACCCGCGACACGCTGCTGTGCGAGTACACCGACACGAAGTTCTCCACCGACAAGCTCGCGTTCTGGATGATCAACGGCGTGACGCTGCTGGTGATGGTCGGCGTCTCGTTCGCGATGTGGCGCAAGCGCGCGAAGTAACGCTGTGTGGAGAAACACCAAGAGCCCGGGCCGTCTCGCGACGAACCCAGGCTCCCAGGTGTGTCACCTGAACGCGGTCAGCGAGGTCAGTCTGCCGAGCCGGCAGTGACCTTCTTGCCCTTGTAGAACCCGCAGGCCGGGCACACGCGGTGCGGCTGCGTGGCGGCGCCGCAGTTCGGGCACGCGTTGAGCTGCACCGGGACCTTCAGCTTGTTGTTGCCCGCGCGGCGCATGTCGCGACGCATCTTCGAAGTTCTTTTCTTGGGAACGCCCATGGCTCTTCTTCCTTTTCAGTTCTTCAGCTTGATGTCCTTCAACTTCGCGAGACGGACATCGACTTCTTTCGACTTGGAATGACCGCAGTCCTGCTCGTTCAGGTCTTGACCGCAGGTAGCGCAAAGCCCCTTGCAATCTTCTCGACACACCACCGACACCGGGAGCGCCAGCAATACCTGCTCACGCACCACAGGGTCGAGATCAATCGTCTTGCCGTCGAACGGCTCGGCGTCGATTTCATCGAGCTCGAAGGAGGAGGCGCTCTCGGAGAGGCCGTCATCTTCCTTCTTCTGCTGCCGGCGCGGGCGCTTCGGCGCGGTGTCGGCCAGCTCGTCGGCGACCTTGGGCTTCGTCGCCTCGGGGATCATCCGCAGCGAGAAGTCGATGTCGAGCGGCACCGGCACGTCTTTCGTGCAGCGCTTGCAGGGGCAGGTCAGCGCGGCCTTGAAGGCGCCCTTCACGAAGACCCGGCCGGAGACCTTCTTGAAGCTGGCGGCCAGCGGCGTCGCCGAGACGAGGGCAAAGCCCTCCGAGTCGGCCAACGCGGCCTTCAACACCTCGGGCTTGATCGCCTCAGTGCGCTTGAGCTCGAGGCCCTGGATTTCTTCGATCTTCACCAGCATCTGACACGGCCCTTCGGGCGAGGGCGGCCCCGTACAAGATGAAGGCCGGGCGAGTCAAACCTCGTGTGGTAGGAAGTGCTGGAGATGCGATGGCTCCCGGTGCTCGCGCTGCTGTGTTCGCTGATGGCGCACGCCCAGGCGCCCCGCAATGAAGCCATCGGTCAGGCCCAGCAGCAGGTCGACGAGGGCGACTTCGAAGACGCGGTGAAGACCGTGGAAGCCGCGATCCTCGAACCGGAGCTCACCGACGAGCAGCTCGCGGAGCTCTACCGGCTGCTCGGCCTCGCCCACCTGTACCTCGGCCACGAAGACAAGGCGCGCGACGCCTTCGAGAAGCTGCTCCAGGCCCAGCCCGACTACGAGCTGCCCGCCTCGGCCCCGAAGAAGACGAAGACCCTCTACGCGCGCATCAAGGACGACATCCGCAAGCGGCGCGTGCGCCCGGTGACGCTGACGCTCACCCCGGTCGGAGAGACCGTGGGCAACGAGGCCGTCGTGGTGGAGGCCCGCATCGAAGATCTCGCGCTCGGCGCCAGATCGCGCTTCTTCTACCGGCGCGCGGGCGCGCAGAACTTCAGCTCCATCGACTTCGTGCGCGGCAAGGCCGATCGCACCGCGTTCACCGCCACCGTGCCGGCGTTCGCCCTCCCCACCGAGGAGCAGACCTACGAGGTCGAGTACTACGTCGAGGTCACCGACGCCGTGCAGCGCCGCCTCGCCGGCAAGGGCGACGCCTTCAACCCGCTCAGCTTCCACGTGCTGGCGAAGAAGGCCGACGCGGCCGCGGCCGGGCCGGTGCCCGCGTACAAGAGCCCGTGGCTGTGGGTCGGCATCGGGCTCGGCGTCGCGGCGGTCGCCGGAGCCGCCGTCGGCATCGGCGTCGCCACCAGCAACCAGACCGCCACCCTGCCCGTGAAGATCCAGATCGAGGGCACGCCATGACGCGC
>CAMLFP010000067.1 GCA_946479335.1 uncultured Archangium sp.
TGCCGACGCGACCGACGCGGCCGGCAACACCAGCGCGCGCAGCAGCGACGTCGGCTTCACCGTCGTCAGCGGCACGCCGGTGGGCACGCCGGTCATTCTCACGCCTGCCGAGAGCGCGGTGCTGGCCAGCACGAGCGCCACCGTCTCCGGCGTCGCGGAGCCCTTCAGCGTCGTCACCGTGTCGCTCGACGGCGCCACGCTGTGCAGCGTGCTGACCGGCGCGACGGGCGAGTTCGTCTGCACCGCCTCGGGCTTGAGCGAAGGTGCGCACGCGGTGAACGCCACCGCGACGCTCAATGGCAACACCAGCGCCGCGTCGACCACCGTGCACTTCAGCGTCGACACGCAGGCGCCCGATGCGCCGACCATCACCTCACCTGACGCCAACGCGCAGACGGGCCGCACGCCCACGCTCTCGGGCGTCGCGCAGCCGGGCGTCACCGTCGAGGTGCGCGTCGATGGCCAGGTGGTGTGCAGCGCCGTCGCCGACAACGCGGGCGCATGGAGTTGCACGCCGTCGCAGCCGCTGCCTCCCGGCGCGCATGCCGCGACCGCCGTCGCCCTCGACGCCGCGGGCAATCGCAGCGCCACGTCGACCGCGGTGCCCTTCACCGTGTTGGGCACGCCGGTGACGCCGGTCATCACCGCGCCGACCGCGGCGAATCCGGTCACCGACACCACGCCCACCGTCTCCGGTACGGGCGAGCCCGGCAGCACCATCACCGTCACCCTCGACGGCGCGACGTACTGCAGCGCGACGGCTGATCAGTCAGGCGCGTGGTCGTGCGAAGGGACGACGGAGCTCACCACGGGCCAGCACACCGTGGTCGCGACCAGCACCACGGCGGGCGGCACCTCGACGTCGACGCCGGTGACGTTCTCGGTGAACGACGTGCCTCCCGCGCCGCCGGCCGCGCCAGTCATCACCGCGCCCAGCGAAGGCGCGAGCTCGTTCGACACCACGCCCACGTTCTCTGGCACGGCGGAGGCGGGCACCACCGTCTCCGTGAAGGTCGACGGCGTCGAGGTGTGCACCGCAGTCGCCGACGCCACGGGCCACTGGAGCTGCACGCCGGGCTCTGCGCTGACCGATGGCGCCCACACCGCCACCGCGACGGCGACGCTCAACGGCGTCACCTCCGACGCGTCGACGCCGGTGCACTTCACCACCAGCAGCGCGCGGCCCACGCTGACGTCTCCGGCTTCGGGCGGCACCACGGGTACTACGGCGACGCTGACGGGCACCGCGCCCGCGGGCAGCACGGTGACGGTGACGGCGAACGGCGAGCCGGTGTGCACCGCGACCGCCGACGCCACGGGCCACTGGAGCTGCGACGCGTCGCTGCCCGTGGGTGACACGACGCTGGTCGTGACGGTCAGCGACGCTAGCGGCAACACGCTGACCAGCGACCCGGTGACGGTGCACGTGGTGCTCGGTCGCGTGGGTGGCGGTGGCCTCGGCTGCTCCTCGACGCCGGCGGGCGGCTCGCTGTGGCTGGCGGTGCTGGCGCTGGTGGGCTTCCTCTTTCGCAAGAGCACGAAGACGGCGAAGCGCGTGGTCGCCGGCGGGCTGCTGGCGTCGACGCTGGCCAGCGCGCAGGTGACGGTGGCGCCCTTCGACCTCGAGAAGGTGCGCCTCAACCCTGGCGCGGCTGACGGCCTGCTGCAGGAGGGCGGCAAGCTGATGGACCCGATGACGCTGCGGGTGTCGCTGCTGGGGCACTACGAGAACACGCCGCTGGTGATTCGTGATGACGCCGGGAAGGTGACGCCCCTCGTGCAGGGCCGCGTCACCGCGCATCTCGCCGCGGCCTTCGGCATCACCGACTGGCTCGAGGCGGGCCTGCAGCTCCCCGTGGTGTTGGCGCAGCCGACGGGCACCGACAGCACCGGCTACGCGCAGGTCGCGACGGGTGCGGCGATGGGCACTCCGTGGTTGCAGCTCCGCGCGGCGCCGCTGCGCGAGAGCGCGGGACAACCGCTCGACCTCTCCATCGGGCTGGCCGTCGGGTTTCCGCTTGGTTCAAAGGCGGCGCTGAGCCGCGACAACACGGTGACGGCGGTGCCCACCATCGGCATCGGTCACTCGCTGACCAAGTTCCTGCGCCTCGGCGGGAACATCAGCGTCAACCTCCGCCCGGCGACGAGCCTCGCCGACGGCAGCGTCACGAAGGTCGGCAGCTACGCGACCATCGGCGCGGTGCTCTCCACCACCGAGTGGAACAAGTTCCGCTTCGAGCTCTCGGGGCGCGCCGACATCCCCTTCACGGTCTCCGCGGCGGGCGGCGAGGTGTACCTGGGCGCGCGCTACGCGCCGATTCCGCAGCTGGAGTTGATGCTCATCGGTGGCCCGGGCTTCGGGCAGATGCCGGGTACGCCGTCGTTCCGCGTGTTGGCGGGGCTGGCGTACGTGCAGAACTTCAAGGCGCCGCCCGCGCCGGTGGCCCTCGCGCCGACGTGCGTGCAGGGCGAAGCGCACGACGTCAAGGCGTGCCCGGCGCTCGACCTCGATGGCGACGGCGTGAAGAACGCTGATGACCGGTGCGCCGACGTGCTGGGCCTCGTGGAGAACCGCGGCTGCCCCGACCAGGACTCCGACGGCGATGGCGTGCTCGACCTCGCCGACAAGTGCGTGAAGGTGCCCGGCGTGCGCGCGCTCGACGGCTGCCCGGAGCCCGACGCTGACCAGGATGGCGTGGCCGACGCGCGCGATGCGTGCCCGAACGTCGCGGGCCCCGCGGCGAGCGAGGGTTGCCCCGACACCGACGGCGACGGCTTCCACGACGGCGTCGACGCGTGCGTGAACGAGCTGGGCGTCGCGGCGCTCAAGGGGTGCCCCGACGCTGACTCCGACGGCGATGGCGTGGTCGACCGGCTCGACAACTGCCCGAAGGAGAAGGGCACCTCCGAGAACCAGGGTTGCCCGGCGAAGAAGAAGCAGCTGGTCATCATCACCGAGGAGAAGCTGCTGATCCTCGACAAGGTGTACTTCGCCAGCGGCAAGGCCGCGGTGCTCGCGCGCAGCCAGCCGCTGATGGCGCAGCTCGCGCAGGTGCTCAACGACCACCCGAACGTGAAGCACATCGTCATCGAGGGCCACACCGACAACGTCGGCAAGCCCGAGAAGAACCTCGCGTTGAGCCAGCAGCGCGCGGAGGCGGTGATGGCCGGCCTCGTGAAGCTGGGCGTCGACGCCGCGCGGCTCCAGGCGAAGGGCTACGGCGACACGAAGCCCCTCGCCGAGAACACCACCGCGAAGGGCAAGGAACAGAACCGCCGCGTCGAGTTCACCATCGTGAACGAGTGACTTCCTCTCCCGTGGGGAGAGGTCTCGCGAAGCGAGGGTGAGGGGCGGGTGCTCGACTGGAATGAAGTTGCGCCACGGGAGGACGCGTTCGCCTCCCGCACGGCGTCACTCGTCTTCTTCTTCGTCGTCGTAGTCGGGCATCACCTGCTTGCGCGAGATGACGGTCAGCTTCTCAGGCGTGATGGTGAGCCGGCGCCAGTGGCCTTCACCCTCGGCCTTTGCCGACTGGCCCTTCACCCCGTCAGCGGCCTGCAACATCAGCGCGCGCTGCTCGTTGGTGAGCCCCATCACCGCGTACACGCGGCCCAGCTTCGCGGACTTCTCGGCGAGCTCCTTCGCGGCGGCGGTCAGCGCGGCGTCGGGCGCAGGCTTCAGCGCGCGCTCATCGACGTGCTTCCCGTGATTCCGGGGCCCCGGAGCCGCAGGCGCGGCCGGTGCGGGCTTCTTCTCCTTCTCGGCGCGCGGCTGCTCCGGCTTCGCCTCGCGCGCGGGCTTCGCGGCGGCGGGCGCGGCTTCACCGGGTTGCGGGCGGGGCGCGGGGAACTCGTTCAACCCGAGGTTCACCCAGCGGCGCGGCGTGTTCGGCCGGTTGACGACCTTGTTGAGCCAGAACTGCACCGAGTCCAACACCGGGCTGCGCTTGCCCGCGGTGATGCCCGGCAGCTCCCCGTCGAAGTGCACCGCGACGCCCAGCGCGCCGTCGGCGAGGTCCTTGAACTCCAGCTTCGCGGGGTACTCCATGAGCGCGAAGACCTCCTTGAGGAGCGTCTCGCTCTCGGCCCGCTTGTCGGCGGTGGCGTGCGTCATGCGGCGGCCTTCTCGGTTTGCCTCGCGAGGTACCGGCGCAGCGCGTACTGCTGCGCGATGGAGAGGATGTTGTTGGTGAAGATGTAGAGCGCGAGGCCCGACGGGTAGTTCATCATGATGGCGGTGAAGAACACCGGCATCACCCAGGTCATGAGGAACGCCTGCTGCTTGTCCATCATCTGGGGCTGCAGCCGCTGCGTCACGATCATCGTGATGCCCAGCATCATCGGGAGGATGTAGGTGACGTCCTTGGTGGTGAGGTTGCTCCACACGCCCCAGAAGGGCTCACCGTAGAGCTCGTACGACGTGCGCAGCGTGGTGAAGAGCGCGCCCCAGATGGGCAACTGGAGCAGCAGCGGCAGGCACCCACCGAGCGGGTTCACCTTCGCCTCCTGGTACAGCTTCATCATCTCCAGGTTCTGCTTCTCGCGGTCGTCGGGGAACTTCTTGCGGAGCTCCTCCATCTTCGGCTGGAGCTTCTTCATCGACTCCGCCGAGACCATCGCCTTGTGCGTCAGCGGCAGCAGCACCAGCTTCACGCCCACCGTCAGCAAGATGATGGCGAGGCCCCAGTTGCCGACCAGCGAGTGGAAGAAGCGCAGCAGCACGATGAGCACGCGGCAGATGACGGTCCACCAGCCGAAGTCGACGGTCTTCTGCAGCTGCGGGTCGAAGCCGCCGGCCGCGTCGAGCGTCTGCAGCATCGCGAGGTCCTTCGGGCCCAGGAACGCGCCGAAGTTCTTGGTCACGCTCTCACCGGGCGCCAGCGTCAGCGGCATGAACAGCGCGGCCTCGCGCGACGCGGGCTTCGCCGTCACCACGCAGCGACCCTCAAGCGCCGCGTCCTTCGGCCAGAGCGCGGTGATGAAGTACTGCTGGTCGATGCCCACGAACGAGACGGGGCCCTTCTTCTCTTCGTCCCACTTCGGCTCCGACGACGAGAACCAGCCCTTCGAGGGCGGCGTCTTGCGCAGCACGCTGTCTTCGGCGCGGCACAGCACCGAGGCCTGGTTGCCGATGCCGCCGAACATCGAGGGCGCCTCTTCGAACTGCGTGTCGATTTCACGCGTGGTGTGGAGGCCGAGCTCGCCCGACTGCGGCGCCGAGGAGACGTTCTTCACCGTCACCGCGACGTCCATCACGTAGGCGTTGGGGTCTTTCCCGTCGGGCTGCGCGGCCGACCAGCTGTACGTGCGCGTCACCTCCCACGAGCCCTCGCGCGCCTGGAAGACGAGCTTGTTGTCGGTCTGCTCCGTCACCGCGTAGCGCTGCACGCGCGAGAGGGGGCTGGCGCCGTCGATGGAGAGGCTCAGGTTCGGCAGGCGCGCCACGTTCGCGAGGTTCACGTGCGGCGGCGCGTCGAAGTGCTTGCCGAACAGCCGCTGCCAACCCTCGACGATGGACAGGTGCTGCTCCACGCGCTCGCGCTCGCCCTGCAGCTCCGCGAAGGTGAGGCCCGCGCCCTCGGAGGTGAAGGTCAGCTTCGTGCTGGGCCGCGACATCGAGATTTCGCGGAAGGGCACCTCCGGCTTCGGTTCGGGCAGCACGCCGCCGTCGGCGTCGACGCCGGGCTCGGGAGGCGGCGCGGCGACGGTGGTGCCGGCCTGCGCGAGCCGCGTGCCGGCGTCGTCGGCGACGCCCGCGTCGAGGGCGGCCAGCGCGGCGGCTTCGGCTTCGGCCTGCGGCTTGGTGACGAACTGCGTCCACACGAGCGTGAGCCCGAAGGACAGCGCGATGGCGATGAGGAGGCGCTTTTGTTGATCCATTTCAGTCTCTGCGGTTCGCGGGGAGCGAAGGGTGGGGAGCCGCAGCCAGGCGCGCGGCAATATCAGGATGTGACGTCTTCAGAAGCTCAATCGCCTCGACGCCTTCGCGCGGCGGCACGGGGTCGAAGCCCCCGGGGTTGAACGGGTGGCAGCGCGAGATGCGGCGCACCGCGAGGTAGCTGCCCTTCACCGGCCCGTGCACCGAGATGGCGCCCATCGCGTACACGCTGCACGACGGGTGGAAGCGGCACATCGGCGGCAGCAGCGGGCTCAAGAACGCCTTGTAGAAGCGGATGGGCAGCACCAGCAGCCAGGCGAAGAGCGCGCTCATGGCCGGGGGGCGGCTCGCTTCTGCAGCTCTTGCGTGGCGCGCTCGAACGCGCGGGTCAGCCGGGGCATCTCCGCGTCGGCGGCGCTCGGCCGCGCGATGAAGACGACGTCGAGGCCGGGCGGCAACGTGCTGCGCTTGTGGCGGAACAATTCGCGCAGGCGCCGGCGCACCCGGTTTCGCACCACGGAGTTGCCGACCTTGCTCGAGACGGTGACGCCGAGCCGCGTGAGGCCATCGGCTCTCCCATTCGGGAGCGCCAGGCACAGCAGGCAGTCAGCGGTGACCTTCGCGCCCCGGTCCTGCACACGCAGGAACTCGGCGCGGCGGCGCAGGCGCACCTCCTTGGAGAAGGTGAAGCGCGCCTGCTCGCCGGTACTCATTCAGTTCGCTCGCTGCTTACTTGTCGTACGCCCTGGTCACGAGGCGCTTGCGGCCCTTGGCGCGACGCGCCTGGAGGATCGCCTTGCCGGCCTTGGTGCTGTTGCGCTTACGGAAACCGTGCGCGCGGTTACGCTTCACCTTGCTCGGCTGGTACGTCGGAACTCGCTTGGCCACGATGTGGCTCCTTCCTTGAACTTGTAACGTGAATCCCCGGGAGACCCGGCAGAGGGGAGCGCCCTTATTCCCAGCGGTCCTCCCCCGTCAACTGGATCAGCACACATCCCACCGGGGTGGGAATCCAGACGATGCGCGGATCCACGGTGGAAAAGGTCTCGATCAGCCTCCCGCACCCGCGCGAAGAGCGTCCTCACGCGTCAGATGGCGTAGAGCGTCTCGGTGCCGAAGCGGGGCTCCGCGCGTGTTTCCAGCGCGTGGGAGTCGGGCCAGTGCCGCTGCACCTCGTCGGGCGGAACAGAGAACGGCGGGCCGGAGCGGACGCCGGGCGCGTACTCGATGGTGATGAGCAGCCCGCGCTGGGCGAAGGTCTTGAGGTGCGCGATGTACCGGTTGCGCAGCTCCGGCGGGAGCGCGATGAGCGCCGCGCGGTCGTAGAACGCGTCGATGGGCCCGGTGAGCGCCGGTGTCACCGCGAAGAAGTCGCCCGCGATGAGGTGCACGCCGTTGCCGCGCAGCGAGGTGAGCGCGCCATGCGGCTCGACGGTGGGCGTGAGCTGGTGCTCCGCGAAGAAGGCGCGCACCGCGTCTTCGACCAGCTCGATGCCGATGACCTCGAAGCCGCGTGACGCGAGGAACGCGAGGTCTTCGCTCTTGCCACACAGCGGCACCAGCACCCGCTTCGCGGGGCGCAGCTTCTCGACGTTCTCGGAGAGGAAGCTGTTCGGCGTGCCCTCGTGGAAACCGATCTGGTTCTCAGCCCAACGCGCGCGCCAGAAGTCAGGTTGCATGGCGACGATGTAGCGCTGCGAGCCGCACGCGTCGAAGCCGTTCTGCTCGAAAGGGGGCGCTGGGGCAGGGGGCCGCTGCGGCGAACGGCGAGCAGGCCCTCGAACTCGGGCACAGGTCGGCAAGCGCGTGCTCCGTTGGGACAAAAGGAGCGCTCAGCGCAACTTTGCCCCCAGGCGAGTTCGTCAGCCTCGCGTGTTCGCTGCGAGGTCAAGGGCTCGCGTGTGACGAGCACGAACGAGATGCGGAACCCGCGCCTCCCTCACTGCGCGGTGAGCTCGAGCGCGGTGTTGTTGAGGTGCAGCGGGTCGCCCTCCATCGCGCGGAAGGCGATGGGCTGGCCGTCGATGGTCTTCGTGTCACCGGGCGTGATGATCATCCCATCGGCCAGCATCGCGGCGACCACGCGCACCAGGCCGGCCACCGCGTCCCACCGTTCGCCCGGCACGTCGCGCACCACCACGTCGGGCCGCCCGAACTTCTGCAGCCCGCGCGTGTGGATGGTCGCCGTCGGAGACGTGGGCTCCGCCTCGACGACCACGTTCACGTCGGAGCTCAACGTGAAGGGCCGGCCCGCGGGCCACGCAGCGACGTCAGCGCCGCGCCAGAAGCGGTTGGTCTGCGCGTCGAGCACCACCGTCGCCCCGCGCGCGATGAGCCACTGCGCGACGGCCCAGCCCGCCTGGAGGTGCGTGAGGTCGTCGGCGTCGGCGCGCGCCACCAGCACCGCGGTCAGCTGGCTCGCCGCGTCGAGCAGCGCGATGTCGCCGTGCAGCGCCTCGGTGGCCAGCGCGCGCAGCGAGCCCGAACGGAAGCCGTCGAACCACGCGGAGTCGACCTCCCGGGGCAGCTCGCGCACCTCGACCATCGCCATCGCGTCCTTCGAGGGCAGGCCAAAGCGCGCGCCGGAGAAGTCGACGTCGGCCTTCAACGCGCCGGGCGAAAACACGAAGAGTTGAAAGGTGTTCTGCGCGCCGCCGGGCTGAAAAGACGACCGCCGCCAGGGTTCGATGGAGTTCACGGCCGCGCCTCTTACTTGGTTGCCGCACCACGAGTCGCGGGCTACACGGCGGCGCATGGAATTTCGCATCGCTGCCGACGAGCTGAAGAAGGCGCTGCACCGTGCGCAGGGCATCGTGGAACGCAAGGCGACCATGCCCATCCTCTCGAACGTGCTGATCACCGCCGGTAAGTCGGGCGTGACGGTCACCGCCTTCGACCTCGACATCGGCATCGTCAGCGAGCACCCGGCGGAGGTCGCCAAGCCCGGCGCCATCACCGTGTCGGCCAAGACGCTGCTCGACATCGTCAGCCTGACGCCCGACGCGAACGTCACCATCAAGAAGCTGCCCAACAACTACGCGGAGCTCATCTCCGGTGCGGCGCACTACAAGATCGTGGGCATGGCGCCCGAGGAGTTCCCCAAGCTCCCGAAGGAAGACGCCAGCCACCTCGTGAAGCTCACGGGCTCGGCCATCCTCGAGATGATCAAGAAGACCCAGTACGCCATCTCGAACGACGAGACGCGCTACATCTTGAACGGCGTCTTCTTCGAGCCCCGCGAGGGCGGCAAGGTGCGCATGGTCGCCACCGACGGTCACCGCCTGGCGCTCATCGAGCGCGAGCTGGCCGGCGACTTCAAGTTGAAGAGCGGCGTCATCATTCCGCGCAAGGGGCTGTTCGAGCTGAAGCGCCTCCTCGACGAGGCGCCTGAGGCCGAGGTGCAGCTGGGCTTCGCCGACAACTCCGCGCTGTTCAAGAAGGCCGGCCTGTCGATGGTGATGCGCCTCATCGACGGCCAGTTCCCCGAGTACCAGCGCGTGATTCCGAAGGAGGGCGAGAAGCAGGTGATGGTGAAGCGCTCCGCCTTCTTCGACGCGCTCAAGCGCATCGCGCTGCTCTCGGCCGAGAAGTCGAGCGCGGTGAAGCTCTCGCTGTCGGAGAACCTGCTGCGCATCACCGCCAACAACCCGGAGCTCGGCGAGGCGAAGGACGACCTCGAGGTGGCGTACCGCGGCGGCAGCCTGACCATCGGCTTCAACGCCCGCTACATCATCGACGTGCTCTCGGCGCTGGAGACCGACGAGATCACCCTGGAACTGGGCGACGAACACTCTCCGGGCGTCATCCACGCGCCGGGTGACAAGTCGTACACCGCGGTCGTCATGCCGATGCGCGTGTGAGCGAGGTCGTCTTCAAGAACACGCTGGCCGGGCTGGTGGCGCTCCTCGGCCCCGAGGTGCGGACCCCGGCGTTGGAGGCGCGCCTCGCGGAGCTGGGCTTGTCGCTGGCGGCGCCGCCCGCGCAGCTCGACCGCTTGAAGTGGAACGAGGTCATCCGCGTGTGTGCGGCGGCCCTCTCGCCGGACCTGAGCGAAGACGCGGCGAACTTCAAGCTGGGGCGCGGCGTCATCGACGGCATGCGCCACAGCTTCGCCGGCAAGGCGCAGGCGGCGATGGCGCAGCTGCTGGGCCCACGGCGCATGCTGGAGCTGTTCCGCACCATGCTCGCGTCGGGCAACAACTACAGCCAGACGCGCGTGGTCAAAGGTGGCGACACCTCCGTGGAGTTCTGGATCAACGAGACCGGCGCGCAGCAGCCTTCGTTCGTCGCCGGCTTGCTGGCGGCGTGCGTGGAGATCTCCGGCGGGAAGGACGCGCAGGTCACGCTGCGCCACGTCTCGGCCGCCGACGGCGCGACCTACGACGTCTCGTGGAAATGAGGGCGTGAGATGAACCTGCTGATGCTGGTGGTGCTCCACGCCGCGCCCGACGTCTGGGTGCGCGAAGAGGCGCTGACGGGGCTCGACTGTGTGCATGCGGTGGCGCAGCTGTGCTCGCCCGACGACGCGTCGTCTCCCACCTTCGAGCTGCGCGGCAAGCAGCTCCTCGTGCGGGCGCCGATGCACGAGCTGGAGCTGGTGCTCACCGTGTCCTCGAGCAAAGCCGGGGTGCGCGCGGTGGCTGGCCTGGTGAATGACACCCCCGTGAAGGGGCGGCTCGTCTTCAGCAAGGGCGCGTACACCTGGGAGGGGCCCGACCTCCTCGCGCTGGGTCACGGTGACGAGTCGCCGACCGTGAAGTGGAAGCTGGTTCGTTACCAGGCCTACCGCGACCGACGCGAGGCGCTGGTGAAGCAGCTCGTGCCCGGCGGGCAGTGTCAGGGCCTCATGGTCTACGACGAGAAGACCGCGCCCGCGGAGTGTCTCAACACGAAGTGACGCGACTACGCCGCGCCCGTCACACCGCGCGCACGAGGCAGTAGTCCTTCTTGCCCTTCTGCAGCAGCAGGAAGCGGTCGTTGATCAACGCGCTCGTCGTGACGTTCGCCTTCGCGTCGGTGACCTTCTCCTTGTTCACCGAGAGCGCGTTCGACTGCTGCAGCTTGCGCGCCTCACCCTTCGACGCCACCAGTTGCGACTTCTCGGTGAAGAGGTCGATGACGTTGATGCCCGCGCTCAGCGCGTCACGAGGAACATCTGCGACGGGGACGCCCGCGCCGACGAACACCTGCGTGAAGCGCTCCTCGGAGAGCGAACGCAGTTGGTCAATCGTGCCCTTGCCGAAGAGCACCTCAGTGGCGGCGAGCGCGACGTCGAGCTCCTCCTGCCCGTGGATGCGGACGGTGATGTCGCGGGCCAGCGCCTTCTGCAGCGCGCGCTGATGCGGCGCGGCCTGGTGTTCGGCCTCCAGCGCCTCGACCTTCGCGCGGTCGAACAACGTGAAGATGCGGATGTACTGCGCCACGTCTTCGTCAGACGCGTTGAGCCAGAACTGGAAGAACTCGTACGGCGAGGTGCGCTTCGGGTCGAGCCAGAGGTTGCCCTTCTCGGTCTTGCCGAACTTGGTGCCGTCGGCCTTCTTGATGAGCGGGGTGGTGAGCGCGAACGCCTCGCCCTGCGCCTTGCGGCGGATGAGCTCGGTGCCCGTGGTGATGTTGCCCCACTGGTCTGACCCGCCCATCTGCAGCTTCACGCCGCGGTGCTTCCACAGCCAGTAGAAGTCCCACCCCTGAATCAGCTGGTAGGTGAACTCGGTGAAGCTCATGCCCTCGCGGTCTTCACCGGAGATGCGCTTCTTCACCGAGTCCTTCGCCATCATGTAGTTGACGGTGAGGTGCTTGCCCGCGTCGCGGATGAACTCGAGGAAGCCGATGTCCTTGAACCAGTCGTAGTTGTTCACCAGCTCCGCGCCGTCGCCGGAGAAGTCGAGCAGCTTCTCGAGCTGCTTCTTCTGCCCCGCGAGGTTGGCGGCGAGCGCGTCTGACGAGAGCAGCGAGCGCTCCTCCGACTTGCCGGAGGGGTCGCCGATCATCCCCGTGGCGCCGCCCATCAACACGAAGGGCTTGTGCCCCGCCTGCTGGAAGTGGAGCAGCGTCATCACCTGCGCGAGGTTGCCCACGCCCAGCGAGTCGGCCGTGGGGTCGAAGCCGATGTAGCCCGACACGCGCTCCTTCTTGAGCAGCGCATCGGTGCCGGGGATGGAGTCGTGCAGCAGGCGCCGCCACGTGAGCTCTTCGATGAAGTCGGTCTTCACGCGCCGCTCGCTACGGTGGCAGGCCCGCGTTTGCAACCTCCGCAGATGAAGCAAACCGACGCACGGCGCGTCAGCCGCACATGTTCATCGTTCCGACGCTGTTGGTGGTGTTGGCGCAAGCTCCGCAGATTGAGTGCGAATCGGCGTATGGCGTCACCCGGTGCGCGCGCACGCTGCAGGGGCACTGCCTCGCGGCGTACGGCCAGGTCGTGTGTGGCGACCCCGCGCTGGCGGCGTACCAACAGGGCACGCCTCCTCGGGTCGAGTGTCTCGCGGCCTACGGCGCCATCGCGTGCGGCTACCACTGCGAGGCCGCGTACGGCGTCGTGAAGTGCGCCGACACGCCTGAGGGCCGTTGTGTCGCGGCGTCGGGCGCGCTGACCTGTACGCAGGGCCTGCCGCTCCCGTCTTACGGAGGGCACCGGAGGCGCCGCGCGCCAGCTCCCGCGCCGACGTGTGAGTCAGCGTACGGCGTCACCGCGTGCGGTTACGACTGCGTCGCGGCGTACGGCGAGGTGAGGTGCTCTTCGCGGCCCGAGGGGCGCTGCGTCGCGGCGTACGGGCACGTCACCTGTACCAACTGACGCGCGCGCCGCGCTATCTCCCGACGCATGTGGCGAGCCCGTTTTCACGACGAGCTGCGGAGCGTCGACCTGATGCGCTTCACGTTGGCGGCGGTGCTGTTGACGCACCCGGTGCACGCGCTCTTGCACCCGACAGACCTCGACGCGTTCGCGCTGGCCCGGCCGGTGACGATGTTGATGTTCGCGCTCGTCTTCCTCGGCGCGGTCGCGTTGCTGGTGCCGCGGTTCGTCTTCGCCGGCAGCGTGACCCTCGCGGCGCTCGTCGCGGTGGGCACGGCGCGCTTCAACGGCGCGCACTGGTTCGTGCTGGGCGGTGACGCCGTCGAGGGCGCGCCCGGCATGGAGTTCGGCGTGTTGCTGGTGGTGATGCTCGCAGGCGTCGGGTGGACGTGGCGTCGCGGCGAGGTCGCCTCGGCGCGCGAGGCGAGCCGGGCGGGGTTTCACCTCATCGCCATCGGCTCCGCGCTGTCTTTGCTGCCGCACGGCGTGGGCGCCTTCGTGCGCTTCGACGTCGCCGGCATGCGCGCGTGGGGCGAGGCGATGTCTGCCGCGGGGTGGCCCTTCGGCGTGCCGCTGGTGTGGGGCGTGAAGACGGTGGAGTTCCTCGGCGTCATCGCGCGCGTGAGCCGCCGCCTCGTGGTGCCCGCGTGCATCGGGCACCTCACCGTGTTGCTCACCGGCATGGTCATCAGCCAGGACCTCGCGTGGTTCAACGTCGGGCCAGGCGAGGGCGGCATCGAGTTCCCCGTGGTGCTGAGCGCGGGCGCGCTCGGGTCGCTGCTCGCGGCGTGGCCCTCGGGTTCGCGGCCTCCCGTGGCGAGCGCCGGGCGCGTTTGACATAAGGCCCGCGTGTCCAGGGGCAGTCCATCACTCCCGGCGAAGCTGCTGCGGGAGCACATCGAGCGCGACGCGCCGCTCCGCGAGGCCACCGTCGCGCGCTTCATGTCGGGCATCTGCGCGGTGTCGGGCGCGCTGGCGCTCGTGTTGATTCCCATGATTGGCGTGACGCTGGGCGCGGGCCTCGGCGTGCTGCTGCTGACGCTGGCCGGCTACTACTTCGGCCTCACGCGCCTCATCGCCAGCGGCTGGTTCCGCCCGTGGGTGGCGTGGCTCAACGTGGCCATCGAGGTCTCCGCGCCGTCGCTCATCTTCGTGTTGGACTGGAAGCAGCACGGCGGGGAGTACGCGCTCACCGCGCCGCCGCTGGTCATCTGGGGCACGTTGATTTCGCTCTCCGGCCTCCGCGGGAGCCGCCGCCTCGCGCTGGCCGCCGGTGCGCTGGCCGCCGTCGAGTACTCGCTGCTCTACGTGTTGTTCGCGCGGCCTTCGTTGCCCGCCGACGCGCCGGTGACGCTGCTGCCGGCGCTCTTCGTGCCGCGCGTGGTGTTGCTCTTCGGCGCCGCCCTCTTCACCGCCGCCTTCGTCAGCATCTTGAATCGCCGCGCTGAAGAGGCGCTGGCCGCGGTGCGCGCGAAGGACGTGTTCGGCAAGTACCTGCTGCACGAGCGCCTCGGCGCGGGCGGCATGGCCGAGGTCTTCCGCGCGACGTACAACCCGGAGGGCGGCTTCGAGAAGACCGTCGCGCTCAAGCGCGTGCTGCCGCAGTTCGCCGCCGACGAGAAGTTCATCGCGATGTTCCGCGACGAGGCCGCGCTGTGCAGCCAGTTCAGCCACCCGGGCGTGGTGCAGGTCTTCGACTTCGGCCGCTTCGGCGACTCGTACTTCCTGGCGATGGAGTTCCTCGACGGCGCGCCCCTCAACCGCGTGCTGCGGCGGTACCACGGCGTCGGCCTGCCGGTGGGCGCGGTGGTGCAGCTGGCGGTCTCGCTGTGCGAGGCGCTGCACTACCTCCACGAGCGCCGTGGGAGCGACGGGAAGAAGCTGAACCTCATCCACCGTGACCTGAACCCGCCGAACATCCTCGTGTCGCGGCTGGGCGAGGTGAAGCTGACCGACTTCGGCATCGCGCGCGCCGCGAGCCAGGTGGAGCTGACGCAGGTGGGGCAGGTGAAGGGCAAGCCGGGCTACCTCGCGCCGGAGCAGGCGGCCGGTGAGACCATCGACGGCCGCGTCGACCTCTTCGCGCTGGGCGTGACGCTGTGGGAGGCCATCACCGGTCAACCGCTGCTGACGGGCGGCACGGTCGACGACGTCATCCGCGCCAGCTTCGACAAGCCCATCCACGTGCCGTCGAGCATTCGCCGCGATGTTCCGCCGGAGCTCGACGCGGTCATCATGGGCCTCGTGGAGCGCGAGCTGGGCGCGCGCACGCCGACCGCGTGGGTGGCGCTCAAGCAGCTCCGCGGGCTGGAGGCGCAGTTTCCGTCGGGCGCGCAGGAGCTGGCGAAGGCCGTCGACGACACGCTCAAGAACGTGCAGCCCAGCAGCGCGGCGATGGCGAAGGTGTCTGACGCGCGCGACGCGGTCACCGTGCCGGCGACGCCGGTGTCGTCACGCCGCCCGGGCTGAGCGCTTGCGGCGCAGCAGCACCGCCACCAGCGCGAGCTCCAGACCACCGGTGGTGCTGCAGCTGGGAGGCGTCGTGCCCGGGTCGTTGTTGTTGTTGTTGTTGCTGCCGGAGCCTCCGCCCGTCGCGGGGGCCTGACCGTTGGGGTACCCGTTGCTCCACGCCACGGCGTGCAGCGTGCGCACCACCGACTTCGCGCCGTTGAGCTCGCCCCAGTACTGAATCTCGCCCTCCTGGGTGGCGGTCACCCAGTTGGCGTCGTCCTGGTACCAGAGGAGACCCACGTCTTCGGGCTTGCCGTCGCTGCGGAGGTTGGGGCCGTACACCTGCGAGAAGTGGATGCCCGCGCCCTCGACGTGCACGGTGAAGACATCGCCGGGCGCCGGGTACGCGTGGATGCCCCACATTGCGAAGGGATAGTTCAGGGGGATGGTGTCGAGCGTGAGGCTGGTGTTCATCACCGGCGCGTCGGCGGGGCGCGGGTAGCGCAGCTGCACGTCGTTCGCGGTGAGCTCCTCGATGCCCGGCGGGAAGAGCACCTCGTTCGAATAGACGTACGGGCCGAGGTGGTAGCCGCACTGGCCGCCGCAGTTGCCCTGCGTCTTGAGCTTCGCGTGCACGCCGGTGACGTCGTCGTAGGGGCAGGTCTTCGAGCCGCTCAGCCCGGTGCCGTCTTGCGGTGTCACCGTGCAGGTCTTGTTGCCGCGCACCCACGGCACCTCGAAGTCGGTGGCGTTCGCGAAGACCAGCGTCTGCGAGAGGCTCCAGTTGTCCTGGCTGCCGCCCGGCGGGTTGGGCGGCGTGCCGGTGATGGTGCACACCACCGAGGTGACGCCCGAGAGCGAGTGCGCCTGCGGCGAGAACGCGTTGGGGTCGAGCCCGAGGTCGTCGACGCTCTGCGACACCGCGGGCTCCTCGTAGCCACACACCGCGTAGGCGAGCTGCGACGAGAGACCCGTGACCGCCGCCAGGACCGCGACCGCTGTGCGTGAGTTCATGGCGCCAGCCTAGCCGGAGTCACCCGCGTCAGCGCGCCGCCTCAGAGTTCTTTCAGCAGGTCGAGGTCGCCCGCGCTGTCGAGGTTCTGCAACAGCTCCAATTCACGGATGACCTCGTCATCGGGCGTGCCCGCGTCGACGACCGTGGTGCCCCCATCGAGCGCCAGCACCAGCAGCAACCAGAGCGTCATCGCCGGCGCTCCCGGAGGCGTTCGCGCAGCTGCTCCTTCTGTTGCTCGTTCAAGCTGCGCCAGCGCTGCAGGTTCTCGCGGAGTTGCTCGCGGCGCCCGGGGTTCTCACGCAGCCACGCGCGCATCCGGGCGCGCAGCGCGTCGCGCTTCTCGGGGTCCAGCTTCCGCCACTCCTGGTAGCGCTCGCGCAGTTGCGTGCGCTCGTCGGGCGAGAGCGTCTTGAAGCGCTGGAGGTTCTCGCGCACGCGGGCCTGTTCGTCAGCGGGCAGCGCCTTGAAGCGCGTGAAGTTCTCCCGCAGGCGCGCCTGCTCCTCCGGCGAGAGCTTCTTGAAGGCCGCCAGCTTGTCGCGCAGCGCCTGCTTCTCGGCCTCGGGGAGCGCGTTGAAGCGCTCCGAGGGCGACTGCGCGAACGCGGGCAGCGCCAGCAGCGTCAGGAGAAGGATGGGTTTCATGGCTCGGCCTCCAGCTCTTTCATCGCGGCGATGACCTCGAGGTCGTCGGGGTTCGTCACGGTCATCGCGTCGTAGTCTTCGAGCAGCTCGAGGTTCTGCGCGAGCAGCACGCGGTCGTCGTCGAAGGCCGGCTCCCGGGGCCACCAGACGAGCGCGGCCAACCCGGCGGCGGCCGCGAAGCCCCACAGCAGCGCGGGCCAGAAGGCGCGCTTCTCGGGCGTCTTCGCGACCTCGCTCAACACCAGCGCGCGCAGTCGCGGCGAGGGCTCGGGCGTCGCGAGAGAAGAGAGGAGGGCGCGCGTCTTCTTCAGCGCCTCGACCTGCCTGGCGAGCGCCGGGTCGGCGGCGACGGCGGCGGCGACCTCCTGCGCGCGCGCGTCACTCAGCTCGCCATCGAGCCAGGCGGTGAGGTCTTCTTCGAGGTCCTGACTCATGCGGCTTCCTCCAACCGCGCCTGCACCTGCAGCGACGCGCGGTGAATGAGACTCTTGACGGCGGCCTCGCTGGCGTCGAGCGCCACGGCGATGTCGCGGTAGGGCAGCCCCTCGAAGCGGGCCATGGCGAAGGCGGCGCGCTCGCGCTCGTTCATCCCCGCCAGGGCGCGGCGCACCGCGGCCTCCACGTCTTTGGCGGCGAGGGCGTCTTCCGGCGTGGTGGCGTCGGGCGTGTGGGGAAGTTCTTCCACCCCGGTGTCAACCCGCGAGGCCGCCCCGCGTTTCGCGTTGAGGCAGAGATTCGTGGCGATGTGGAACAAGAAGGTCTGGAAGCGCGCGCGCGGCTCGTAGCGGGAGGCGGAGCGGAAGAGGCGCACGAAGGTGTCTTGCGCCAGCTCCTCGGCGCGGCCGGCGTCGCCGGTGAAGCGGTAGCAGAAGCGGAAGACGCTCCGGTGGTGCTTGTCGAAGAGCTGCGCGAAGGCGCGACGGTCACCCGCGGCCACCTTCGTCATCAGCTCGGCGTCGTCGTCACTCACGGCTCGCGGAGTAAACCCGGCTGACGGCGGGTGGTTTCACAAAAAATGCCCCCGCAACCGCCCCGCGGCGCCCGGGTTCAACTCAGCGAACCCCAACCAAGGAGCTTCACGATGCGCCGCATTCTCACCTCTCTCCTCATCATCTCGCTGGCCGCGTGTGGCGGTACCGACGACAGCGACGCGCTCGACGCCGACGAGAACACCGCCGTCTCGTCGAATGAAGGCGCGCTCACCGCGGAGCTGACGGACGACGAAGACGCCGCCACCGCGACGACGTCTGAACAGGTCGCCGCCGCCGCCGCGACGCGCGTGGGCAGCCACCTCACGCCGGCGGGTTGCCTCACCACCACCGTCACCGCCAACACCGTCAGCTACGTCTTCGACCACTGCACCGGCCCGCGCGGGCTGCTGACGCTCACCGGCACCATCAACGGGGTCTACACGCTGACCGCGCCGAACCAGGTGCACGCGGTGCTGACCAGCACTGGCTTTCAGGTGAACCAGACGACGCTGAACTTGAACGCCACCATCGACGCGGTGAAGCAGGGCACGGTGAAGCGCGCGGAGATTTCGTCGCAGACCACCGGCACCGGGCCGCGCGGCAACACCGTCTCGCGCGCGGGCGACTACACCGTCTCGTGGGACTCAGCGACCGCCTGCTTCACGCTCGACGGCACCACGGGCAGCTCGCGGCTCACCTCCACCACCGTCACCGACTACAAGCGCTGCGACGCGAAGTGCCCGGTGAGCGGCACGGTGGTGCACACCGGCCCGCGCGGCAACACCGTCACCCTGGTCTACGACGGCAGCGCCTCGGCGCAGTGGAGCACCAGCGGCGGCCGGTCGGGCACGCTGACGCTGAAGTGCACCGCGAACTGAAGAACGGAACGCGCAGAGTTCAGGGTGAGGGGCGCGCGTCGCTCCTCACTCTTTTGCTTTCAGCTTGCTCTCGTTCTCCGCGATGAACCGGCGGAGGTCGTCGCCCATGTCGAGCAGCTTGAGCCACTGCTCTTTGTAGAGCGTCACCGGGAAGCGGCCCATGCCGTACACCGACACGCCGCCCTTCTCCGACACCTTGAGCGAGATGCCCTTGCTGGTGCGCGCCTTGAGCGCCTCGTTCTCCGCCTTGAGTTTCGCCAGCTCCGCCTTGAGTTCTTCTTCGGTCGACATG
>CAMLFP010000068.1 GCA_946479335.1 uncultured Archangium sp.
AAGAGTTCGGTGAGCGCGCGGTTGAGCAGCTCACTGCGCGGCTTGGGGATCAGCCCGCCCAGCGCGCGTGACGCGACCACGGCCGGCAGCAGCACCGCGTTGAAGTAGCTCACGAAGGTCACCTGGAAGCCCGCGCTCGAGAGGTGCGAGACCAGCTGGGTGCGCGTGTAGCCGGGCAGCGACGGCGCGGTGACGACGACCTGGCCGTCCCACACGAGGTGCTCGCGGAGCGTCGAGAGGGTGTCGATGCCCGACATCGGCGCGAGCGCGTCGAAGGCGCAGGCGACGTCCCACTTCCCTGAAGGGAGCGCGCTGCTCGCGGCGTGCGTCACGGCGCCGAATGAAGCGAGCAGCGGCCGGAGGCCCTCGGCTTCGTGCGTGACGTCGAGGATGCGGCGCGCGGTGCGCGGGAGCAGGTGCTGGGTGAGGACCGCGTTCACCACGCGGCGGCGGCCGGCGAAGTACCAGTGGCGCTCATCGGGAGTCATGGCGTGAGGCTCCACTTTCCGCGGCGGGTGGGGTGCGCCGTCAGCACCGCGAGTCTGTCGATGAAGCGCCAGCGGGGCCAGCCCACCGCGCCGAAGCGCGCGAGGTGCTGCGTCTGTTGTTGGCAGTCGACGAGCTCCACGCCCCAGCTGCGCATCCACTCCACCAGGGTGACGAAGGCGACCTTCGAGGCGTCGTCGGCGCGCGCGAACATCGACTCGCCGTAGAACACGTGGCCCAGCGACACGCCGTAGAGCCCGCCCACCAGCTGGCCGTCGCGCCACGCCTCGGCGCTGTGGGCCAGGCCGAGCTCGTGGAGCTTCACGTACGCCTTGCGCATGTCGCGCGTGATCCACGTGCCGTGCTGGCCGGGGCGCCGCGTCTGCGCGCAGGCGTCGATGACGGCCTCGAAGGCCGTGTCGAGGCGCACCTCGTAGTCGCCGCGCTTCATCACCTTGCGCAGCGACTTCGGCACGTGGAGCGACTTCGTCTCCAGCACGAAGCGCGGGTCGGGGCAGTGCCACAGAATGGGCAGCCCCTCGCTGTACCAGGGGAAGATGCCGCGCCGGTAGGCCTCCTCGAGGCGCGCGGGCTTCAGGTCGCCGCCGACGGCGATGATGCCGTCAACGTCGGTCTCCTCCGGAGGTGGAAAAGACAGCGGGTCACCACCGAGGAAGTGCATCGTTCAGCGGGTCAGCTTGATCTCGCCGGTGGTGTCGAGCGTCTCGGAGGACAGCGGCGTGGTGAGCGTGCCCTTCAGCACCCACGGCACCAGCTTGCTCTTGACGATCTTCGCCGCGTCTTTCCCGTGCGTCTCTTCGTTCATCGTGGCGGTCACCTCGAAGACGCCGGTCGACGCGGGCGACACGCGGTCACCCTTGCCGACGGTGCCCTTGCTCAGCTCCTTGCCGGCCATGCTGATGGCGTAGTCGACGCCGGTGAGGCTCAGCTCGAAGGGGTTGGGGTTCACCACGCCGAGGCGGAAGGTGGCCTGCACCTCCACCTCGCTGAAGCGGCCCGCGTCGACCTCGTTGAGCTTCAAGTGCGGGAGGCGCGGCGTGCGCACCTCCTTCGACTTGGCGAAGGGCACCTCGAAGTGCTGGTCGCCGATGGAGATGAAGAGCGTGCCGCGCAGCGCGAGCAGCAGCGAACCGCCGCGCGCGTCCATCGCCTTGAGCTCCTCTTCGTCTTTCACGTACTCGAGGCGCTCGGAGAGTTCGAAGGTGGTGCCCGAGAGCTTCGTGTCGCCGCTGCGCTTCACGGCGCCGTCGACCACGAACTCCCACGCGGCGTGGTCGAGCGTGTACGCGCCCTCGGCCTGCACGGTGCCGGTGTACTTCACCTCCACCGAGGTCAGGCTCTGCGTGACGATGACGAAGTCCTGCTCCGGCAGCGTGGGGGCGGCGACGGGCACCACCTCGGGCGCGGTCTTGCAGGCGGCGAGGCACAGCAACAGCGCGGCGAGGGTCTTCTTCATGGGGTCGCTCCGAGGCTGCAGGGGTCGGTACCGGCGTCGAGGTCGATGTCGCGGATGTTCTGGAGGTAATACGGCACGCCGCCCGCGATGATGGTCGACGACGGCGTGACGCGCGTGAAGCCGACGCCGGGCACGAAGATGCGCTGCGTGTCTGACTTCGCGGCGGGGGTGCTGTTGAAAATCATCGAGAAGCCACCGTCGGTCGAGATGGCCGGGTTCAGGGTGGTGAGTTCGCCAGGCGAGGCTTCGACGGTGGTGATGCGGTACGAGACGCCGGTGTTGGTGGTGCCGGTGGAGAGGCGCTCGTCGCGGGTGGTGTCGATCTCCGCGCCGGCGATGGTGCCCATCGGCAACCACTGCACGCCGTCGACCGCGTTGTCCTTCAGGTACGTGGCCGAGCTGCCGCCGGAGATGCGGCGCGCGAGCGTCAGCGTGCCGCCGGGGAGGGTGAAGAAGTCCTGCCCCTTGATCTGCCCGGAGCTGTAGTAGTCGACCTCGATGGTCTGCACGTTGCCTTCGAGCGTGAAGAGGCCCTTCACGTAGATGGCGTAGGTCTGCGGGTACTCCGCGACGGTGGACGAAGACGAGAACTCGAAGCAGCGCTTGAAGGTGAGGCCGAACTCGTTCTGCGCGGCGCAGTCGAGGCCGCAGCTGGTGTCAGGGCCGGCGTCGACGGGCTCCTGGTGCGGTTGAGGGCAGGCGCAGAAGGCGAGGGCGGCGACGGCGAGGGCGGCGGAAGAACGCATGAGGCCGCTCATAGTGAGAAATTCCGCTCACGGCGACAGCGGCTTTGCGGGCGAGGTCTCGGCGTTGCGGGCTTCAGCGCGGCTCGAGCACGTACGGCGGCGCGCACTCGAGGGTGAGGTTCGCGCGCTGGCCGTAGCGCGCGGCGCCGCTGGCTGCGGTGATGACCACGCCCGCGTCGCTGCCCGGCGCGGGCCAGGTGATGTCGACGGCGTGGAGGAGCTGGCAGGGCGCGCCCAGCGTCACGGGGAGCTCCGCGGTCGCGGCGGTCTCTCCGTGGAGGAACACGCTCACCGTCGCGGCGGTCGACGGCAGGCAGCGGCCGGAGGTGGAGACGCCCGCGTCGTCGGGCGCGAGGTCGGCGACGCAGGCCTGCCCCGCCGGGCAATTGCAGGCCTCTCCGTCGCGGCAGGCGGTGGTCAGCGTGCAGCTCTGCGGCGTGCCCACCGCGCGCGTGTCGCGGTACTCGTGCACGTAGATGCCGAAGGTGCAGGCGCCGGTGCCGCAGTCGGGGTGCTCGAGCGAGATGGCTTCGACGCGCGGGTCACCGCCGGTGCTGTCGAACAACATCCACGGGTCGCCGTCGCTGCCGGGCGCGCCCCAGTCGTAGCTGTTGAACCCGGCCAGCAACGAGAGCCCGCTGAGGTCGCTCTGCGCGGTGAACGGCTGCGCGCCGGGCTTCACGAAGTGGAGATCGAGATCGACCCCCGGCGTGGACCACGTCAGCTGCGTCACCAGGTCGGCCGCGACGCCGACCTGCACGGTGACGCTGGCGTTGGCGGTGTGCCCCTGCGCGTCTTGCAGCGCGAGCGTCACCTCGTACGCGCCCGACACCACCGGGCGGAAGCGGGGGAAGGGCGTGGTGGCGTCGACCAGCGTCGCGGTGCTGCCCGGCGGCTGCGAGGTGAGGCTCCAGGCGTACGAGAGCCCGGCGCGCCCGTCGTCGGGGTCGAAGCTGCACGTGGTGTCATCGGGCGTGGAGAAGGGCGAGAGCGTCACCTCGGTGCGCGGCATCACCGGCGCGGCGCTCCCGAAGGCGACGTCTTGCGGCGTGCCTCCGGCCGGCGTGAGGCGCAGCAGCCCGGCGCACGCCGTCGGCGGGAGGTTGTCACGCACCGAGCCGTGCATCGTGAAGCGCGCCGAGGCCGCGTCGGTCGCGTCGGAGGTCAGGTCGATGGTGCCGTCGAACAGCAGGTGCACGGTGTCGGCCGGCTGGAACACCACCGCGAGGGACTGCTCGGTGCCCGCGGCGATGCGCAGCCCGCCGGGAGGCAGCGTCGCGTTGCCCACGAAGGAGAAGCCGGCGCCCGACAGCGTGAGTGACGAGAGCAGCACGTCGACGTCACCGGTGGCCTTGAGCGCCAGCCGCGGCAGGCCGCTCACGTCGATGGGGCGCAGGCGCGCGGAGGGCTCCGGGGGAAAGGTGACGTCGTTGCCGGCGATGGTGGCGCTGCAGGCGCTCTCGCACCGCCACGTCGCCGAGAGGGTCGGGAGCGCGCCGCGCCCGTGCAGCGTCACCCGCTGCTCCGGGTGCTCGGCGTCGTCGCTCGCGATGACCAGCGTGCCCGACACCTCGCCCTCCTCGGTGGGCGAGAAGGTGAGGCGCAGCGACGCCTGGCCGAGGGCGGTCACCTGGTCGGGCGCGGAGGCGACGGCGATCTCCGAGGTGCCCTCCACGCGCACCGAGGTGAGGTCGACGGCGGTGGCGGTCTCGGCCTCCAGCGTCACCACGCGCGCCTCGCTGGCGCCCACCTTCGCGAAGCCGAGGTCGAGATCGGCCGGCACCCGCAGCGACGGCCGCACGTCGTTGGCGCGGTTCTCACGGCAGCCCAAAACAGCCACACACAGAAGAAACAGCAGGCCAGGGCGCATCAAGTTGACGCATCATGGCAGCAACGCAGGTACCCTGCCATCGCGAGGGCGCACGCAGTGAAAGTGTCGACCAAGAGCCGCCGGCCCGACTTCACGCAAGGCGTGAACGCGCTCATCCGGCACGTGGCCATCGCCCACCGGGAGTTCGCGCACCTCGACGCGACGCGCATCCTCGTGGTGGCGGGTGAAGCGCGGCGCGCGTCGCGGGGCACCGCGCGGCCGCTGGCGTTCTCGGGCGGCAAGCGCACCGATTCACTGGGGCGCAAGAAGCCGCTGGTGAAGCTGTACGGGAGGCGCATCCTCTACAGCATCACGCTGCGGCCGCTCTTCTTCCGCCGCTCGACGCCACGGCAGCGCGTCGCCACGGTGCTGCACGAGCTCTTCCACATCAGCCGGCACTTCGACGGCACGCTCGACCACCAGCGCCGCCACCAGGCGGCCGGCGAGGGCTTCGAGGTGGAGTTCGCGCCCATCGAGCGCCGGGTGTGGCGCGCGCTGCCGCCGGAGCTCATCGCGCCCTTCGCCTGGGATGGGGAGGTGCGGGTGCTGCAGTGGCTGGAGAAGCCGCAGAGCTGGCTCCCCGGGGAGCGCGCCTCGCACCGCACCGTCTACACCGAGAAGCACCTGTTCGAAGGCATCGTGCGAATGAAGACCAAGAGTGTAAGAGGCGCCGCATCATGACCTCCACGCTGCATCCGCTGGCCGGGCGGTACCTCGACGCGCTCGACGCGCCTCCTGAAGCGCTCCGCGCCCGTAAAGACTTCGATGATGAACTCGCCGCGCTGTTGACCGGCGGCCACCACGTCTGCATCCGCGGGTTCTGGCGGGTGGGCAAGACCACGCTGATGCGCGGCGTGCTGGCCCGCGCCTGCGAGCGCACGGGCGGCGCGGCCTTCGTGCTCGACGTCCGCGACCCGGAGCGCGACGACGGGCTGCCCCAGTCGGTCGACGCGGTGCTGGCGCGCGTGACGGCGAAGGTGAACGAGTTCCTCGCGCGCGTGGGCGCCACCGAGCTGAAGGCCGACCCGAAGAGGCCGCTCGACGTGCTGGGCGAGCTGGCGGCGCCGCTGTTCGTCGGCTTCGACGAGCTCATCTCGCTGGTGCACCTCGGCGCCGAGGCCGCGGGCGGCCTCCTCGAGCTGCTGCTCACCACGCCGAAGAACGTGCGGGTGGTGGTGGTGTGTCACCGGCACCGCGACGCCGACGCGCTCTTCGAAGAGAAGGTCGTCAACCGCGGCGGCGTGGCCACTGCCAACGTGCAGCCCATCTCCGACGAGGAGCTGGTGACGCTGGTGCAGACCCCCGCGCAGGAATGCGGCGTCACCTTCGAGAACGAGGCGCTGGGCGCGCTGGCGGAGATCTCCGGCAACCGCCCGTGGGAGCTGCTCTCGCTGTGCGCGATGGTGGCCTCGAAGCTGCCCGCTGACTTCACCGGCGTCATCACGCCCGACCAGTGCGACGCGCTGGTCGACCTCGACGTGCTGGGCGAGAGCGACGAGGGCCGCGCGCTCATCGAGAACTTCCTGCGAATCCTGGTCACGGCGATGAACGCCGAGGAGCGCACGGTGATGGAGCTGCTCTCGGCGGGCAAGGAAGGCGAGGCCACCGAAGACGCGCTCACGCGGCTGCAGGAGGCGGGCTTCGTGGTCGCCACCGACGAGGGCTTCGCGGTGAACGGCGCGCTCGTCGAGTACGTGTGCGCGGCCATCGTCGACGGCGCGATCCGCGTCTCGGTCGAATGAGGGTTGTCGGAGACGGCCGGGAGCATGTACAGCTGATGGATGGCTCGCGTGCTCCTGGTTTCCAACCGCCTGCCCATCACGCTCAGTGAATCGAGCGACGGGCTGACCGCCACGCCCAGCTCGGGAGGGCTGGCCACCGCGCTCGGGAGTATCCACAGCGCGGGTGACTCGCTGTGGTTCGGCTGGGCAGGGCCCACCGGCGCCACCTCGCAAGAAGAGGTGGAGCGCCTGCTGACGCCGCTGCGCGCGGTGCCGGTGCCCATCTCGCAGGCCGAGGTGCAGGCCTATTACGACGGCTTCTCCAACGGCGTGCTGTGGCCGCTGTGTCACTACCTCCTCGACAAGGTGCGGCTCGACGCGCACGACGACTGGGAGGTGTTCCGCACCGTCAACGAGCGCTTCGCCGACGTGGTGGCGGCGCACTGGCGGCCGGGCGACCTCATCTGGGTGCACGACTACCAGCTGGCGCTGCTGCCGGCGTTGCTGCGCGAGCGGCTGCCGCAGGCGCGCATCGGTTTCTTCCTCCACGTGCCGTTCCCCAGCCCGGAGGTGTTGCGCATCCTCCCGTGGCGCGAGGAGGTGCTGCGCGGAATCCTCGGGGCCGACGTGGCCGGCTTCCACACCGCGAGCTACGCGTACCACTTCTCGTACGCGTGCTCGCAGTTGCTGGGCCTCGAGCTCTCGGGAGATCTCCTGAAGGACGACGGCCGCCCGGTGCGGGTGAGCGCCTTCCCCATCGGCATCGACGCGGAGGCCTTCGCGTCGCGCGCGGCCAGCCCCGCGGTGGTGCAGCGCGCGGCTGAGCTGCGCGGCGAAGCGCAGGGCCGCAAGGTGGTGCTGTCGGTCGACCGCCTCGACTACACGAAGGGACTGCCGCGGCGGCTGTTGTCGCTGGAGCGCTTCCTCACGCTGCACCCGGAGTGGCGCGACAAGCTGCACGTCATCCAGGTGGCGGTGCCCACGCGCGAGAACGTCGACGCGTACGCCGACTACCGGCGCACGGTGAACGAGCTGGTGGGGCACATCAACGGCGCCTTCGCCACGCCCACGCGCAACGTGCTGCACTTCGTCCACCGGTCGGTGTCGCCGGAGGAGCTCTCGGCGCTGTACGCGGCGGCCGACGTGATGCTGGTGACGCCGCTGCGCGACGGCATGAACCTCGTGGCGAAGGAATACGTGGCCTCGCGGCTCGACGACTCCGGCGTGCTGGTGCTCTCGGAGTTCGCCGGCGCGGCCACCGAGCTGCACGAGGCGGTGCAGGTCAACCCCTACAGCCTCGACGCGCAGGCCGCGGCGCTGGAGCGCGCGCTGGAGATGCCCCTCGACGAGCAGCAGTCGCGCATGTCGGCGCTGCGGCGCACGGTCTTCGGCGGGCAGGCCAACGCGTGGGCGCAGAGCTTCATCGCCGCGCTCGACGAGAGCCCGGTGCCCTCGCTCTCCACGCAGCGCGCGCAGCTCAAGGAGGCCACGCTGCGGTTGCTCAAGGCGCCGCGGGTGCTCTTCGCGCTCGACTACGACGGCACGCTGGTCGACTTCGCGTCGAGCCCGCGCGCCGCGGCGCCCACCCACGAGCTGCTGACGTTGCTCCGCGCGCTGTCGCGCCGGCCCGGCACCTTCGTGCACGTCGTCAGCGGGCGCTCGCGCGAATCGCTCGAAGACTTCCTCGGCGGGTTGGACATCGGCCTGCACGCCGAGCACGGCTTGTGGTCGCGGCCCTCGCGCGGCGCGCCGTGGCACATGCGCACGCGCCTGCCTCCGCCGTGGATGGAGCCCGTGCGCCGGATTCTGGAGAAGATGGTGCGCCGCACCGACGGCTCGCTGCTGGAGGTGAAGGACGGCGGCCTCGCCTTCCACTACCGGGCGACCGAGCCGCAGCTGGGCCAACGCCGGGTGGCCGAGCTGCGCGCCACGCTGGCGGCGCACGAGCTGGCCGACTCCTTCGACCTGCTCGACGGCTCGCGCGTGCTGGAGGTGCGGCAGCACGGCATCAACAAGGGCGTGGTGGTGCCGGAGCTGCTGGTGGCGCACCCCGACGCGGCCTTCACCGCCATCGGCGACGATCGCACCGATGAAGATCTGTTCGCGGCGGCCCCGGCCGAGGGGGTCACCATTCACGTCGGCAGCGGGCAGAGCGCGGCGCGCTATGCGTTGAGTGACGTAGAAGCAGTGCACGGCTGGCTTCGACGCTTCGTGGAGGGCACCTGACATGACGACGCCTCATCTCGACTACGGCGCCATCGGCAATGGGCGGCTCATCGCGCTGGTGGGCCCCGACAGCGGCGTCGACTGGCTGTGTCTCCCGCGCTTCGACTCGCCGTCGGTGTTCGCGCGCATCCTCGACGAGGAGAAGGGCGGCACCTTCCTCATCCGCCCCGAGTCGGGCGCGGTGCGCGGCGAGTGGAGCTACATCCGCAACACGAACGTGCTGCGCGGCGTCTTCGAGCACGGCGACACCAGCTGGGAGGTCATCGACTTCGCGCCGCGCGTGCTGAAGGGCCGCGGCGTCGACGCGCCGCTGGAGCTGGTGCGCATCGTGCGGCCGCTCAAGGGCACGCCACGCCTGATGGTGGAGTTCGACCCGCGCCCCGACTACGCGCGCATCACGCCGCGCCTCGTGGAGTCGGGGAACTCGCTCTACGTCGAGGACAGCCACGTGCGCCTGCGCCTGATGGGCGACGCCCCGATGTCCTTCGTCGCGGCGCGCTCCGCCGTTACCCTGTCGCGGCCACACGTGTTCATCGTCACCGCCAACCCCGCGCGCGAGACGTGCAGCCTCAACGAGGCCAACTTCCTGCTGGAGGAGACGGTGCGCACCTGGCGCATCTACGCGCGCTCGCTGGCGCTGCCGGGCTTCGCCGACGAGGCCATCATCCGCTCCGCGCTGTGTCTGGCGCTGCACGCGCACGACGGCACCGGCAGCATCATCGCCGCGGCGACCACCTCCATCCCCGAGGCGATGGGCACGCCCCGCACGTGGGACTACCGCTATTGCTGGCTGCGCGACGCGGCCTTCGTCGTCGAGGCGCTGCGGCGCGTGTCGAAGAACGCCATCGGCGAGCGCTTCGTGCACTTCTTGCGCAACGTGGCCGAGTCGGGGCCGCTGCAGCCGCTGTACGGCGTGGCGGGCGAGCGCGAGCTGCCGGAGGTCACGCTGGATCACCTCGCGGGCTACGGCGGCACGGGCCCGGTGCGCGTGGGCAACGCAGCGGCGCTCCAGCAACAGAACGACTTGAACGGCGAGCTGCTGCTGTGTCTCGACTCGGTGCTGGGCGACCCGCGCATCGTGTTGGACGACGCCGACGGCTGGTACCCATTGGTGAAGCGCCTCGTGGAGGAGGCCATCACCATCGCGCCGCAGCCCGACACCGGCATCTGGGAGTTCCGTTCGATGCTGCGGCCGTACACCTTCTCGCGCGCCATGTGCTGGGCGGCCATCGAGCGCGGCGCGGCCATCGCGCGCAGACTGGGCCACACCGCCGACGCCGAGCGCTGGGGGGAGAAGGCGAAGGAGGAGCGCGAGGTGGTGCTGTCGCGCGGCTACAGCCACGCCGAGAAGGCCTTCACGCAGGCGCTCGATGGAAAGCACGCCGATGCCTCGAACCTCCTGCTGCCGTCGATGGGGCTCATCGACGCGCGCGACGAGCGCTTCCAGAGCACGCTGGCCGACTACGAGAAGCGGCTGGTGCGCAACGGGTTGATGCTCCGGTACGTCAACGAAGACGACTTCGGCGAGACCACCAGCGCCTTCACCATCTGCAGCTTCTGGTGGGCGGAGGCCCTCGCGCTGTCGGGCCGCCTCGAAGACGCGACGCGGCTCTTCGAGAAGTTGATGCGCTACCAGAACCCGCTGGGCCTCTTCTCGGAAGACGTCGACCCGACCACGGGGCAGCTGCTGGGCAACTTCCCGCAGGCGTACACGCACGTGGGGCTCATCCACGCGGCGGTCACCATCGGCGAATTGCAGGCCGCGCGTGACGGGCGCGTGCGCGCCTGGGTCTGACGCTGCGCGGCACCAATGCGGCGCCACTTTTTTCGCGCGCTGCATCAGTGACGAACGTCGAGTCTGCTCTACGCGCCGCGTGTTCATGCGTATTGTCGGGGTTCTCTTGCGTCCTCTTCTTCTGTCGTTGTGCCTGGCGCCGCTCTTCGCGTGCGCGCCGCTCGAAAAACCACCCACGCGCGAGACGTTGGAGCTGCGCGGGAAGCCGTATGACCGCGGCTTCCAGTACGGCACGCAGTTCAAGTCGAAGATCCACAGCTTCTACGCGACGCTGCTGACCAACTCGCTCTTCCCGTACCTCTCGCGCGAGCAGCCCGACATCGCGACGCTCATCCCCAAATACGCGGGCGCGGAGTACGCGGGCGGGAAGTTCGCGTACCAGCTGCTGCTCGACTCCGCGAAGAGCATCGAGAGCTCGCTGCCGCTGTCGATGCGCGACGAGATGCACGGCGTCGCTGACGGCTCGGGCATGGAATACGACCAGATCCTCATCCTCAACACGTTCGTCGACACCACGCTGGCGGTGCGTGGCATCGCGCTGGCGATTCGGCTCTCCCGCGCGCCGACGCTCAAGAGCGTGACCTTCACCGGCGCGGAGACCGACGGCGCCGACAATGACGGCGACGGCGACGTCGATGAAGCGGGCGAGGGCACCTTCGACCCGTACGTGCCCGAGTTGTTCGCGAACGCGGTGGAGCTGCCGGTGAACACCACCATCCAGCTGGTGCTGACCGACGCGGACGGCGTCGACCCCGCGACGGTGCGCTTGTTCCTCGACAACCAGCTCTACACGGCGACCAACCCCGCGGTGGCGACGCAGCCGCTCAACGACACCGACCTGCTGGTGACGTTGACGCCTCCCGCGCCGCTGGCGCCCGCCGCGCGCATGACGCTGGTGGTGGGCGCGGGCGACAAGAAGATCATCACCGCCCCACCGCCGTCGCACGCCAGCTTCATGCGCGACGAGGAGCTGACCATCACCACCGTGGGCGCCGGCCTCACGCGCGCGCAGGTGCTGCGCCCGGAGCTGACCGACGGCCGCACGCGCGCGCCGCCCATCGCCTTCGGGGTGCGCGGCTCGCTGACCGACACCGGCGGCATGTACATCGCGCAGCACTTCTCGTTGCTCGACGCGAACACCGCCTACAAACACACCGTGGCGCTGCGGCACTTCCCCGAGACGGGGCCGTCGTTCGTCACCGTGGGCTGGGCGGGCGTGGTGTGGGGGTTCGCGGGGCTCTCGTCGAACGGCGTGGGCTACGCGTGCAACCCGTCTGACACGCTCGACAACAGCGTGGTGGGCTCGGTGCTGGAACACATCACCGACCTCTCGCAGGCGGAGCTGAAGGCGTCGGGCATCCCCATCGGGTTCGTGGGCCGGAAGATCCTCGAGCGCGCGACCGACGTGGCCTCCGCGCAGCAGCAGGTGCAGGAGTCGCCGCGCGTCTACGGGTGGACCTGCGTCATCGGCGACAGCACCGGCGCGCTGGAGGGCAACGAGACCGACTCCGACGTGCTGGGCGACCCGGGTGACGGCTACACGCAGTTGACGGTGGGCGGCGTGAACAGCACCAACGGCGACAACTTCATCATCGCGTCGAACTACCTTACCAACGTGCCCGACTCGCCGACGCTGACCCTCGCGGGGCAGCGAATCCTCCCGCAGCGTGGCTGGTCGGGCTTCTTCAATCGCAGCCGCCGCGCGATGGACGGCATCAAGGAGAAGCTCGACGCCGCGGGCGGCCCCATCACTCCGGAGTTCATCGAAGACCTGCTGGGCCAGCCGCGCTTCGTCGACGGCTCCGACTCGATGAACGCGGTGGTGCTCGACTTCAAGCACCTGCAGTTGCGCTCGGCGATGGGCGCGGTGCCCGCCACCGCGATGCCCTTCGAGATCACGGAGGTGCGGTGATGAAGCGCGCACTTCTGTTGTTGTTGGTCGCGTCGAACGCGCTGGCGATGGAGACGCAGGTGCTGCCGAAGGGCACCTGGATGCTCGACGCCGCGTACATGTACAGCACCATCGACAAGCAATGGGATGGCAACGGCAAGCCCATCGCGTTGATCGAACCGATGCGGCGCTACGAGCCCGGCGCGGGGTTGCAGGGCATCCTCACGCCGAAGCCGAAGGCGGAGTTCGACTTCCTGATGCTGCAGTTGATGTACGGCATCACCGACCGCCTCTCGGTGGCGACGTACATCCCCATCGTGTTGCGCACGCGCGTCAGCACCAACTTCAGTTGGACGCCTGGCGACTACCAGTCGACGCTCGGCCGCCCGTACTCGCTCGACGACTTCTGGGGCTGGGCGGGCTCGATGGGCCAACCGCGCGTGCCCGACAAGTGGACCGGCGGCGCCAAGATGGCCGACATGGTGGTCGGCGCGCGCTACCTGCTGCCGGAGTTCGAGTGGATGAAGAAGTTCAACTTCCGCTGGGCGACCTCGCTGCAGGTGGTGCTGCCCACCGGCCAGAACTTCGACCCTGAAGAGGCCATCAGCGTCGGCACCAACATGTGGGAGCTCCACGCGGCGGGCGACGTCGAGGCGCACCTCTCGGCCGACAAGCAGTTCTTCGTCGACAGCCACGGCATCTACCGCATCAACGTCGGCGCCGACGTCTGGTACGCGTTCTTGCGGCCGCGCGAATACAAGGGCGGGCACGGGCTCAAGAACCCGCTGCTCAACAACACCGCGCCCATCACCGGTGACACGTACATCGTCGACGGCGGCGACTGGCTGGCCGGCACCATCTCCGCCGACTTCGTGCCGTGGATCGGCCCGGAGCTCGACAACTTCATCACCAAGGGCGACATGAACCGCGCCGCGGCGCTGCCGCCGATGCTGACCTTCAGCTTCAGCTACTCGCGCATCCAGACGTTCCAGAGCGATTGGCGCAGCAACTCCCCGCTGTGGGACTACGACCGCGAGAAGTACTGGCAGCCCGGCTCGAAGAACATCTTGAAGGGCACGGTGACGCTGTCGCTCTTGCGCGTGGGCGTGCCGATTCAAATCTACGCGCGCTACCAGAACGGCGACTGGCTCCCCGGGCGGTATTCGCGGCCCGCGAACATCGTCTCGGCGGGCGTGCGCGTCATCGCGAAGTTCTGGTGACTCTTTCTCGCGGGCGTTAGGTGAGCGGCATGGCACCTCACGTGGTCATCGTCGGCGGTGGGTTCGCAGGGTTGTACGCGGCGCGGCGGCTCTCGCGCGGCAACGTGCAGGTCACGCTGGTCGACCGGCACAACTACCATCTGTTCCAGCCGCTGCTGTACCAGGTGGCGACCGCGGGCCTCTCGCCGGGTGACATCGCGACGCCCATCCGCTCGCTGGTGGCGAAGCAGTCGAACGTCGAGGTGCGGCTGGGCGAGGTGACGAACATCGACCTGAAGGCGCGCACGGTGACGCTGCGTGATGGCGCGCTGTCGTATGACTACCTGCTGCTCGCGGCGGGCGTGAGCCACGCGTACTTCGGCCACCCGGAATGGGAGCGCTTCGCGCCGGGCCTCAAGACGCTCGACGACGCGCTGGAGCTCCGCCGCCGCGTGCTGACGGCCTTCGAGACCGCGGAGACGGAGGAAGACGAAGCGAAGCGGCGCGAGCTGCTGACCTTCGTGGTGGTGGGCGGTGGGCCGACGGGCGTGGAGCTCGCGGGCGCCATCGCCGAGCTGGCGCGCTTCACCGTGGCGCGTGACTACCGGCGCTTCGACCCGCGGCAGGCGCGCGTGTTGCTCGTCGAGGCCGGGCCGCGGCTGCTGTCGGCGTTCGACGAGTCGCTGTCGAATGAGGCGCTCAAGTCGCTGCAGAAGCTGGGCGTCGACGTGCGGCTCTCGACGCGGGTGACGGGCATCGATGGCAGCGGCGTGAAGTTGGAGCACGAGTTCATCGCGGCGCGCACGGTGCTGTGGGGCGCGGGTGTCGCCGCGTCTCCGCTGTCGAAGTCGCTCGGCGTGGAGCTGGATCGCGCGGGGCGCGTGGTGGTGCAGCGGAACCTCTCCATCCCCGGGTTCCCTGAGGCGTTCGTGGCGGGCGACCTCGCGGCGGTGAAACAGGAAGACGGCAGCTTCGTGCCCGGCCTCGCGCCCGCGGCGATTCAGGCGGGCGAGCACGCGGCCGACAACATCCTCGCGATGGTGGCGGTGCGGCCCACGGAGCCCTTCACCTATTTCGACAAGGGCATCATGGCGACCATCGGCCGCGCGTCAGGCATCGCGCAGGCCGGCAGCATGAAGCTGCGCGGCTTCATCGGCTGGCTCGCGTGGCTCTTCATCCACCTCCTGTACCTCATCGGCTTCCGCAACCGGCTGGTGGTGCTGATTCAGTGGGCGTGGGCGTACGTGACCTACGGCCGCAGCGCGCGGCTCATCACCGGCACCTCGCCCGACGCGTTGGACCGCACGCTGCTCCCGGAGAAGACGACATGAAGTGCCCCTGTGGTGGTGACGCGTACGAGACCTGCTGTGGCCCGCGCCATGCGAGGTCGAAGCCCGCGGAGACCGCGGAGGCGCTGATGCGCAGCCGGTACGCGGCGTTCGCGAAGGCCGATGTGGCGTACCTCCGTGACACGCAGACCAAACCGTCGCGCGACACGAGCTGGGAAGACACCGAGACGTGGGCGAAGTCGGTGGGCTGGCTGGGCCTGCAGATCGTCGACACGGTGCAGGGCGGCGAGGGCGACGCCGACGGCATCGTGGAGTTCATCGCGCGCTACGTCGATTCAGAGGGCGTCACCGCGCTGCGCGAGCGCAGCACCTTCGTGCGGCAAGACGGCCAGTGGATCTACGACGAGGGCACGCCCGGCGTGACGCGCGAGAAGGTCGAGCGCAACGCGCCGTGCCCGTGCGGCAGCGGCAAGAAGTTCAAGCAGTGCCACGCTTGAGCGCCTGGTGCTCGTCGACCAGCTTCGCGACCACTTCGGGGTCGGCGAGCGTCGAGAGGTCACCCAGCCCGGAGTACTCCGCGGCGGCGATCTTCCGGAGGATGCGGCGCATGATCTTCCCGCTGCGCGTCTTCGGCAGCCCGCTGACGAGGTGGATGACGTCGGGCGTGGCGAAGGGCCCGATGATCTGCCGCACTTTTTCTTTGAGCGCGCCGTGGAGTTGCTGCGCGTCTTGCCCCGCGGCGTCGGCGGTGAGCAGCACGTACGCGTAGATGCCCTGGCCCTTGAGGTCATGCGGGTAGCCGACGACGGCGGCCTCGGCGACGGCCTCGTGGGCGACGAGCGCGCTCTCGACCTCCGCGGTGCCGATGCGGTGGCCCGACACGTTGATGACGTCGTCGATACGGCCGGTGATCCAGTAGTAGCCGTCTTCGTCGCGCCGGCAGCCGTCGCCGGTGAAGTACGCGCCGCGGTACTGCGTGAAGTACGTCTCCTTGAAGCGCTGGTGGTCGCCGTACACGGTGCGCGCCTGCCCCGGCCACGGCGTCGTCAGGCACAGCGCGCCCTCCACGCCGTTGCCCTTGAGCTCCGCGCCGGTCTGGGGGTCGACCAGCATCGGCTTCACGCCGAAGTACGGCAGCGTCGCGGAGCCTGGCTTGGTGGGCGTCGCGCCGGGCAGCGGAGCGATCAGCACGCCGCCGGTCTCGGTCTGCCACCAGGTGTCGACCACCGCGCAGCGGCCCTCGCCGACCACGTCGTGGTACCAGCGCCAGATCTCCGGGTTGATGGGCTCGCCGACGGAGCCGAGCACCCGCAGGCTCGCGCGGCTCGACTTCTTCACCGGCTCGTTGCCGGCCTGCGCGATGGAGCGCAGCGCGGTGGGCGCCGTGTAGAAGATGTTGATGCCGAGGTCGTCGATCATCTTCCAGTAGCGCCCGGCGTCGGGGTACGTGGGCACCGACTCGAACATCACCGTGGTCGCGCCGTTCGCGAGCGGCCCGTACACGATGTACGAGTGCCCGGTGATCCACCCCACGTCGGCGGCGCAGCAGTAGACGTCGCCCGGGTGGTAGTCGAACACGTGCTTGAAGGTCTGCGCGGCGTACACGAGGTACCCGCCGGTGGTGTGCAGCAGGCCCTTCGGCTTCCCCGTGCTGCCCGACGTGTAGAGGATGAAGAGCGGGTCTTCGGCGCCCATCCACGCCACGGTGCAGGTCGAGCGCTGCCGGCGGCACTCTTCGTCGAGCCAGAGATCGCGGCCGCTCTGCATCGGCACCTCGGTGTCGGTGCGGCGCGCGACGAGCACCGTCTCCACCAGCGACATGCCCTCGAGGGCGCGATCGACCACCGCCTTCAGCGGCACCTTGCGGCCGCCGCGCATGCCCTCGTTGGCGGTGATGACCACCTTGCAGCGCGCGTCGATGATGCGATCTCGCAGCGCCTCCGCGGAGAACCCACCGAACACCACCGAGTGCACCGCGCCGATGCGCGCGCACGCCAGCATCGCGTACGCCGCCTCGGGGATGGTCGGCATGTAGATGGCGACGCGATCTCCCTTCTTCACGCCGCGCTCGAGCAGCACGTTCGCCAGCCGCGCCACGTGGTGCTTCAGCTCGCGGTAGGTGATGCGCTTGTAGACGCCGGGCTCATCGGCCGCCCAGATGATGGCCGTGGAGTCGCCGCGCTCCGGCACGTGGCGATCGACGCAGTTGAAGCACGCGTTGAGCCGACCACCGGAGAACCACGCGAAGTCGACCTCCTGGTAGTCGGCGTCCAACACGCGGTGCCACGGGTGGAACCAGTCGAGCGCCTTCGACTGCTCGCCCCAGAACCACTCCGGGTTGTCGAGGGAGAGGCGGTACAGCCGCTCGTATTCCTCCAGCGAGTTGATGTGCGCGCGATCGCGAATCGACTGCTTCACCGGAAACATGTCGTTGGCCATGCGCCGAACTTCCTGCGCGCGCACCGGCGAGGAAAGGGCGAACGCGCTGCGCGCTGCGTCGAGGTGCGTAGGGCTGACTTATGGCGTCGCGAAGGTGATGGCGCCTCCACGGCTGCGTCGCGCAGTCGCGACACTCGCGTCGCGTCGCTTTGACCTCCGCGCGCCGGGCGTCGAGGGTGGGCGCATGCGACACCTTCTGTTGTGCTCGTTGGTCCTCACCGCGTGCGGCGGCGTGCCGCCTGACGACGCGCCAGCGGAGGACGCAGGCGCGGAGTACGACGCCGGGCCCGTCGAAGACCGCGATCAGTCTGATGATGGCTACGACGCCGCGGGTGACTTCGACGACGGTGACGCGGGGGAACTCATCGACGCTGGCGACGTGTCGCTCGACGCGGGAGCCGACGACGCCGGTGCGATCGCGTTCGACGCGGGCGCGACGGTGGCCGACGCGGGCGTGACTCCGAGCGACGCCGGCACGGGTTGGGACAACGCCACCGCGCTGCTGCGCCCGTCGAACCCGATGCCGTGCGCCGACCCCGCGGTGGTCTCCACGCAGAACGCGGGGCAGGTCTTCTTCGTCTTCTGCACCGGCATGAACCACGTGTGGAAGACGACGAACTGGCTGCAGTTCAGCGACGTGCGCGCGCAGTTGTCGTTCGACCTGACCGGCATGTCGGCCAACGGCAAGCAGACCGGCTCGTGGTGGGCGCCGGGCATCGTCTACTCCGCGGCGCAGCAGCAGTACGTGATGTACGTCTCGGTGCCCGACGCGCAGGGCACCAACAACGGCGGGTGGGACACGCGCTCGCTCGCGGTGCTCACGGCGACGACGCCCAACGGCACGTGGACCTTCCGCGGGCTCGCCATCGACGCCGCGGTCGGTCAGCAGTTCATCGACCCGTTCCCCTTCATCGACCACGACGGCCAGCGCTACGTGTACTGGAAGCAATACGGCGGCGGCGTGCCCTCGCGCATCATGGGCGCGCGCGCCGACGCGGCGTGGACGACGCTCACCGCGAAGCTGGAGGTGATGAACGGCTACGGCGGCGCGGGCACGTGGGAAGACAACGTGCGCGAGAACCCCGCGGTGTGGTTCGACGCCACCGACGGCCGGCACCACCTGCTCTTCTCCGGAGGCCATTGGCGCGACGACTCGTACGCCACCGGGCACGCCATCAGCTCGTGCGGCCCGCTGTGCCCGTCGTCACAGACCGGCGGCTGGCACATGCGCGACAGCGGCGACCGTTCGATTCTCCAGGTGGTGCGCAGCCCGGGGAACGCGAACTTCACCAACGGCGGGCCCGGAGGCGCGGTGTTCCTCGACGACTCCGCGCAAGACATCGTCTACGCGGCGGCCGCGAAGAGCGCGCAGGGCATCACCACGCGCTTCCTGATGCGCGACCGCGTGCTGTGGAAGAACAAGTCGCCGTACGTCGACACCGCCGGGCATGAGCCGCACGGCTTCTGAGGCGCGCGGCCCGAAAGCCAGCGCGGGTGAAATGACGTAAGCCCCGCGCATGAAGAAGCTCGCGCCGTTGCTCACGCTCGTCATCGCCTGTGGGCCGAAGTCGAACCTCGACGAGTCGCTGACGCCGATGCCCGTCACCTCACGGAAGCTCAGCGTCTCCGGGCGCGCGCTGCTCGACGAGCATGGGCGCGAGGTCCTCTTGCGCGGCTTCAACGCGGGCGGGCGCGCGAAGAT
>CAMLFP010000069.1 GCA_946479335.1 uncultured Archangium sp.
GCTGACCTCGTCGAGGTCCAGCGGCAACGAGTCGTCGGCCATGAAGCGCGGCAGCCGCGTCGCGCCGCAGAAGCGCGCCAGCACGTCTTCCTGCGTGACGCGGTCCTTCGCGTTGCCTGCGGCCTCGGTCACGGTCTCCTTCAGCAGCTCAATCGCCTTGCGCGGGAGCCGCTGCGCCAACAGGAACTTCACCGAGAGCCGCAGCGCGAGGTCGCAAGCTCCGGGGTCGATGGGGAGCCCCTGTTCGACCTCCAGCTCCTCCGCCACGCGGCCGAGAATCCACCGCGCGCGCTCCAGCGACGGCTCGTTGACGAGGAAGAGGTGCAGCTTCTCCGCGAGCGCCTCGTCGCTGCGCAGCAATTCGTTCGCCGCGCGCGCGTCGGTCTCGAAGATGAAGCGCAGCTTCGCGGCCCGCAACGCGCGGATCAGTACCGGCACCAGCGAGCTCCCGCGCACCGGCCCCACGTCGCGCACGAAGAGGATGGTGTTCGCCGGCTGCGCGTCGAGGAACTCCTCCAGCAGCTCCGCCGCGCCCTTCGGCGTCGAGGTGCGCGCGAAGATGCCCGCGGCGCTCAGCTCCAGCACGCGCGCGCCGCGGAGCCCCTCGGGCACGCTGCCCTGGAAGATGCGCCGCGCCAGCTCCTGCACGATGGCGCTCTTGCCCACGCCCGCGTCACCCGCCAGCAGCGGCGCCTTCCCTCCGCGCGTCAGCAGCGTCGCCAGCTCCGCGGCCTGCTGCTCGATGCCGTAGCCCTCGGGCAGCGCGCGGGCCGCCGCGAGCGCCGTCAAGTCGCGCTCGACCAGACTCGAAGGTGACTCGGTGCTCTTGTCTCTCTTCTTCGCCATGGCGCGGGGGACGCTACGCGCTCGCAGACGCTTCGTTGAACGAAATGCTGACGCGCTATTCCATCGCGAAGAAGGCGCGAATCCTGTCTTTCAAGGCGTTGGCTTCGCGCGCGGCGCGCTCCTTCGCGGCGTCGGCGCTCATCGTCTCGCGCACCGAGTCGAGCTTGAGCCGCCGCTCGGCCAGCGTCAGCGCGAGCTGCCCGGCGAGCTCCGGGCGCGCGGTCAGCACCCGGCCCACCGCCACCTTGTCGAGCCGGAAGCACTCCACGTCGGTCTCCGCGAGCACCGTCGCGCTGCGCGGCTCGCCCGTCAGCAGCGACATCTCGCCGAAGAACGCGGGCGCCTTGAGGCGCGAGACCTCGCGCTGCTGCGTGCCGTCTGACACCCGCACCGAGCCCTCACCTTCTTCGAGCAGGTAGAGCCAGTGCGCCTCCGCGCCCTGCCGCGTCATCACCTCGCCGCGCGCGAACGGCGCGTAGACCAGCGCCCGCGCCAGCTCGTCGCGCTCCTCATCGGCCAGCGACGCGAAGAGCGGGAAGGCGTTGAGCAACTCACGCCTGCGCCGCAGCTGCTTCTCGGTCTTCACCTCGCGGTGCTCGTGGTCTTCTTCCCGCGCGAGGTTCACCGCGGAGGCGTGCGACGAGAGCTCCATGCCCGCGCGCTGCAGCGCGAAGTAGATGCACGCGCGCACCGCCGAGTCGGTCGAGGTGTCGGCCGCGAGGTCGGTCAGCCAGTAGCGGCACACGTACTGCGGCCACGCGTTCACCATCTCGTTCATCGCCGAGTAGGGTAGCGGCGTGAGCGCCACGTTCGGGAGCTGCGCCGCGCGCACCGCGGTGTTCACCACGTTGATGACGTCGCCGGGCTGATGCTTGAAGTCGACGGTGAAGTAGATGTGCCGGCGCTGCTGCGTGGCGCCGCCGCGTCTGCGCCCCAGGATGACCACGTTCGACTTGGTCATGATGGAGTTGGGGATGAGCACCGTCTCCCAGTCGCGCGTCTCGATGGCGGTGTGGCGCCAGCGCACCTCGACGATGCGGCCGACGAGCTGGTCGACGCGGATCCAGTCTCCCGGCGAGAGCGAGCCGTCGACCTGCAGCGCCAGCCCGCCCGCGATGTTGCCGATGACGTCTTGCAGCGAGAACCCGAGGATGGCGGAGAACACCGCGCTGGTGGCGATGAGGCCCTGCAGGTTGAAGCCCGAGCGCGAGAGCACCAACACCGTCGCCGACACCTGCGCGATGACCACGATGACGTCGCGCACGATGAGCGGCGCGTGCAGGCCGAGGCGCGGCATCACCACGTTGAAGAGCAACAACGCGCCGGAGGTGACCGCCAACGCGGCGCCCAACACCCAGGTCGGCGTGCGCAGCAGGTCGTGCAGCGGTGAGCCGAACGCCGCGAGCGCCGCGGTGGCGAGGAGACACGCGAGGTGCGCCGCGAGGAACGAGACCAGTGCGCGGTAGCGCGGCCGGTCCAGCGCCACCACTTTGGAGACGAACGCCACGGAGGCGAGGAGCAACAGCCAGAGCGTGCGCGCGTGCTGCGCTTCGCTCCAGAGCGCGTCGAGGAAGGTCACGCCGGTCACGTTACCCGGGCGGCGTGCGCCGACAATTTCAGGGTGTGGCGAACCAGGCCGCGCGCAGCTTGCGCCCGCACACCGCGGAGCTCATCGCCGCCGTCAGCGCGGTGTCGTAGCGCGCCAGCAGCCCCCAGCTCTGCGCCTGCGCGTCGACCCACGGGTAGAAGCCGAAGGCGCCCGCGCTCGAGAAGGCGCCGTCGCCGCCGGGCTCGTCTTCGACCCAGTGCCCGAGGCTGTAGTGCCAGTCGAAGCCCGCGGCGGGTGACGAATGCGCCGTGCTGCAGGTGTCGGGGTTGGTGCACACCGGGTTCGCGCCCAGCTGCGCGCGCAACGCCAGCTCACCGGCGACCAGCTTCCGCAAGAACGCTGCGTAGGCCGCCGGCGTCAGCTCGCCCCCGGCCGCGAGCTGCGGCGAGCTGAAGCCGATGTGGAGCTCCGCGCCCAGCCGCGCCGAGAACTCCTCGGTGAGCGTCTGGTCGGTCATCGCGCCGAGGCCCAACCGCACGGCGTACTGCTGGAAGTGCCCGCCGCCGTAGAAGAAGAAGCCGTCTTCGGCGGACGTGTGGTGCTCGTTGTTGCCGGCGGTGGCGCAGCCCTCGACGGTGTCGGTGAAGAGGCAGCTCGAGTAGTTCAGGTCGACGTAGCCGGTGCGCATGCGCATCGCGTCCCAGTCGATGGAGGCGGGGTCGTCCTTGAAGCGCTCCGCGACGTACGCGCCGAAGAGCCACTTGGTGGCCGACGCAATCTTGAGGGGCTCCTCGGGGGTGACGGAGTGGCCGAACTGCTGGCCGCCGAACGTGCCGCGCGCGTCGCCGATGAGCCACACGAAGTCGCCCAGCTTCCGGCAGTCGGCGTCGGTGTTGGCGACCTGCGCGACCGCCGCGAGCTTCGCCTCGACGCCCGCGTCAGCAACGTCACCGCTCAACGGCGTGCCGGCGTCGACCTCGTTGAGCGGCTTCTGGCACGCCGACATCACACACAGCAGCGCCAGCACTCGGAGAGGCATGCGCGCAGCATACGGCTGATCACCGCTTCGCGCGCTCGAGGTCGGTGACGAGCCACTCCACGTACCAGAGGTACGTTTTCCCGGGGAAACGCGCCGTCAACTTCTCCACGCGGTCGTGCAGCTCGGCGAGCGCCTGCGCGCGCGGGAGTCGCGAGAGGTCGATGAAGCGCGCCTGGGCCTCCGCGATGCGGTCGGGCGGCTGCTGGATGAAGCCGTGAAAGAACGCGACCACGAAGGCGACGGTCAGCACCGCGAGCAGGGTCTCCGGCGTCATTCCGCGCCCTCGTCTCTGCGCGCGTCGGCCAGCAGTTGCGCGGCGAGGTCGCGCGCCTGCGCCGTCGTCTCCGGCTCGTGGTCGAGCGGTACGTCCCCCACGACGTTGCGATGCGTGGTCAGTCGCAGCCGCGCGCGGCGCCCGAGCAACGAAGGGAACGCCCAGGCTTCAGCGCCGTCGAGCGGCGCGATGGGGAGCAGGTTCAGCGCCACCAGGTACGCGTTCGAATACGTCGCGCTCCAGAAGACGCGGAACCAGACGTCGTCTTGTGGCCAGAGGCCGGCGGCGTCGATGACGAGCACGATGATCATCAGCACGAGCTGCGCCGCGATGCCGCCGCACGCGATGGCCGCGCGGCCCAGCTTCGTCACGTCACCACGCCACGCGCACCAGCCGCCGAAGCCGTGCAGCATCACCTCCGTCGCGCGCCCGCCGACGAGCCGCACCACCCAGGCGTGCCCCAGCTCGTGCAGGAGCACGATGCCCAACATGCACGCCCAACCCAGCGGGTCGAAGCGGAAGCCCGAGAACAAGAAGAGCCCGAGGGGCAACGCCGCGTGCACCTTGATGGGCACGCCTCTCCACCGACCGACCTCCACCGCCCAGCTCGCCATGGCGCTCCTAACTCCAGCGGTCGAGGAACGTGCCCAGCAGCACCCAGCGCCGCGCCTTCGCGGTGCCTTCGAGCGGCGTCGTGTAGTGCCAGAAGGGCAGGCGGTAGCACGTGACGCCGCCGCGCGTGGCGATGCTCGAGACCTCGCTCAGGTGACTCTGCTTCTCGTAGACCAGCAGCTGCCGCGTGACGCCGGCGTTGCTGAACGTGAGGTGCAGGTCCGTATACCCGTCGCGGCCCAACGGCTCGTCGGGGTGATGATCATTGTGCGGGCCGGAGTAATCGCCGGGCCGGTAGCACAGCGCCTGCAGGCCCCACTGGCGCCGCAGCGGGTACCCCGAGAGCGCCTGCGCGAACGCGTGGAACGACTGCGAGCGCAGCATGGTGATGAGGCCCAGCTCCTTCGCGCGCGCCAGTGCCGGAGACTTCTCGTCGTCGAGCATCGCCGTCGAGACGCGCACCGTCTTCGGCAGCTTCTCTTTGTAGGCGACCTTCATGCCCCACGTGGCCGACCGGGGAATCGGCTGCTCCATGGGGAAGAGCACGTCGCTCAGCTTCGCGTCCATCAGCGCGCCGAGCGCCGCGGCCTTGCGCGAATCCAACAACTCCTCGGAACCCACGAAGCGCGAGCGCCCCGTGGCGAGAAAACCAGACAGCGGGTGTGTGCCCGCCAGCACGCGCTTGCCGTCACGCGTGAGCAGCGCCTCGAACTCCGCGGGGAACTTCTTCATCGGTCGCTCGACTTCGCCTGAATCCACGGTTGGATGCCGAGCAGCTCGTCGAGGTCGTTCTCGAGCGTGGTGAGCGCCTCCGGAGCGGAGCGGTCGCCGTGGTAGTGGCGGATGGTCTTGTCGCGGAAGGTGATGAACGCGCTGGGCATGTCGGTGACGCCGCGCTGCTCGTACGACGTCTTCCAGTTCGCGAAGTCAGACTTCTCGAGGCGGGCGATCAGCTCCTGCAACCGTTGCCCGGTGAGCATCGCTTCCCGGCGACCCTGCACCGAGGTGAAGCGCCTGCCGTCGAACACCAGGGCGCCGTCTTCGAAGACCTCCGCCCGGTAGATGGGGCAGCGCCCGAAGCACGGCGTGCGCTCGATGGCGACCAGCAGCTTCGGCGTCGTCGGAGGCGCCTCGACCTTCTCAGGTGCGGGCGGCTCCGCAGCAGGTTGCGCGGTCACGGGCGCCTGGGTCTTCGGGGGAACCGGGTCAGCCGCCGGCGTCTTGCAGGCCGCCACCGCCAGCAGCACGAGCACGAAGTTCTTCATCGCTGTCGCATACCGCAAGCGAGGGCAAAAATGCGCGGCGCCCGGAGAAGCGGTGGTACGGTCCCCCGCGCTTTGGCCACTGACGACATCACGCTTGTCGAACGCGTCCGCACCGGCGACCAGCGCGCGTTCAAGCTCCTCGTGGAGCGCTACCAGCGCAAAATCTATTCAGTCGCGCTCGGGATGTTGAAGGACAAGGAAGAGGCGCGCGACGTGGCGCAGGAGGCCTTCGTGAAGGTCTACCGCTACATCGACCACTTCAAGGGTGACGCCAGCTTCTACACGTGGCTGTACCGCATCACCGTCAACATCTGCATCGACGTGATGCGCAAGAAGGGCAGCACCAGCGGCCGTGAGGCCGTGGAGTTCGACGAGTCGGTGAAGATGGACATGGCCGAGGCCAACATCGGCGCCGTCGGCAGCCGCTTAGGGACCAACCCGCAGAAGTCGGCCCTGCGCGCCGAGCTCGCCCAGCGGATCACCGACGCCATCCATCAGATCCCCGAGGCGCACCGGAAAATCCTGCTGCTCCGCGAGGTCGAGGGCATGAGCTACGAAGACCTCGCCCGCACCCTCAACATCCCCAAGGGCACGGTGATGTCGCGGCTCTTCCACGCGCGGCTCAAGATGCAGAAAATCCTCGGTGAATACCTGGAGTTGGACGAATCGACCCAGGGCGTCGGAAGCGAGGAAGGTTCATGAAATATTGCAGCGTTGTCCCCGTCAGCCGAACACAGGCGGTGAATTCCTAAATGAAAAACCCAGCGCGCGAAAAGTTCCTCCCCCTCCTGTCGCCCTACGTCGACGGCGAGCTCTCGCCCGAGGAGCGCAAGCAGGTCGAGCAGCACCTCGCGAACAACAAAGAATCGGCCAGCCAGGTCGCCGACTTCCGCGCCGGTGACGCGCTCATGCGCCACGCGCTGGAGATGCAGGCTGATCAGGTCGACTGGAAGGACTTCAGCGACGAGGTGATGAGCAAGCTGACGCCCGAGAGGCTGCCGCTCTTCGAGCGCGTGAAGATTACCTTCTCGGAGATGTTCCTCTACCAGCGCGGGCCGTTGGTGGCGGGCCTGGTGGGCGCGACGGCGGCGGTGGCCATCGCGGTGCCGGTGAGCATCTCGTACGCGTCGCAGGCGCCGCAGGGCTACGCGGCGACGAAGATGCAGGTGCAGACGGTCTCGGTCGAGGGCAACGCCGCGGTGAAGCCGGTGGTGATGGAGACCGACGACGGCGACGCGGTCATCTGGGTCGTGGAGAGCAAGACCAACGAAGGCACCGACGGCGGCAAGAAGAAGAAAGACGGCGAGAACACCGAGGAGTCCGAAGCGCCTCCGACGCCGGGCCAGAAAGAAGGCGAGCTGTGAAGCGTTGGGTTCTCGCGGCCTCGCTGCTCGTCGCGTCGCTCGCGCTCGCCGATGACCCGAAGGTGCCGGTGCAGGCCGACGTGGTGTTCGCGTCGACCGCGGCGGGCACCGTCGAGCCGTCGCTGGTGAAGATGCGCGACACGCTGGCGCCCAAGGTGAAGTACCTGACCTTGAAGAAGCTCGACTCGCGCAAGCTGGTGCTGGTGAAGAACAAGCCGCAGACGGTGGCGCTGCCCAACCAGAAGACGGCGGAGATCGCCCTCGACAAGGTCGAGAACGACGTGGCGACGGTGAAGGTGAAGGTGCCGCCCACCGACGCGACGTACAAGCTGGCCCGCGAGAAGGTGCTCTACGTGCAGGGCGGTGAGCACAATGGTGGGCAGGTGTGGCTGCTGTTGTCGCAGCCGCAGTGAACTTTTTCCCCCGCGCTGCCTGAAGACCTAAGGTCCACGCGATGTGGTTCGCGTTGGTCATCGGCGTCGCTGGTGGCGTGGTGCTCGCTCAGGGAAATGAGCAGGTCATCATCGTGCCGCTGGGGCCCCAGAACTCCCCGCCGCCGCCCGACGCCGGGCCGCCCCCCGCGCAGCCGCTGATGGAGCCGCCGTCGGAGGAGACGCCGCCCATCGCGCCGACGCCTCCGCCGCCCGACGCGGGCACGCCCGAGCCGGTGCTGACCAGGTCGCTGCCGCCGCCGCGCGATGCGGGCGAGGAGGTGTCGCAGAAGGTGGTGCCGCCCACCGAGCTGCCCGACGCTGGGGTGCCTGAAGAAGAGAAAGAGGTGCACGCGGCGATCCCCGTGCAGCCGCCGGTGGAGGAGGTCGACGCGGGGACCCCGTCGCTCATCACGCTGGGGGGCTCCTTCGAGTCTGACTTCGGGGTGATGCCCTCGGGCTTCGGCACCAACGGCGTCGACATCGTGGCGGGGCTGCGCCCGACGCTGTCGTTCGCGGTCAAAGACATCTTCTCGCTCGAGCTCGGGCCGCTGTTCCGCATTCGCGTGGGCGACTTCGCGCCGTTCAACCGCTCGCGCGACGTGGGGCAGTTCCTCCGCGGCGCTGATTGGGATGAGGCCTCTGACTTCGGGCAGATCATCCAGTCGCTCACCATCGGGCACGAGGGCGGCATCGTCTCCGTCGACCTCTCTCCCAAGCGGAAGAAGACGATGGGGCTGGGGCACCTCCTGTGGCGCTACTCGAACCAGGTGAACGCCGACTACCACCCGACGGGCGGCGAGCTCGAGTTGAACGCCGGGCCGATTCACGGCGAGTTCTTCGCGTCAGACCTCTTCGGCGCGCGCCTCTTCGCCGCGGAGGTGGCGTGGGACATCGGCGGCACCTTCTCGAAGGACGCGAAGGTGAGAGACCGCTACGTGTTGGCGATTTCGTTCGCGCACGACGCGTCGAAGGCGGGGCGGCCCTTCAGGCCCGACCTGAACGTCGCGCCGTTCTACCCGTCGAACGCCACGCTGGTGCACGTCGACGCCAGCGCGGTGCTGTACCGCTCGGCGGAGCTGAGCTGGATGGCGTTCGCCGGCCTCGGGGTGCGCGCGAACGACGCGTCAGACCTGGGCTTCGTGGGCGGCACCTCGCTCGACGCCTCGGTGCAGGAGGTGGGCTTCTCGGCGCGGCTGGAGGTCCGCAAGCAGGCGGGCGGGTTCCGGCAGGGCTACTTCGGGCCGCAGTACGAGCTGCAGCGCTTCTCCGACGTGGGCTTCCGCGAGACGGGCATCAACGACGTGCGGCTCCCCGACAGCGGCTCGGCCTTCCTGGAGTTGCGCGCGGGCATCGGCGACTACCTGACGTTCGACGCGGCCGCGGAGTACTTCTTCTGGCAGCGCCTCGACCTCGACGGCTCGCTGCAGGTGTCGCTGCTGCGCGACTGGCTGTTCTTCACCGCGCACGCGTCGGTGCAGGGCATCCTGGTGAAGCCGCGCACGCTGGTGACCGGCGGGTTCCGCTGGCGCATCGTGGCCAGCGTCTACGTGATGGCGGAGGCCGGCACGGTGTTCATGCCGCAGGCCGACGGCACGCTGCTGCGCGGGGTGCAGGCCAACGCGGGCGTGGGCTTCGACTTCCAGCGCTGATCAGGTCGTGTACTCGGCGTTCACCTGCACGTAGCGGTAGCCGAGGTCGCTGGTCATCACCACCGCGCGGCCGGGGCCGTCGGCCAGCTTGAGCTCCAGCTTCACGTCTTCCACCGCCATCGCCTTCGACGCCGCGTTGCGGTCGAAGTTCGTCGGCTCGCCGGCCTTGAAGACCTCGATGCCCTGCAGCACGCAGGTCAGGCCCTTCGCGTTGCGCACCTCCGGCGCGTTGCCCACCTGGCTCGTGAAGCGCCCCCAGTTGGGGTCGTTGCCGAAGAGCGCGGTGCGCACCAGCGCCGACGACGCCACGCGCTTGGCGATGGCCTGCGCCGCGTGCTCCGTGGCCGCGCCCGTCACCTCAATCGTCGTCACCTTGGTCGCGCCCTCGCCGTCGCGCGCGATGAGCCACGACAAGCGGTGCGCCACCGGCTCGACCTGCCGCATCCAGTCGTGCGGGGGCGGCACCTTCTTCGTCGACAGCAGGAGGAACGTGTCGTTGGTCGAGGTGTGCGTGTCGACGTGCACCGCGTTGAAGCTCGACGCGGCGATGGTGGGCAGCGAGCGCTTGAGCTGCTCGGCGCGGAGGTCCCAGTCGGTGGCGATGAAGGCCAGCATGGTCGCCATGTTGGGCTCAATCATGCCCGCGCCCTTGCAGACGCCGGCGATGGTGGCCCCGTGGTGCTGCGCGCCGAACTCCTTGGGGAACGCGTCGGTGGTCATGATGGCCGAGAGGAACCGGCGGCCCGCCTCCACGTCGCTCGACAGCTCCTTCACGGCGAGGTCGATGCCGGCGCGCACTTTTTCCATCGGCAACTTCACGCCGATGACGCCGGTGCTGCACACCAGCACCTGCTCCACGGGGCACCCGAGGGCCTGCGCGACGCGGGTGCACATCTCGAGCGCGTCTTTGTCGCCCTGCGCGCCGGTGCACGCGTTGGCGTTGCCGGAGTTGATGATGACCGCGCGCACCTGCCCGCCGCTGCGCACCAGGTGCGCCTTCGACAACGTCACCGGCGCGGCCGCGAAGTGGTTCTGCGTGAAGAGGCCCGCGCACGACATCGGCGCGTCGGAGACCAGCAGCGCCACGTCGGGGTTGCCGCTCGCCTTGATGCCCGCCTTCACGCCGGCGGCCTTGAGGCCCGGCACCGACGTCAGCGTGAAGGGCGCGGGAGGAAACGAGGGGACCGGCGGCACGGGGATGCTCATGGCGCGCGACATAGCGCCTGCGCGCCACGCCTACAGCAGCTTCATCAACTCGGTGATGGCGGCGGCCCGCGTGGGCGCCATCTCGCCGACCGCCTTCGCGATGGCCACCACCGACTCGCGCGGCTGCAGCCCGAGGAAGACGCGCGCTGAAATCCTGCCGTCCCAGAAGGCGCGCGACTCGTCGAAGCCCTTCATCAACCGCGCCTCGCCCAGCGTCACGTAGAGGAAGTCGGCGATGGGCGAGGGCGCGATGTCGAAGCTCGACGCCGTCGCGCGGCCACCCTGCAACAGCTGGCGCAGCACCGTGTCCTGCATGTCGTCGCGCACGTGCGGCAGCTCGGGCAGGAAGTTCTCCAGCCGCTTCATCGGCACGCCAGAACCGTCAGGGGTGCCACCGATGAAGTACGGCAGCGGGCCGTCGCCGCCCGACTCGATGGCCAGCGCCTCGACGATGGTCGACGAGTACAGCTTCGCGCGCATGTACCGCACCGCCAGCCCGATGTTGGTGGCCGCGGCCGCGATGCGCTTCTCGTGCTCCGCCTGCGCCGGCTCGCCGCCCCACGTGTGGAAGACGCGCTCGGGTTTGAGCGTCGCGAGGAAGCGCTCCATCTTCATCAGCGCGACGCGGTACTCCTTGAGGGTGTAGGTCGTGGGCGCGTGCAGCGCGGGGTTGGTCTCGGGCAGCAGCTTCCACGTGTTGTCGAGGAAGCGCGCCGGGTCGGGGTCGGCGAAGTTGCCCACGTCGTTGTTCGACAGCCGCGTCGCCCGCCGCGCCATCACGCCCACTTCTTCAGCCTTGAGCCCCAGCGCCAGCAGCCGGTCACGCAGCTGCACCGCCTCGCCGTCGCGGAAGGGGATGCTGGCCTCGATGCACGCCACCACCGCGAGGATCTGCTCGCGCGTCAGCACGCCCTCGAGCTCCTTGGCGGCCACCAGGCCCGACGCCAGCTCGTTGAGGCCGGTGAAGGGCGTCAGCACCTGCCCCGGAGCGCACCCGAACATGTGCAGCACGTCGCGCGCCGTCGGGTCTTCTCCGCAGTGCGGCAGCAACCGCCAGCCGTGCGGCATCTGGCCATCGCGCTCCAGCAGCGGCCGCAGCAGCTCCGCGTAGTGCGTGGGCACATCGAGGTCGACCTGCACGTAGACGATGTCGTGGTACAGCGCGGCCAGCGTCTCGATGGCGTCGGCGTCGCGCACCAGCTCGAGCACGTGCTGGTGGGTGTGGAACTCGCGGGCCCGCGACGAGAGCGCCTGGTGCACGGCCACGCCCCACTTCTCCACGAAGAGCGGAGGTACACCGAGACCCAGCGCCTCCAGGGCGCGCGAGTAGGTGGCGATGATGCGGTGCACCGGGGAGAGCCCGGCCTCGTCGGCCATGCGGAGGCGCAGTGTCTGGCCGAAAAGGGGCAGCGAGCAAGCGCTTTCCCGACTAATGCCGCCGCCATGAAGCTCGCGACGCTGAAGAACGGCACCCGTGACGGACAGTTGTTGGTGGTGAAGCGCGACCTCTCGGCGTGGGCCCGCGCCGCGCACCTCGCGCCCACGCTGCAGGCCGCGTTGGACGCGTGGGACGACGTCGAACCGAAGCTGCGCGCGCTGGCCGCCGAGCTCGAGGCCGGCACCGCGAAGAGCGAACCGTACGACGCCGCGCGGCTGCTGGCGCCCCTGCCGCGCCCCTACGAGTGGGTCGACGGCAGCGCGTACCTGAACCACGTGCGGCTGGTGCGCAAGGCGCGCAAGGCCGAGATTCCGCCGTCGCTCGAGACCGACCCGCTCGTGTACCAGGGCGGCACGTCCGAGATGGTGCCTCCCACCGGCGACATCGCGGTGCGCGACGAGGCGTGGGGCATCGACTTCGAGTCGGAAGTCGCGGTGGTGCTCGGTGACACGCCGCGCGGCACCACGGCCGGGCAGGCCGCGCCGCACGTGCGGCTGTTGATGCTGGTGAACGACGTCACCCTGCGCAACCTCATCCCCGCCGAGCTGGCGAAGGGCTTCGGCTTCTTCCAGGGCAAGCCGGCCACCGCGTTCTCTCCGGTGGCGGTGACGCCTGATGAACTCGGCAGCGCCTGGCGCGACGGCCGCGTGCACTTGACGCTGCAGACGTGGCTCAACGGCGCGCTGGTGGGCGACACCCACGCCGGCCCGGAGATGCACTTCTCGTTCTTCGACCTCATCGCGCACATCACGAAGACGCGCGCCTTCACCGCCGGCACGATTCTCGGCAGCGGCACGGTGTCGAACGAAGACCGCGCGCGCGGCATCTCGTGCCTCGTGGAGCGGCGGATGATTGAGACCATCGACGAGGGCGCGCCGAAGACGCCCTTCATGAAAGACGGTGACCACGTCGAAATCGAGATGAAGGACGCGACGGGTCAGTCAGTCTTCGGGCGGATTGATCAGCGCGTTCGCGTCGGCTGAGCAATTTCCCGAACGCGTCAATTCGTGGGGCGCTAACCTTGCGCCCGTCTCATGACGCACGCGACCGAGTTCGAGTTCTTCGACGACGACCAGGGTGGCGGTCAGTTCGTCCCGGTGGCGGGGTCGGTGCCGGCGCTGCGCGGGCTGCTCGGCCGGGGCGACATCGACGCTGCGGTGAAGCTCTACGAAGAGAACGGCGGGGCGGCGCGCGCGGGGCTGCTGCAGGAGGCGTCGGTCGGCTCCTTCGAGTTGAAGAAGGCCATCGCGCAGACCTTCAAGCGCGCGCGTGACTTCTCGTCGGCCGGGCAGGTCTTCGAGCTCGCCAACAACATGGCCGAGGCCGCGCCGTGCTTCGAGGCGGGCAACGAGTTCGTGCGCGCCGCGCTGGCGTGGAAGAAGGCCGGTGAGCTGCTGCGTGCGGCCGCCGCCTACGAGCGCGCGGGCCGCATCGACGACGCCATCGAGCTCTACACGCAGGCCGGCGCGCGCGAGCAGCTGGCCGAGGCGCTGGCCCGTGGCCGCCGCTACGAGGCCGCCGCGGCGGTGTACCGCGAGCTCAAGAACCTCCACGCTGAGGTGGAGTCGCTGCGCGCGGCGCTGGCTGCCACGCCCGGTGCGGTGGTGGCCTCGATGCGGCTCGCCGAGTTGTTCGCGCAGCACGGGCAGCTGCCGAAGGCCACCGAGCTGCTGATGGACGCCGCGCGCGTCAACCCCGAGGCCCGCGCCGACCCGGCGCTCATGGAGTACCTCGCGCGCCTGCTCGAAGCCTCGAACAACCCGACCGCCGCCGCGCGCGTGCGGGCGCACATGACCGCCGGCGCGGCCGCGGTGAAGAGCTCGCCCACGCCGGTGCCCGCGGTGGCCTCCGCGCCGGCCGCGCCCACCACGCCGGGAGGCGACGCCTACGGCTTCTTGAAGGCGCTGCCGATGTTCACCGACCTCTCGCTCGACGACATGCGCAGCCTGTTCCGCGTGTGCACGCAGCACGGCTTCGGGCCCGGCATGAACCTCATCGAGCCCGGGCAGCCGGGGCGCGGCCTGTTCGTCATCGTCGACGGGCAGGTGGAGGTCTTCGGCGGCTCCGGCCCCGAGGCGCGGCTGCTCAACACCCTGGGCGTCGGCGGCTACGTCGGCGAAATCTCCCTGCTGCTCGACGGCCCCACGTCGGCCCGCGTCACCGCCCGCACCGCGGTGAAGGCGCTGTTCATCTCGCGCGAGGCCTTCACGCAGTACCTCTTCAATACGCCGTCGGCGGCGGTGCGCATTTACCGGCTCTTCAGCAACAACCTGGCGGAGCGCGTGCGCGCGTTGTCCGCCGCGAGGTAAGAGAGTGGCTGACGTGACTGACTTCGAAGGCCTCGCCAACACCTTGTCGATGACGGAGCTCATCCGCCTGCAGGATGTGTTGTCGAAGGCCCTCGTGCGGCGCTTCGAGAAGCGGCTGGCGCTGGTGTTCACCGACGTGGTGGGCAGCACGCCGTACTTCGCGCGCTTCGGCGACGAGGCGGGCCGCAAGCTGCAGCAGCGGCACTTCGACCTGTTGAACGCGGTCATCGCGCCCGAAGGCGGCCGCATGGTCGACACCGCGGGCGACGGCGCCTTCATGGCCTTCGACAGCGTCACCTCCGCGGCGCGCGCGATGGTGCAGCTGCAGCGCGCCATCGTGAAAGACAACGACAACCGGGCGCTCGACCACCGCCTCCACGTGCGCGTGGGGCTCCACGTGGGCCCGGTGCTGACCGACGGGGTGGAGATGGCGGGCGACGCGGTGAACTTCGCCAGCCGCGTGTCGAGCGCCGCCGGTGCAGGTGAGATCCGCCTCTCGCTCGCGGCGCACTCCGAGCTGGCCGACGTCGAGATGCGCCTGCGCAGCCGCCGGCAGAAGCCGGTGGAGCTCAAGGGCGTCGAGCGCCCGCAGGAGCTCTTCACCCTCGACTGGCTCGACTCCACGCGCTTCCCCACGCTGGTGCGCTTCGACGACGGCAGCGAGCTGCGGTTGCCCACGTTGGACGTCATCCGCTTCGGGCGGCTGCGCGAGCAAGACGGCGTCACCGCCAACGACGTCGTCATCACCCTGGCCGACCCCAACCTGCAAGGCCGCGTCAGCCGCTGGCACTTCGAGCTGCTGCGCCGGTACGACGGCTTCATGCTGCGCAGCGTGTCGACCTCCACCACCGAGCTCGATGGCAAGCCCGTCGCCCGCGGCGAAGAGGTGCTGCTGCGCCCCGGCGCGAAGGTGCGGCTCGGCGGAGCGGTGACGCTGCAGTTCGTCTCCGAAGACTTCGCGCAGGAAATGACCCTGCTGCCGGGCTGAGCGTCGCGTCGCGCGACATGAAATTTTCCAGCCAATGCGCGCTACGTGGATTTGACGCGCGGTGACGTTGCCGTTTGCCCCCGCTTGCGCGATGAGCGCGCCACATGCGCACCCCCTCACGTGTTGCTCTGGTTGCTCTTCTCGCTGCGTGCCTGCCGATGGCGGCTTCCGCGCAGGTTTCGCTGACGGCGCTCGAGTCGTCGTACTCGCAGAACTTCGACACGCTGGTGTCGACAGGGACCGGAACCACGCTCCCGAGCGGCTGGGCTTTCGTCGAGACTGGCTCGAGCGCGAATACGACCTATACGGCGAACAACGGGACTGGGACCTCCGGAGACACTTACTCCTTTGGTTCCAACGGCTCGACGGATCGCGCGCTAGGGACGATCTTTTCGGGTTCGGTTGTCCCCGTTATCGGTGCTGGTTTTACGAACAATACCGGCGCGACCGTGACATCGGTCTCGATTGCATATCACGGCGAAGAATGGCGCCTGGGTACGACGGGTCGCGCAGACCAATTGCAGTTTTCTTACAGCACTAATGCGACCACCCTTTCTACGGGCACGTGGACGGCTCTTTCCGCCGGCGATTTCTCGTCTCCGACGACGACGGGAACAGTCGGTGCTCTCGATGGAAACGCGACTGCGAACTCCACCAATGTGTCATTTACCGTTACGGGCTTGTCGATCGCGCCGGGCGCGTCGTTTTGGATTCGCTGGTCCGACTTCAACGCGAGTGGCGCGGACGATGGTCTTGCGATTGATGACTTCTCCCTGACTCCGCATGGCGCGACGGGCGGCACGGACGCTGGCACGGGGACCGACGCGGGCATCGATGTCGACGCGGGTACTGGCATCGACGCGGGCACGGGTGTCGACGCGGGCACTGGCGTCGACGCGGGCACTGGCGTCGACGCGGGCATGGGCATCGACGCGGGCACGATCAGCGGCACGGCGGCGCTCTGCGACGCAGACCCTGCGACCGCGACCACCGACGGCGTGATCAGCGCCAGCGAGTACGCCGGCTTCTCGAACGGCGTCGGCAGCGACTTTGGCGGCAAGCTCGGCGCCGGCGCGAAGCTGTACGTGAACTCCGACTCGAGCGGCGCGCTCGCGTTCGGGCTCGACGCGCCGAGCGCGCTCGGCAGCGACAACATCGTCATCTACGTCGACTCGACGACGGGAGGCTTCAGCTCCACCGCGAACTTCACCGACGCGGCCGACGACGGGCGCAAGGCCATCAGCGGCTTCGATGGCGCCAACCGCGCCACGCTGACCTTCGCGACCAACTTCACCGCCGACTACGCCATCGTGATTCAGAGCGGCTTCGTCGGCCTCTTCCAGCTCGCGCAGAACGGCGCGCACACCTACGTGAAGACGCTGACCTCCGTGCAGAACAACGGCGTCATCGAGTTCTCCGGGCTCTCGCTGGCCGACCTCGGCTCGCAGTTCGGCAATGACGTGCACTACGTCGCGACGCTCCTCAACCCGACGAACGCGTACCGCTCGATGGAGTTCCAGGGCGTCGCCACCGCGCCGGCCTCCTCCATCGGCGCCAGTGCGTACGCGCTGGCCGCGGGTGACTACGACTCGTTCGTCTCGATGAACGGCGTCGCGACGCTCGGTCAGCCGTTCCGCCGCAACTTCGACACCTTCACCGGCGCGGGGTTCACCGCGACGCCCGCGTGCGGGCAGCTCAACGCCAACAACTGGGCCGGCACCGTGCCCACGATGGACTACGGCACCGGCGCGACGTCGGGCGGCTGGGCGCGCGGGGCGACCTCGAGCTCGGTCTCCACCGGCGGCGCGTACGCCTTCGTGGAGTCGAACGGCAACCGGCTCTTCGGCATGCAGCCGAGCGGCAGCTTCTGGCTCTCCGGCTCGCTGACGCTGCGCCTGCAGAACACCACCAGCGCGTCGGTCATCGGGGTCGACGTCGCGTACGCGCTCTTCGCGCGCAACGACCAGGGCAGCAGCGTGACGATGAACCTCTCGTACTCGACCAACGGCACCGCCTTCACCTCCGTGCCGGGCTTCGACTACGCGACGACGCTGACGTCCTCCGGTTCGTCGCTGGTCGCTGACGGCGTGCGGTCGGGCGGCCTGGGCAGCCTCGTCGTGCCTCCCGGTGGCTTCCTGTACCTGCGGTTCTCGGGGACGACCCTCGGCAGCGGGTCGGGCGATGAGTTCGGCTTCGACGACCTGACGGTGACGCCGCACTTCAACACCTGCGGCGACGGCGTCATCGCCGACGCGGAGCAGTGCGACCTCGGCTCGACCGGCGCCTCGACCGAGTGTGGTTGCATCGCGAACACGTGCCAGTTCGTCAACCCGGGCACCGCCTGCGGCAACAGCACCGGCAGTGCGTGTGACGAGCCCGACAGCTGCGACGGCGCCGGCGCCTGCGCGACCCACACCGCGGTTGATGGCACCTCGTGCGCCGACGGCGACGTCTGCAACGGCATCGAGACGTGCGGAGCGGGCGTCTGCCTCGCGGGCACGACGTTGACCTGTGACGACGGCAACGCGTGCACCGACGACACCTGCAACCCGGCGTCGGGCTGCGCGTTCGTCAACGACGACGCGAACAGCTGCAATGACGGCAACCTCTGCACCGACAACGACATGTGCAGCAGCGGCGCGTGCGTCGGCGGCTCCACCGTGGGCTGCGGCGACGGCAACGTCTGCACCACCGACGCCTGCAACCCGGCGAGCGGCTGCGAGTACATGGCGAACACCGCGAGCTGCGACGACGGCAACGCCTGCACCACCGGCGACGTGTGCGCCGCCGGCGCGTGTGGCGCGGGCGCACCGCTCGACTGCTCCGATGGCAATGAATGCACCTCCGAGAGCTGCAACCCGCTGAGCGGCTGCGTGGTGTCCGCGAACGTCGGCATGCCCTGCAACGGCACGCCGTCGGGCGATTGCGACGCGCAAGACCTGTGCGACTCGTCGGGCGTCTGCCAGTCGTTGTTCATGCCGGGCTCGGTCATCTGCCGTGGCGCGGCGAACAACTGCGACGTGGCGGAGTTCTGCACCGGCGGCTCCGTGCAGTGCCCGTCTGATTCGCTCGCGGCCAACGGCACGTCGTGCAGCGATGGCCTGACGTGCACCACCGGTGAGACGTGCCAGTCGGGCGCCTGCACCGGCGGCGCCTCGGTGGTGTGCACCGACGACGGTGATGTCTGCACGATGGACATGTGTGATGAGACGTCGGGTTGCACGCACCTCGCGATTCCCGGCTGCTGCCACACCGTCGCCGATTGTGACGACGGCGATGCGTGCACCGATGACCTCTGCGCGGCGCCTGGTTCGATGTGCCAGCACCTCGACAACGGGACCTGCGCGGACGGCGGCATCGATGCCGGCGTTGATGAGGACGCGGGGGTCGACGCCGGGACGGAGGAAGATGGTGGCGTCGACGCGGGCTTCGACGGCGGTATGGGCATGACCGGCGGCGGCACGGGGACGACGGGTGGCGGCACGGGCACGACCGGCGGCGGTGACGGCACGATGGGTGGCGGTACGGGCACGACTGGCGGCGGCATGGGTACGACCGGCGGCGGCACTGCGGTGACGGGCGGCGGTGACGGCACGACGGGCGGCGGCACGGGCACGACCGGTGGTGGCACTGCGGTGACGGGCGGCGGTGATGGCACGACTGGCGGCGGTGACGGCACGACTGGCGGCGGTGACGGCACGACCGGTGGCGGCACTGCGGTGACTGGTGGCGGTGACGGCACGACCGGCGGTGGTACGGGCA
>CAMLFP010000070.1 GCA_946479335.1 uncultured Archangium sp.
GGCCGAGCTCGCGCACCTCGTCCTTGAACAGCTCGCGCAGCGGCTCGACCAGCTTGAGCTTCATCTTCTCCGGCAGCCCGCCGACGTTGTGGTGGCTCTTGATGGTCTGCGCCTTGCCGACCACGGAGACCGATTCGATCACGTCGGGGTACAGCGTGCCCTGCGCGAGGAACTGCGCGTCGGTGAACTCCGCGGCGGCCTCTTCGAAGACCGAGATGAACTCGTAGCCGATGGTCTTGCGCTTCTTCTCGGGGTCGGTGACGCCGGCCAGCTTGCCGAGGAACCGCGCGCGCGCGTCGATGGTCTTGAGCGGCACGTGGAAGCGGCCCACGAAGAGCGCCTCGACCTGCTCGCGCTCGCCCTGCCGCAACAGCCCGTTGTCGACGAAGATGCACTGGAGCCGATCACCGATCGCCCGGTGCAGCAGCAGCGCCGCGACCGACGAATCGACGCCGCCCGACAGCCCGCAGATCACGCGCCCGTTGCCCACCTTCGCGCGGATCTCCTTCACCGAGTCTTCGATGAAGCTCGACATCGTCCAGTCGCCCTTCACCTTGCACTCGTTGAAGAGGAAGGCGCGCAGCAGCTCCTTGCCCTGCGGCGTGTGCACCACCTCGGGGTGGAACTGCACGCCGAACAGCGGCTTGCTCTCGTGCGCGGCGGCGGCGAACGGCGCGTTGGCCGACTTCGCGATCGGCGTGAAGCCGGGCGGCAGCTGATCGACGCGATCGCCGTGGCTCATCCACACCTTGATCGACTGACCGGTCTTGAAGCCGGCGAACGGCCCGCGCGCGGAGAGGATCTCGAGGTCGGCCGGCCCGTACTCGCGGTGCGCGGTGCGATCGACGCGGCCGCCGAGCATCTTCGCCATCAGCTGGATGCCGTAGCAGATGCCCAGCACCGGCAACCCGAGGTCGAAGACCTGCGGCACCGGGCGCGGCGAGCCCTCCTGCTCCACCGACATCGGGCCTCCGGAGAGGATGATGCCGCGCGGGTCGAACGCCTTGATCGCGTCGAGCGGCAGATCAGGCCGGTGGATCTCGCAGTACACGCCGAGTTCGCGGACACGCCGCGCGATGAGCTGCGTGTATTGACTGCCGAAATCGAGAATCAGGATTTTTTCGTGGAGGGCTTGCACGTGCTGTCTCCGTCGTTGACGCGGCGCTCTATCCCTTCGAGACTCCCGCGCCAATGAGCAAGCGCATCCTCACCACGCTGATCGCCCTCGCTGTCCTCCCTGGCTGTGTGAAGGAGATCACCAGCGAAGAACGCCTTGAACGCGAGACCAAGCGCAGCAACTCCATGGGCAGCGCCACCGCCGCGGAGTTGCTCAAGTTGCGGTGCGCCGACGTGACCGCCGAGCTCACGAAGGCGCGCGACGAGTCCGCCCCCGAAGACAAGCGCATCTCCACCTACTCCGACCTCTTCGACCGCGTGAAGGAGCGCACCACGAAGTTCGAAGACGCCCTCGCCCGCAACCCCGACCTCGCGTACCAGGAAGGCAGCAGCGAGATCATCTCCGCGCGCGACAGCTGCATCGACGCGCAGACCGAGGTGCGCAACGACTTCGAGAACCTGGTGCGCGAGATCGTCCAGGTGCCGGTGGTCGACGACTACAAAGACGGCAAGGCCGTGAAGGCCGCGCGGATGGACTTTGGCCCCCTGCGCGACGCCATCGAGCAGCTCGACCTCGACGACAAGGACAGCCTCAACGCGCGCCTCGACAACGCCGAGAAGACGGTCGAGGTGAAGAACTCCTCGCCGGGCAAGCGCCGCGGCAAGAAGTGATCAATCGCGGCGGTAGTTCGGCGCCTCTTCGGTGATGATCACGTCGTGCACGTGGCTCTCCTTGAGCCCGGCCGAGGTGATCTGCACGAACTGCGCGTTGGTCTGGAGCTCGCGGATGTCCTTCGTGCCGCAGTAGCCCATGCCGGCGCGCAGCCCGCCCAGCAGCTGGAACACGTTGGCCGAGACCGAGCCCTTGTACGGCACGCGGCCCTCGATGCCCTCGGGCACCAGCTTCTTCTCGTCTTGCACCCCGCCCTGGAAGTAGCGGTCCTTGCTGCCCTGGCGCATCGCGCCCAGCGAGCCCATGCCCCGGTACGCTTTGTAGGTGCGCCCCTGGAAGAGGATCGTCTCGCCGGGTGACTCCTCGGTGCCAGCGAAGAGCGAGCCCACCATCACCGTGCTGGCGCCCGCCGCGATCGCCTTCACCACGTCGCCCGAGTACTTCACGCCGCCGTCGGCGATGATCGGCACGCCCGAGCCCTCCGCCGCGCGCGCGCAGTCGTCGATGGCGGTGATTTGCGGCACGCCGACGCCCGCGACGACGCGGGTGGTGCAGATCGAGCCCGGGCCGATGCCCACCTTCACCGCGTCGGCGCCCGCGTCGATCAGCGCCTTCGTCGCCGCTGCGGTCGCCACGTTGCCGGCCACCACCTCGAAGGTGCCCTTGAAGTTCTTGCGGAGATCTCTCACCGAGTCGATCACGCCCTTGCTGTGCCCGTGCGCGGTGTCGACGACGATCACGTCCACCCCCGCCTTCAGCAGCGCGTCGACGCGCGCGTCGCGATCACCCCCCACGCCGACGGCCGCCGCGGCCAGCAGGCGCTGCTTCGAGTCTTTCGCGGCGTTGGGGTACACGCGGCGCTTCTCGGCGTCTTTCACCGTCATCAGCCCGCGCAGCTCGCCGGCCTCGTTGATGATCAACAGCTTCTCGATGCGGTTGGTGTGGAGCAGCTCGATGGCCTGCTCCTGCGTCACGCCTTCGCGGGCGGTGACGAGCTTCTTCGTCATCACCTCGTGCACCGGGCGGCCGACGTTCTTCTCGTGGCGTACGTCGCGGCTGGTGACGATGCCCACCAGCTTCGTGCCGTCGACCACCGGGAAGCCGTGGAAGCCGTGCGCCTCCATCAACTCCAGCACGCGGGTCAGCGGGGCGCCGGGCTCGATGGTGATGGGGTCGATCACAATGCCGCTCTCGTGCTTCTTCACCTTCGCGACCTCGGCGGCCTGCTGCTCGGGCGTGAAGTTCTTGTGGATGACGCCGAGGCCGCCTTCCTGCGCCATGGCGATCGCCATGCGCGCGCCGGTCACCGTGTCCATCGCGCTGGAGAGGAGCGGGATCGGCAGCCGCAGGTTGCGGGTCACCTGCGTGGAGAGGTCAACCTGATGCGGCATCACCTCGCTGTGCGCCGGGAGCAGGAGGACATCGTCGAACGTGAGGCCGAGGCGGATCTGGGAGGGCAGCATGGGCGGCCTTTAGACAAACGCACCGCCGATGAAAAGCCGCCCGCTCGCGCGGGAGTTGGCGTAATTCCCTCCACGCTTTGGGCACGGAGAGCAGCCGCATTGAGTTGTCGGTGAGGTTGCCCTTCGCGACGCCCGAAGAGCTGCTCGCGAAGTACGGGGCCAACATCACCCGCGGCGGCATCTACCTGCGCAGCAAGCAGCTCAAGAACCCCGGCACCTCGGTGCTGCTGGAGATCAAGCTCGAGAATGGCCACCGCGTGCTCTACGCGTCGGCCGTCGTCTCGTACGTCACCGGCAACAAGGGCGAAGGCGTGCCCGGCATGGGCTTCAAGTTCATCACCCTCGACGCCGCGAGCCGCCGCTTCCTCGAGACGGCCGCCGCCGCGATGCCGCACGCGCGCGCCTCCGAGCCGCCGGTGCCCAAGGGCGTCGGGACGCCCGACACCAACCTCGACGCGGTGCCCCCCGAGGCGCCCGCGGCGTCGCAGAAGCAGGCGGCGTTGCCTTCGGAGATCGCGGGCCGGCTGCTGGTGCAAGGCGACGTCGCGAAGGTGCACGCGCCTGCGTTCGAGCCCGCGCCGGAGCCGGCGTTGACCGGGCCCATCATCGGCATCGATCTCGGCACCACCAACTCCTGCGCGGCGATCGTGAAAGACGGCCAGCCGGTGATGCTGACGTGGAAAGACGGCCAGTCGCTGGTGCCGTCGATCGTCGCGCTCAACGCGCGCGGACAGCTGGTGGTGGGCGCGCCCGCGAAGTCACAGCTCACGACGAACCCGAAGTGGGCGGTGTACGGCTTCAAGCGGCTCATCGGGCGCCCCGCCGCGTCGCCCGAGGTGCGCGAGCTGCTGCGGCGCTTCCCCTACGAAGTGGTGCCGACGGAAGACGGCGAGTGCGGCGTGCAGCTGGCTGATCGCGTGTACCGGCTCGAGGAACTCTCGGCGTTGGTGCTGCGCGAGATCAAACAGCTCGCGGAGGCGCGCCTGGGCGAGCCGGTCAGCCGCGCGGTGATCACCGTGCCCGCCTGGTACTCGGAGCGGCAGCGCGCCGCCGTGCGCTACGCCGGCCGGCTCGCGGGCTTTCACGTGGAGCGCATCGTCAATGAACCGACCGCGGCCGCGCTGGCCTGGGGCTTCATGCACAAGAAGCCGCAGCGCGTGCTGGTCTACGACCTCGGCGGCGGCACCTTCGACGCGTCGGTGCTGGAGCTGAACCAGAACGTCTACGAGGTGAAGTCGACCGGCGGTGACACGTTCCTCGGGGGCATCGACTTCGACTCGGCGATCGTCGCGCAGCTGCTGGTCGACTTCGAGTCGAAGACCGACACCATCTTCAATGATCGCGTGGCCGTGCAGCGCGTCTACGACGCCGCCGAGCGCGCGAAGATGGCGCTCTCGAACCTGAAGGAGGCGCGCATCAACGTGCCCTTCGTGGCGATGGTCGAGGGCAAGCCGGTCGACCTCGACGTGACGTTGACCCGCGCGCAGCTCGAGAAGCTCACCCGCAGCATCGTCGACCGCACCATGGAGGTCTGTCAGTCGGTGCTGGAGACGCAGCACATCCGCGCCGATCAGATCGACGAGATCGTGCTGGTCGGCGGCCAGTCGCGCGCGCCGCTGGTCACCGAGCGCATCACCCTGCTCTTCGGCCGCCAGCCGGTGAGCGCCGGCAACCCTGAAGAAGCGGTCGCGCTGGGCGCCGCGCTCCTCGCCGACGCGTTGGACAAGAAGGCCGGCCTGCTGCTGATCGACGTGCTGCCGATGTCGATCGGCATCGGGCTCCCCGGCGGGCGCTTCCACCCGGTGCTGACGCGCAACACGGCGCTCCCCGCGACCCGCAAGTACCGGATGGTGACGACCCGCGACAACCAGCCATCGATGGAGCTCACCGTCGTGCAGGGCGAGAACGAGCGCGCGTCGAAGAACACCTGGCTGGGGACCTTCCGGGTCCCCGAGTTGCCGCCCGGCCCGCGCGGCAGCGTCGCCGTGGAGATCACCTTCGAGCTCAACAACGAGTGCCTGCTGACGATCACCGCCCGGGAGGAGTCGACGGGTCAGGAGGTCGTGTCGGTCTTCGCCACCAACGACACGCCCGCGCAGATCAAACAGCAGCTCAAGAACCTCGAGGACGACACCGACCCCGAGGTCGACGTGTTCCGCCCGAAGGGCGTGATGGGCTGGCTCAAGCGCATCTTCAGCTGATCGCGAAAGCGCGTCAGACCAGCACGAAGTGGAACAACAGCGTGCCGTCGACCTCGACCACCTTGTGATCGAGCCGGAAGCCGCACTTCTGCAGCACGCGCTGTGACGCCACGTTCTCTGCGACGCACACGCCGTAGAGCGGGCGATCGTCGGTGAGCTTCAGCAGCGCCTCCAGCGCCCGCGACGCGATGCCGTGGCCCCAGAACGGCTTGCCGATCAGGTACCCGACCTCGAACACCCCGCCGCGCTCGAACTTCACGATGGAGCCAGCGAGCGCGCCATCGGCCTCGACCGCGCGCATGATCGACCCGGGCACGCCCATCGCCCAGCGCATGTGCGTCAGGAACGCGTCGTGTTCTCGATGGGGGACGAAGCCGCTGGCGACGATCTCCGGCTCGGCCTGGAACGCGTAGAGCGCTTCGAGATCGCCCTCGCGCACTTCACGCAGTTCGACGTGCACCCTGCTTCTCCCGCTCGCCGAGCGCCGCCTGCAGGTACTTGCCCGGCAGCTTGCGGCCGATGAGCTCCTGCCCGAGCGCGCCCGCGTCGACGAGCTTCTTGAGATCGATGCCGGTCTCCACGCCCATGCCGTTCAGCATGTAGGCGAGGTCTTCGGTCGACAGGTTCCCCGCGGCGCCGGGCGCGTACGGGCAGCCGCCGAGCCCGCCGATGCTGGAGTCGTAGGTCGTCACGCCCATCGACAAGCCCACCAGCACGTTCGCCAGCGCGGTGCCGCGCGTGTCGTGGAGGTGCAGCGCGATCTGCTCCAGCGGTAGCAGCTTCGACACCTCGCCGACGATCTCCGCGGTCTGCGTCGGCGTTCCCACGCCGATCGTGTCACCCAGACTCAATTGGTAGAAGCCGACGTCGGCCAGCCGCTTGACGAGCTCGACCACCTTCGCGACCGGCGTGAGGCCCTCGTACGGGCACCCCCACACCGTCGACAGGTAGCAGCGCACGCGCATGCCCTCGGCCTTCGCTTCCCGCGCGACCTCGGTGACGGTGGAGATCGCCTCCGCCACCGACTTGTTGATGTTCTTCTTCGAGTGGCTCTCGGTGACCGACAGGAACACCGCGGCTTCCTGCAACTTCGCGGCGCGCGCGCGCTCCAGGCCCTTCAGGTTGGGGACCAACGCGCTGAACATCACGCCTTCCCGCCGGGGGATCAGCGAGAGCAGCTTGTCGGCGTCAGCGAGCTGGGGGATCCACCGCGGGGAAACGAAGGAGGTGACCTCGATGCGCTTCAAGCCCGCGTCGATCAGGCCCTCGATCATCCGCGCCTTGTCTTCGGTCGCCAGCGTGCGCAGCTCGTTCTGCAGGCCGTCGCGCGGCCCGACCTCGTAGATCTCGACGCGCTTCGGAAAATTGGCGGTGAGGGCGGCACTCATGATCAACGTCTCTGACTTCCGACAATGACATCTGTCGAGTCATTTCCTAACGACATTCCATCGATTCCGCCGACCGCCCACCGCACGTCCAGCCCGGCAGCGCCCAGCAGGCGGCGCCACTCGGCCAACTCGTAATAGCGGATGAAGAAGTCGGCCTCGAGGACCCGCCCGTCTGCGCACCGCAGCGCGCGGTGGATGACGTCACGACGGCGCGCGGCGTCAAAGCGCGCGGTCTCCGTGAGGTGGTCACCCTCGCCGATCGGCCCATCGAAGCCGGCGTCGGGTTGAGCGCGGGCCCGATCGAGGTTGGTCCCCTGGATGATGAACATCGCCCCCGGCTTCAGCACGCGGCCGAGCTCCGCCAGCACGCGCGGCACCACGTCGTCTTCGAGCGTGCCCAGCGAGTTGTACCAACACCAGGCGCCCTCGAACGCCGCGTCGCGGAACGGGAGCGCCGTGAAGTCGGCGCGGGCGACGGCCCCGTGCGCGCGCGCCTCACGCAGCGAGAGCTGATCGCGATCGACGCCGAAGCCACCGAGGTGCGCGAGGTGCCGCCCGTGCCCGCAGCCGAGATCGAGCCAGCGGCCCGGCGCGAGGTTGGTGCGGAGGAAGCGCGCCTCCGCCTCGTTCACCAGCTCAGAGAGGAACGGCCTCGTCGATCGGAGGTAGAGCTCGCCGAAGAACGGCCCGCTCATGAGAGCAGTGCGCCGTCGTCTTCATCGTCGATCTCCACGCGCGAGCGATCGACCGAGAGCGCGCCCTGCCCGTCCCACGAGAGGATCACGCCCTGCGGGAGCGAGAGGTAGCGCACGAAGTCGGGCGCGCGGCGCGAGAGATCGGCGAGCGTCATCACCCCGGTCTCGCTGGAGTCACCTTCGGCGACGCTGCGCACCCGCCAGCCGCTGTCCTTCGAGGCGGTGGGCTCCTCGCGGAAGGCGACCAGCTCGGTGAGCCCCGACACGAACCCTCGGACCTCGGCGGTGCTGGTGGCGTGCGGAGAGTCGCCGACGAGATCGAGCTCCTCCTGCAGCAGGCGCTGCTCCATCGAGCGCTTGAGCGGCACGGTGAGATCTTCGAACTGATCGCGCGCGCCCGGCGGCGAGGCCTTCACCTCGAACACGCCGGTGCCCTCGAAGAGCTCGGAGGGGACGAGCTTCTGCACCAGCGGCGGGTGCCACCCGCGGAACGGGCCGGCCACCGCGCCCTCCGCGGCGAAGAACGAGATGCGATCGAAGCCCAGCGCCATCGACTGCCCGTGCACGATGCGCGTGTTGTGCTCCATCAACCAGTCCGCGAGGTGGCCACACATCAGCGCCGCCTCCTCGAGCACCTCGCGGTCGCGGAACTCGAAGGTGATCTCGCGCGCGCCCAGCTTGCTGAAGCCGACGGTCTCCGCGCGCATGCCGTGCTCCCCCATGTCGGTGAAGCCCACCGAGAAGAGATCTTCGGCCAGCACGTGCTCGGGCAACGCCTCGTCGGCCTGCGCGAGGGGGAAAGGCCAGAGCCGCAGCACATCGAGCGCAAAACCGTCGACGCCGGCGGTCGCGGCCAGCACCGCGCTGCGCACCTCTTCGAAGAACTGCTCGGAGCGCCCTTTCAACTCACGCTTGAAGCCCAGCAGGAAGCCCCGCTTGAACTTCGCGCGCGCGAACGCGGCGGCGTAGGGCCCGAAGAGCTCGTCGTTCGGCCCCGGGAGTTGGAGCGCACCCATTTCTCCGAGGAACACATCGGAGTTCACGGGAGATCGGAACGACTCGTTGAGTGCGCTCCCATCGGTGTAGATCGCGAAGAAACTGCTGAGCGTCGGCACGTCGGGTCGCACTCTATGCACGCGGCGGCAGCTTTTGCACTACAACGCGCCTCGTCAGATGTGCCGCATCTTCGCCATTCGATCCACCGAGCCGTTGAATGTCCGCCCGGCGTTCGACCGCCTGCGCGCGCTCGCCGCGGAGCACAAAGACGGCTGGGGCATCGCCACCTTCCGCGACACCGGGCGCTCCGTCGAACGTCACACCGAATCGGCGGAACACTCGCTGCGCTTCGATCAACTCGGGCACGAACAGAGCCACGCGATGCTGGTGCACATCCGCTTGGCGTCGGTGGGCACGGTGCACGAGCGCAACAACCACCCGTTCACCGCGGGGCCGTGGGTCTTCATGCACAACGGCACGCTGAAGAACTTCGAGTCGCACCGGGCGGCCTTCGAGGCGCGCATCGCTGACGGGATCCGCGGCGAGCTGCAGGGCGAGACCGACTCCGAGCGCTGCTTCGGGTTGTTCCGCACCCTGCTGGGTGACTCCAACGACGTCGCCGGCGCGCTGTGCCGCATGTTCCGCACCGCGGAGGCGCTGTGTGATGACGCCACCGAGGGCAAGCGGTCGGCGATGAACTTCCTCGTGGGCGACGGCCGCCGCTTCTGGGCCACGCGCCGCGATCGCACGCTGTTCGCGGTCACTACCCCGACGCTGGTGTCCATCGCCTCCGAGCCGCTCCTCCCCGGGTTGCCGTGGCAGGAGGTGCCCCAGGATTCGCTGGTGGAGATCGACGACGACCTGCACCTCACGATGAGGCCCATCCCATGAAGCCCGCCGATCTCCCCGTCGCGCATCACACGGTGAAGTTGAAGAACCTGTCGATGCACTACGCGGAGCTCGGCACCGGCCCGCTGGTGGTGTTGCTGCACGGCTTCCCCGAGAACTGGTGGTCGTGGCGGCATCAGCTCCGGGAGATCGCCGCGCTGGGCTTTCGCGTCATCGCGCCCGATCTCCGCGGCTACAACGACACCGACAAGGCCGGCCCGTACGATCTCACCACGTTGGCTGAAGATGTCTGCCAGCTGATCGACGCCGTGCAACCGGGGAAGGCGCGCATCGTCGGGCACGACTGGGGCGGCGCGCTGGCCTGGCACCTCGCCGCGACGCGCCCCGAGCACACCGAGCGCCTCGTGGTGCTCAACTGCCCCCACCCGCTCAAGATGCGCGAGGCGCTGGTGACGAAGCCGTCGCTCAAGCAGCTCAGGAAGAGCTGGTACATGTTCATGTTCCAGCTGCCGTGGCTTCCGGAGCGCGTGTTGACCCGCGATGACGGCGGCGAGGTCGCGCGGTCACTCAAGGCGATGGCCCTCGACCGCACCAACTTCTCAGACGAAGACCTCCGCCCCTTCCGCGACGGCGTGCAGAAGCCCGGCGCCGCCTCCGCGATGCTGGGCTGGTACCGCACGATGATGCGCGACGGGCTCTTCGGCCGGCCGGTGAAGTACGCGCCCATCGAGTGCGAGACGCTGCTCATCTGGGGCATGGAGGACAAGGCGCTCGGCTTCGACGATCTGGTGCCCGGCACCGAGCGGTGGGCGCCGAAGTTGAAGATCGCGAAGGTCGAGCACTGCGGCCACTTCGTGCAGTCGGAGCAGCCCGCGAAGGTCAACGCGGCGCTGCTGCCCTTCCTGCGCGCGTGAGCCACCGCTGCAGCAGCGCTTCGCTCTTCGGCCCGGAGGTCGTCAGGTTCAACGTGCGCGCGTCGCTCGACGGCACCTCGATGCTGACGCGCAGCGCGTCGCCCGGGAGCGCGCTGGAGATCTGCTCGACCCACTCGACGAGGAACGCGGAGTCACCCGCGTCGAGGAGATCGAAGTACCCGGTGGCGTAGAGCTCGTCGTCAGACGCGAGGCGGTAGAGATCGGCGTGATGCAGCGGCAGCCGCCCGCGGTAGCTCTGGAGGATCGAATAGGTCGGCGAGCTCACGTCATCGAGCGGCACGCCCGCGCCCTGCGCCACGCCTCGCGAGAACAGCGTCTTCCCCGCGCCGAGCTGGCCAGAGAGCCCGACGAAATCGCCTGGAAGCAGCGCCTCGCCCAGCGCCACCCCGAGCGCGAACGTCTCGTCGGCGCTGCTCGAGTTCAGCGGTCCCACAGGCGCCAGACCTCGGTGAGCCCGTCGAGCAGATCAGACGCGATGAGGCCCAGCTCGCCGCGCTTCTCGCGGATGAGATCGCCCGCGTGCCCGTGCGCCCACACGCCCGCGATCGCCGCGTCAGAGGGCATCAGCCCCTGCGCGAGGAGCGCACCCACCACGCCCGAGAGCACGTCGCCGCTGCCGGCCGTCGCCATCCCCGCGTTGCCGGTGGGGTTCACGAAGACGGTGCCATCGTCGCGGGTGATCAGCGTCCGCGCGCCCTTGAGGATCAGCAGCGACGGGTTGGCCTTCACGAACTCGCGCGCGACGCCCACGCGATCACGCTGCACGTCGGCGGTGCTCTTGCCGATGAGCCGCGCCATCTCGCCCGGGTGCGGCGTGAGGATCAGCGCGCTCTGCGCCTTCTCCAGCACCTCGAGGTGCCCGGCGAGGGCATTGAGCGCGTCGGCGTCCAACACGCAGGGCACGTGGAGCTCTTCGAGCAACGTCGCCAGCAAGGTGTGCGTCTCGTCGTCGCGCGTTATGCCCGGGCCGATGACGACCGCGTCTTTCCCATCGGCGGCGTCGAGGAGCGCGTTGAGATCGCGCAGCCCCAGCGCCCCCTCGGCCGGGAGTTCGACGCCCATCACCTCGGGCGCATGAGCGAGGACCGCGTCGAGCGCGTTCGGCCGCGTGGCCACGGTCACCAGCCCGGCTCCAGCGCGAAGGGCGGCGAGCGCGGAGAGGGCCGCGGCGCCGGACTTGCCCCGACTGCCACCGACGACCAGCACGTGCCCGTAGGTGCCCTTGTGCGAATCCGCACGGCGGATGGGCAGTTTCGCACGTGCGTCTTCTTCTTCGAGCAGGAGCAACTGCGGTCCCGCGACGCCGCTGATCGCCGCCGGAGGGAGCCCGAGATCGATGAGGTCGACCCGGCCACAGCGCGACACGCCGGGCTCGATGACGTGCGCGGGCTTCAGCGCGCCGAAGCTCAAGGTGACGTCGGCGGTGACCGATGGCGTGTGCGCCTGCGCGGAGTCGCTCTCCACGCCCGACGGGAGATCGGCGGAGATCACCCGCGCCCCGGTCGCGCGCCACTCTTCGATCTGCACGATCGCGTCGGCCAACGGCCCCTCCGGCGCGCGGTTCAACCCCGTGCCCAGCAGCGCGTCGATGATCAGATCGTCGGCGCCGGGCGTCTCGGAGATCTGCGCGAACTTCACGCCCGCGCGCTCGTAGTTCTTCGCGGCGTCGCCCTTGAGCTTCGCGGCGTCACCGACCAGCTCCGCGAACACGGTGCGCCTCGCGTCGTTCAGGTAGCGCGCGGCGACGAACCCATCGCCGCCGTTGTTCCCCGGGCCGCAGAGCACGAAGAACCGCGCGTTGGCGCTCGCTTCACGGAGCGCCACCTTCGCCAGCGCCTCGCCCGCGCGCTCCATCAACGCCAGCGTGTCGCCCGACGCCTCGTCGACCGCCCTGCTCTCTGCCGCGGTGAGGACGCGCTTCACGGGTTCCTCAGGATCTCGACCATCTCGCGCACCGCGCGGTCGAAGCCGATCATCACGGCGCGCGCGACGATGGCGTGGCCGATGTTCAGCTCGTCGATCTCCGCGATCTTCGCGATGGGCCGCACGTTGTCGTAGTTGAGGCCGTGCCCCGCGGCGCACCCGAGCCCGAGCTTCGAGGCGACCTTCGCCGAGTCGACGATGCGGTTGAACTCGCGCTGCCGATCCTTCTCGCTGCGCGCCTCGCAGTAACGCCCGGTGTGGAGCTCGATGCGATCGGCGCTGATCTTGTGCGACGCCTTCACCTGATCGACGTCGGGGTCGATGAAGAGCGACACGATGATGTCGCCGTCCTTCAGGTTCTTCACGATCTTGCCCACCGCGTCCTTCTGCGAGTTCACGTCGAGCCCGCCCTCGGTCGTCACCTCTTCGCGGCGCTCGGGGACCAGGGTCACCATGTCGGGCTTGTGCTCGTAGGCCATCTTCACCATGTCGGCGGTGGCGGCCATCTCGAGGTTGAGCAACGTCTGCACCGTCTGGCGCAGCACGCGCAGGTCGCGCTCCTGGATATGGCGGCGATCTTCGCGGAGGTGGATGGTGATCTGGTTGGCTCCCGCCAGCTCGGCCATCGCCGCCGCCGCGACCGGGTCAGGGTACGTGGTGCGGCGGGCCTGGCGAAGCGTGGCGACGTGATCGACGTTGACTCCAAGGCGCTGGGGCATGGCGCGTTTGTACACCGCGCGCGCGGCAAGGAAAGTTCACCGAAGTCACTGGTGCGGGCAGAACTGCGCCGGCGCGACATCACACAGCGGCGCGTCGAGGTCGCCCGCGATCACCCCGTTCCCGAAGCGGAGATCGAAGGTGCCCTCCATCGGGTCGAGGGCCGAGAAGTCCACCGTGCCCTTGAGCCCCGCGGAGAGGTCGAACGCCATGCGGCACGCGCCCGAGTACGCCGCGGCCTGGGCGACCACGAAGCGGCCTCCGCCCGTCACCTGCGCGGTCGCCTGATCGCCGCTCCCGGTGTTGAACACGCCGTACTCGCCCGGGTCGACGTCGACGGAGAGCCCGCCCTGCGCGCGGTAGAAGTTCACCTGCACGATCGAGGTCTTCGCCGGGTACGTCCCCGCGCGCCACGCGGCGCAGAGGTCGGGTTGATCAGCGAGGAACAGGGCGAGGCCGTTCGCGCTCTGGCCGTTGAGGGTGCGCGCGTAGAACTGGCTCTTGAGCTCGAAGCGCTCCCCCTTGATCGTCAACGGCCCGCTCGGATCAACACAGGCCATCAGCAGCAACCCCGGCAGCCACGCGCGCATGGTGTGCATCCTAGAGAAGCTCCGCCGCGAGGAGGTCGGGACGTTCTTCCGGCACCGCGTGACCGACGTCGTCGAACACCTTGAGCTCCGCGCCGATCGCCCGCGCGAGCTTCTCGCCCTCCCACGCGGGCACGAGTGGATCGTGCTCGCCCCACAGGAGCCGCTTCTCGAGCGGCAGATGCTTCAGCGCATCCGCCGGGAGGCGGAACTCTGCGATGCCGCGCGCCGCTTCGAGGAAGCCCTCGTTGAACCCCGGCGTGCGCAACACCTCTTCGTAGAGCGCCAACAGCTCTGCCGAGGGCGTCGCGGAGCCCCAGATGACCTTGAGGTACGCGCTGAGCGCCGGGCGCCACACCGGGATCATCGAGAACGCGCGCATGCCGACATCGGCCAGCTTCGACGACAACAGCAGCTTGAGCGCCGGAGGCACCCCGAACGCCGGCGCGCTGGCGACCGTGAGCTTCGTGACGCGCGTCGGAGCCACCGCCGCGAGCTGCATCGCGACCAGGCCACCGAACGAATGGCCAAAAACGGAGAACCGCTCCGCTTTGCGTGACGAGAGGAAGGGGAGGAGCGCGTCGGCGATCGCGGCGGGCGTCGAGGCCGCCCAGTGCCCTGACTTCGCGGTGCGCGGGAGATCGATGGCGATCAGCCTGCGGGCGCCACGCCGCGCGAAGAGCGGGCTGAAGACGCCGCTCTGCGCTCCGAGCCCGTGGATCAGGAGCAGCGGCTCACCCTCGCCTTCGTCACGCGCGAAGATCACGTCAGCTCGCGCTTCAAGGCGTCGCCGATCTCCTCGGCGTAGGTCTTGATCTTCTTCGCGTCGAGCCCCTCCACCAGCACGCGGATCTTCGGCTCGGTGCCCGAGTAGCGCACCAACACGCGCCCGTCCTTCCCGAGCTTCTTCTCCACGCCGCCGATGGTCTTCAACACGCTCGGGAGGTGCGCGAGGTCGCGCTTCTCCTTCACCACCACGTTGAGCAGCGTCTGCGGCACGGGCTCGAAGATCTTCGTCAGCTCGCTCATCGGCTTGCCGGCCCGGCACATCACCGCCAGCACCTGCAGCGCCGCGAGCGTGCCGTCGCCGGTCGTCGCGTGATCGAGGAACACCAGGTGCCCCGACTGCTCCCCGCCCAGCGAGTAGCCGTGCTTGCGCATCTCACTCACCACGTGGCGATCGCCGACGGAGGTGCGCACCACCTTCACGCCCCAGCGACCCACCGCGCGCTCGAGGCCGATGTTCGACATCACCGTCGCCACCAGCGTCTTCTTCTTGAGCTCCTTGCGCGCGACGAGTTCGCCCGTGCAGATCGCCATGATCGCGTCGCCGTCGACCACCTTCCCCTTCTCATCGACGACGATCAGCCGATCGGCGTCGCCGTCGAGCGCGATCCCCAGGTGGGCTTTCTCCTGCACCACGACCTTCGCCAGCGCCTCCGGGTGCAACGCGCCCACGCCTTCGTTGATGTTGGTGCCGTCGGGCTCGACGCCCAGCTCGATCACCTCCGCGCCGAGCTCACGCAGCACCGTGGGCGCGACCTTGTACGCCGCGCCGTTCGCGCAATCGATCACCAGCTTGAGGCCCTCGAGCGTCAGATCGCGGGGGAACGACGACTTCACCATCGCGATGTAGCGGCCGGGCGCGTCGTCGAGCCGCTTGGCGCGCCCGATCGCCGTCGCCGTCGGCCGCAGCGAGTCGATCGACTTCTCGAAGATCAGCTCCTCGATCTTCGCCTCGGTCTCGTCGGGCAGCTTGAAGCCGTCGCGCCAGAAGAACTTGATGCCGTTGTCCTGGTACGGGTTGTGGCTCGCGGAGATCACCGCGCCCGCGTCAGCGCGCATCGAGCTCGTCAGGTGCGCAACCGCCGGCGTCGGCATCGGCCCCACGAACTGCACGTCGACGCCCATCGACATGATGCCCGCCGAGAGCGCCTGCTCGAGCATGTAACAGGAGAGCCGCGTGTCCTTCCCGATGATGACCCGGTGCCGGTGCTCGCCGTTGCGGATCAGGTACGCCAGCGCGCGCCCGAGCTGCATCGCGATCTCCGCGGTCATCGGGAAGACGTTGGCGACTCCGCGGACTCCATCGGTGCCGAACAGCCTGGGGTGCGTCGTTCCACTCATGGCTGCACGCATACCGCAATGCGCGACTTTTGCCGCAAAAGCGCTCACCCCTATTTACGGTACGGTTCGTTTATATATATGGTCGACGCCATGAAGACCGTGAAGACCACCTTCGAGCTCCCCGCAAAGACGCACCTGCGCCTCAAGGCGATGGCCGCGCGGCTCGGCGTGAACGCACGCGAGCTGGTGGTCGAAGGCATCGAGCTCGCGCTCGCCCGCTACGAGTCGCAGGGCGATCGCGAAGAGCTCACCCGCCGGGCCCAGGCCGCGCGCGAACGCATCCGCGCGGGGCTGTTCGACGGGCCGTCTGACTTGAGCGAGACCTACGAGAGCCGGCTGCTGATCGCCGCTGAACCTCCAGGTGAATACAAGCCGTGAAGACCTGCTTCGTCGACACCTGGGGGTGGATGGCGCTCGCCAACCGGCGCGACTCGGGGCACCACGTCGCGATGGAGATCGATCAGTGGCTCGATGATCACGGCTGGGTGCTCTGCACCTCTGACTGGGTGCTCGACGAGACGCTGACGCAGCTGCAGGCGCTCGGCGGTTCGCGCGTGTCGCTCGCGTTCCTCGAAGACCTCGACGCGCAGGTGCAGGCGCGCACGCTGATGATGCTGAACGTCAACACGCTCCGCCTCGATGCCACGCTGCGATGGTTCAAGAAGCTCGCGCCCGACGTGCAGCGCATCTCACTGACCGACTGCTCCACCTTCGCGCTGATGGATGAGTTGGAGATCCGCTGGGCGTTCACCGCCGACCGGCACTTCTACCGGGCGGGGCCTCACATCGGCCCGCTGGTCGCGCGCGACGCAGAGACGCTCGTCTTCCGCCCGCCGCACGCTTAACGCTCGCGCGCCAGGCGGATCGCGTCGGCGACGGCCAGCGCATCACGGGTCTCGGCGACGTCGTGCACGCGCACCATGTCGACCGCGCCGTCTGCCGCGAGGATCGCCGCGACCGCCGCGCTGGCCACGACGCGCTCGGCCGGCGCCGCGCGCCCCGTCAACGCCCCGAGGAAGCCCTTCCGGCTGACGCCCACCAGCACCGGCGCGCCGAGCAGCCGCAGATCGGCCGCGCGCTGGAGCAGCACCAGGTTGTGCTCCGCCGTCTTCCCGAAGCCGATGCCCGGGTCGACCAGCAACTTCTCTCGCGCGATGCCACGTCGCTCTGCGCGCTGGAGCGCGAGCTCGAGCGCGTCGAGCACCTCCGCGCCGACGTCGTCGTAGCGCGGCGCCTGTTGCATGGTCTGCGGCGTCCCCTGCATGTGCATCACGCACGCACGCACGCCGGTCTCGGCCACCACGTCGAGCATCGCGTCATCGCGGAGCCCGGAGATGTCGTTGATGAGGCTCGCCCCCGCCTGCACCGCGCGCCGCGCGACGTTCGGCTTGAAGGTGTCGATGGAGAGCGGAACGCCGACCTCGCGCAGGCCTTCAATCACTGGCAGCACGCGGCGGAGTTCCTCGGCTTCGCTCACCGGTTGCGCGCCCGGCCGCGTCGACTCGCCGCCGATGTCCAACAGGTCCGCGCCCTGCTGCACCAGCGCGCGCCCGTGGGCGATCGCGGCGTCTGCAGAAAAATGTACGCCACCGTCGCTGAACGAATCAGGCGTCACGTTGACGATGCCCATGATTCGGGTCCGCGAAGACGTTGGTTTGATGTCGTTGAGTCTCGCCAGCGCGCCCCTCACCCCAGCCTTCTCCCCATGGGAGAGGGAGTTCAGGGTGATGCGCACCACGGCGGCGTCACCGGAGCCGCCAATCCACCCGGCGCCGACGAGGTCCGCGAGCTCTTCCCGCGACGCTTCATCAAGCCCGGTCACCAGCGCGTACGTCTCACGCGCTGAATCCAACTGCTGGGCCAACTCCGGAGGCAGCCCGGAGCGCGCCCACAGCGACGACGCGGCAGCTCCGGCGCGAAGCGGCCGCGCCCAGATCACGCCGTGCCCGGCTCGATCTTCGCCGGCAGCCCATCGAGCGCATCGAGGATGCGCTTGTCCTTCTTCTTGTCGTCCTTCGGGGGCGCGTTGGTCACGCGCGGCGCCGGCTTCTCACGCGTCAGCGCCTGGCCCGCGATGAGGACGTCGAGATCGGCGGCGTCGATGGTCTCGTACTCGACCAGCGCCTCCGCGATGCGCTTGAGCGTGTCGATGTTCTCGTTGAGCAGCTTCTTCGCGCGCTCGTACGAGCCCATCACGATGCCGCGCACCTCGGTGTCGATCTGCCGCGCGGTCTCCTCGGAGTAGTCGGGCCGGCTCGCGATGTCGCGCCCCAGGAAGACCTCGCCATCGCGCTGGCCGAACGTGAGCGGCCCGAGCTTCTCGCTCATGCCCCAACGCATCACCATCGCGCGCGCCAGGTTCGTGACCCGCTCGATGTCGTTCGACGCGCCCGCGGAGAGTTCGCCGTACACGAGCTCCTCGGCGATGCGGCCGCCGAGCATCATGCACAGGTCGTCCATCAGCTCCTTCTTGTAATAGTTGAGCTGATCTTCGACGGGCAGCGACCACGTCAGGCCGAGCGCCTGCCCACGGGGGATGATCGTCACCTTCTGCACCGGGTCGCACCCGGGCAGCATCTTGCCGACCAGCGCGTGACCGGCCTCGTGCACCGCCGTGTTGCGCTTCTCCTGATCGCTCATCACCATCGAGCGGCGCTCCGGGCCCATCACTACCTTGTCGCGCGCGAGATCGAAGTCGTGCTTGGTGACGCGCTCGCGGTTGGCGCGCGCGGCGTACAGCGCGGCCTCGTTCACGAGGTTCTCGAGATCGGCGCCGGTCATGCCCGGAGACCCACGCGCCAGCACGTCGAGGTCGACGTCGTCAGAGAGCGGCACGCGGCGGGTGTGCACCTTCAAGATGCCGAGGCGGCCCTTCAAGTCGGGGCGCGGCACGGTGATGCGGCGATCGAAGCGACCGGGGCGCTGCAGCGCGGGGTCGAGCACGTCGGGCCGGTTGGTGGCGGCCATGATGATCACGCCCTCGTTCGACTCGAAGCCGTCCATCTCCACCAGCAGCTGGTTCAGCGTCTGCTCGCGCTC
>CAMLFP010000071.1 GCA_946479335.1 uncultured Archangium sp.
GCCACCGTCGCCGCGGGGTCTTCTTCCTGCGGCACGTGGCCCAGGTTCTCGAACACCACCAGCCGGCTGCCCGCGATGTCGGACGCGAAGCGCCGGCCCAGCTCAAGGGGAATCAGCTGGTCCTTCGCGCCCCAGAGAATCAACGTGGGCACCTGGAGCGTCTTGAGGGGCGCGCTGTCGGGCGCCACGCCGAAGTGCTTCATGCGCAACCCCACGGCGTGGCGGTTGCCCTCGCGCAGCGTCAGCTCGAAGTAGCGGTCGACCAGCGCCGGCGTCACCTTCGACGGGTCTCCGTAGACGTTGCGCACGCTCTGCTCGACGACGCCGCGGGGCAGCAGCTTCTCCATCAGCACGTTGATGCCGGGCATCGCCGCGAGCCGGAAACCCAGCGGCACCGACTTCGCCGCGCGCGGGTAGCCCGCGGAGTCGACGAGGATGAGCCGCGTCACCTCGCCGGGGTGCGCGACGGCGTAGCTCCACGCGAGCTGCCCGCCGTACGAATTGCCGCCCAGCACGCAGCGCGTGATGCCCAGCTTCGTGAAGAGCGCGTGGAGGATGTCCAGCGTCCTCGGCACCTCGACGTCGTCGTCACGCACCGCGCCCGTGAGGCCGAAGCCCGGCAGGTCGACCGTCACCACGCGGCGGGTCTTCGACAAGACGGCGACCCAGCCCTCCCAGGTGTGCAGCGACGCGGAGGTGCCGTGCAGCAACACGATGGGCGCCTCGTCATCGCGCGGCCCGACGTCGCGCACGTGCATCGAGAGCCCCTCCACCTCGATGAACTGCGACGGCGGCGGCGCCCAGCGCGCGGCGAGCGACGCCACCGGCCGGTCGGGCGCCCACGCCGAGGCGACGAGGCCTCCCGCGCCGACGAGCGCCAACACCAACCCCACGAGGATGACCCGTCGACGCATGCGCGCACTCTACGACTGTCGCGAGACAAGACAGCCCCTTGCAGGCGCGCAACGCGCGGTGTGCAGCGATGCAAGGTTCAGCGCAGGTGTTCGGCGCACCAGGCGCGCGCCGGCGCGAGCTCTTCGAAGGTGCGCACCTCGAGCGCCACGCCGCGCGCGATGTTGGCCAGCGAGAAGCCGCGCGCCGCGACGCGCACCAGCACCGCGCGGGTGACGATGGCCATGGCGCGAATCTGCAGCTCCGCGCGCCCGGTGACGCCGAGCCAGAAGGTGGGCACGTCGACCGGCACCGAGGAGACGCCCGCCTGCACCTCGAAGACCAGCGCCACCGGCCCGCGGCATTCTTCGAGGCGCCGCAGCAGCGCGGCCTGGCTCTCGGGCGCGAGCTGCTCTCCGCGCTCGTACCGCACCACCAGAACGCCGGGGCTGACTTCCTCGAAGGCCATGCGTGTCGTTGAGCACATCACATGCCAGCCGTCAGCCGAACCCTCATGACGGGCGTGCGTGAAGCCGGTACAGGCGAGGCATGCACGCGCCTCTGTCTGAAGCGGAGCTGAAGGCCTTCCTCTCGTCGTACCCGGGCTGGGCGGTGCAGGACGGCATGCTGGTGCGCACCTTCGAGGCGTCGTCGTTCTTGTCGGGCGTGGCCTTCGTGCAGAAGGTGGCGCACGCGGCCGAAGCGGCCGACCACCACCCCGACATCGACATCCGCTGGCGGAAGGTGACGCTGCGCCTCGTCACCCACGACGCGGGCAACGCCATCACCGCGCTCGACGCGCAGCTCGCGGCCGGCGCCTCGCGCCTCTTCGTCGGTCACTGACGCGATGCACACCTTCCCTGACGCGACGCTGCCCTTCACCGCGACCTTGTCGCACAGCGGCTTCGGGCCGCGGCTGACCGCGCGCGCCGGCGAGGTGTGGCGCGCGATGCAAGACGTGGTGGCGGAGCAGTCGAACTCCGTCGGGTGGACCCCGGAGCGCTACGTGCAGTCGGGGACGATGTTCGTGGTGCGCAGCATGACGGTGCGCCACCACCGCGAGGTGAAGGTCGACGAGGTGCTGTCGGGCCGCACCTGGCCCTCGAAGGCACGCCGCGCGATGCTCTTCACGCGCCAGGTGCGCCTCTTCAGCCGCACCGAAGACCTCGTGGCCTCGGCGACGCAGGAGTGGGCGCTGTTGACGGTGCACGACCTCCAGCCGACGCGCGCCGGGCAGGACCTCTTCGACGCCTTCAAAATCTACGAAGGCCACCCCGACGTCGCGGAGCTGCCGGTGCCGCGCTTCGCCGAACCCGCGCAGCCGCACCGCTTCGAGTTCACCGTCTGGCACGGGTGGATGGACCCCAACGGCCACGCCAACCACGCGGCGTACGTCGACTACTGCGACGAGGCAGTGGCGCGCATCGTTGCCTCGGAGGGGAAGGACCCGCAGCGCACGGTGGCGCTCGCCGAGACGGTGCACTTCCGCGCGTCCATCACCGGGGGTGACGTCGTCACCGTCGAGACGCTGGAGCTCCCTGCCACGCCGGAGGGCCGCCTCTTCACGCACCGGCTGCTGGTGAACGGGAAGGTCTGCGCCACGGCCACCCTGCTGCGCACCTTCGCCTGAAACGCGCGGAGTACCGACGCCTTCACGCCCCGGGAGCGGGCGTCACCTCGCGCAGCAGCTCCTCGAGGCGCTTCATGTCCCACGGTTTGGCGAGGCTGCGCACGCCCGGCGGCAGCTCGTGCGCGGAGTACCCGCTGGAGAGCACCACCGGCAGCTTCGGCGCCAGCGCCGAGATGTGCAGCATCGCCTCCAGCCCGTCCATCTGCGGCATCGTCATGTCCATCAGCACCACGTCGAAGGCGTCGGCGCCGGCCTCCACCGCGGCGACGGCCTCCGCGCCATTCGTGGCCTCGGTGACGGTGCAGCCCATCAACTGCAACAGCCGCCGGGCGCTCCGGCGCAGCAGCGCCTCGTCGTCGACCAGCAGCACGCGCGCCGCCAGCTTCTCCGGCCGCGCGGTGGAGGCCGCCGGCACCGGGCGCGCGGGTTCGCTCAGCGCGGGGAAGTACACGCGGCAGCGCGTGCCGCGCCCGGGCTCGCTTTCCATCGCCAGGCCCGCGTCGTGCCCCCGGAGGATACCCAGCAGCGCGCCCATGCCCAGCCCGCGCCCCGGGCCCTTGGTGCTGAAGTACGGGTCGAGGACGCGCGAGAGCACCTCGGGGCTCATGCCCTGCCCGGTGTCTTCCACCGTCAACAGCACCACCGGCCCGGAGGGGATGGGCGTGCGCGCGCCGGCGGGGCGCTCCGGGTTCTGCACCAGCTCGGTGCGCAGCGTCACCGTGCCGTCACCGCCGACGATGGCCTCGCTGGCGTTGGTGATGAGGTTCATCACCACCTGCTGCAGCTGCCCCTCGTTGCCCATCACGCCGGGGAGCCCCTCGGCCAGCTCCTGCGTCAGCTTGACGTGCGCGGGCGCCGACACCGTCAGCAGCCCGCCGATGCCCTTCACCACCGAGTTCAGGTCGAGCGGCCGTTGCTCCAGCGACGAGCGCCCCGCGTAGCCCAGCAGCTGCCGGGTCATGCCCGCGGCGCGCTGCACCGCCTCGTCGGCCGTCTTCAGCGCCTCGCTGGCCACGCCCTCGCGCGAGAGCGTGGCGAGGCTGGCCGACACCACCGTCAGCAGGTTGTTGAAGTCGTGGGCGATGCCGCCGGCCAGCAGCCCCAGGCCCTCCAGCTTCTGGGTCTCGAGCCGCTGCGCCTCGGCCTCCACGTCGCGCGTGATGTCGCGGGTGATGCCGATGACGCGGGTGACGCGCCCGTCGTCGCCGTGCACCAGCTGCGCCTGCGCGTGGAAGTGCACCGCGGAGCCGTCGCGGTGGGTGCCGCGGAAGCGCACGTCGAAGGGCGTGTCGTGCTCGAACATCGCGCGCATCGCCTGCTGCAGCGCGGCCCGGTCTTCGGGCGAGACGGCCTTCGCCCACACCGCGTCGACGTCGTCGGTCTCGGGGTACCCCAGCGCCTCCCAGAAGCGCGGCGAGAGGTAGCGCTTGCCGCTGCGGAGGTCTTCGTCCCACAGGATGTCGCGCGTCACCTGCGCCACGAGGCGGAAGCGCTCTTCGCGGTCGCGCACCTCGCGCAGGGAGCGCTCCAGCTCCTCGCGCAGGGTGGCCTCGGCCTCGCGCTGCGCGCGGCGTTGCCGGAGCTCCTCGGGGATCCACACGCGGGCGACGGCGGCCAGCACCGCCACGCCCAGCCCCACCGCCAGCCACTTCACCGCGGTGAGGAACGCCGGGCGGCCCAGCGCCTTGAAGCCCTCGGGCAGCAGCCCGTAGTTGGCGCTCCACAGCAACCCGAAATAGCCGCTCTCGATGACGGTGCGCACCGCGTCGGCGATGAGGAAGGCCAGCAGCACGCGCAGCGCCCGCTCGCCCTTCGCGGCGCGGAACTGCTTCGCGTAGAGCACCGCGATGGTGCCCCACATGAGCAACAGCACTGAGTAGGTGAGGAGCGCCCCTATTCCGCTGCTCATGCCGTTGACCTTACCGGAGCCGCGTGGCGCTCACTGGTTCTGGGACCACTTCAGGGTCGCGCTGTCGAGGCTCAGGCGCGTCGTCTTGTCGGGCCACACGGCCACGCGGGTGGAGGCCGACTGGCCATCGGGCAGCTTCACCGAGACGCGGTGCGTGCCGGAGGGCAGCTTGTTCTGCACGGGGGGCGCGTCCCACCGGGCGCCGTCGACCGACACCTCGCCGGAGCCTCCGCTGACGTTGATGGCCAGCTTCCCTTCTCCTTCGGGGATGGCCTCTTCCTTCGCGCCGGGCGATGGGTCGGCCTTCGGGGGCTTCTCGCGCGTGGCCGTCACCGCGCTCTTCACCGGCGTCTTCGGCTTGCGCACCGGCTGCTTGACGGGCACCTCGGGCGGAGGCTCGACCTCGACGGTCTCCTCGCCCGCGTCGATGACCGGCTCCGGCGTCGGCAACGGCTCGACCTTCGCCACCACCACCGGCGGGTCGGGCACCACGGGCGGCACCACCACGGGCACCGGCGCGGGCGGAGGCGGCGGCTCCTGCGTCACCGTCACCACCACGGCGGTGGTGGCGATGCCCACCAGCACCGCGGCCGCGAAAGCGCCGATGAGGAGGTTCCGCCGGGACGCGGGCGGCGGCCGGGGCGGCTCCGGGAGCGCCTGCCCGCGGATGGAGTTCTCGTTGGGCGGCGGCACCACGTTCTGCTCGGCCGCGGGGCCCACGGCGGTGAGCTGCTGGGTGCGGGTGGGCGCGATGACCTGCGCCTCGGCGGGCGCGCGTGGGCCGCCCGACGCGGTGACCTCACCGGCCTCGTCGAGGAAGCCCTCCAGCGACGACTGCGTCACGCGGATGCGCGCGTCGAAGGCGGCCCGCTCGAGGGCTTCGCGCATCTCGCGGGCGGTGGCGAAGCGGTCGTCGGGCTTCACCTGCAGCGCGCGGCGCACCACGGCGTAGAAGCCCTGCGGCAGCCCCGGGTACACCTCGTCGAGGTGCTTCCACTGGCCGCGCACCAGCGCCGCGTGGCGCTCGGCGTGGTTCTTGTGGTCGTCGAAGGGCGTGCCGCCGTACGCCAGCTTGTAGAGGGTGACGCCCAGCGAGAAGAGGTCGGAGCGCCCGTCGAGCTTCTTGCCCATCGCCTGCTCGGGCGAGAAGTAGCCGGCCTTGCCCTTGGTGACGCCGGGCATGGTGAGGTTGCGGTTGCTGGCGGCCTTGGCGATGCCGAAGTCGATGAGCTTCAAGGCCCCCGAGGTCGACATCAGCAGGTTGTGCGGCGAGACGTCGCGGTGCACGAGGTTGGCGTGGCCGCCCTCGACCTTCAGCGCGTGCACGGCCTCCAGCGCGGAGCAGGTGCTGATGCCGATGGCGAACAGCGCCTCGTCGCCCAGGCGCTCGTCGTAGTCGCGCAGCGTGCGGTTGACGGTGGCCAGCGTCTCGCCGGAGACCAGCTCCATCGCCATGTAGAGGAGCCCGTCGTCAGACTCGCCCACCTCGTAGATGTGCACGATGTTGGGGTGGCTCAGCGTGCACGCGGTGCGTGCCTCGTCGAGGAACATCCCGCGGAAGTCCTCCGACTCGGAGTATTCCGGGCGGATGACCTTCACCGCCACCGGGCGGGTGATGCCGCCGGTGAGGTCCTGCTCCGCCCGGTACACCTCGGCCATGCCACCCTGCGCGATCTGCCGCACGATGGTGTAGCGACCGACTCTGGTACCGGGTTCGAGCGACACGACGTGAGCGCGGGGAACTCTACGTGGTTCCCCTGCGCTCGTCTCCTCGTTGGCTCAGAGGCACTGCGTGGTGTCGGACGCGTTGATGAACACGCTGCACGCCGAGGTGGTGTCGGTACCACGGCAGTTGTCGCAGTAGAGACACTGCGACACGGTGTTGGTGCTCGCGCAGTCACTGTCCTGCACGCCGCAGCCACAGTCGCACGAGCCGTCGCCGTACCAACCCGGGTCACAGACCCAGCCGGAGGGGACCGACGGCGGCGCAGCCGCGGTGACCGACCCGCTGGCCAGCGTCAGGCACTGGCCACCCGAAACCGGCGTCACCGCGCCACCCGAGCCCAGCGAGACCTCGACCAGCGTCACGTTGCTGAGCGTCGCGGGGTTCAACCCGTTGGCCGGCGAGCTCGAAATCGAGAGCGAGCCCGACGTCGCGTAGAACAGCTTGCTGAAGGTGTTGCTCGAGCTCACGTAGTCCTGCGCGATGACCATGCACCGGGAGCAGGTGGTGATGTTGTTGCCGCTGGCCGACGTCGAGAAGTTGGTCGTGCCCGTGGTGGTGCCCGTGAAGATGAGCTGCGCGACGTCGCCCGTCGTCGTGCCGATGTTGGGCGTGAACGCACCCGGGTAGATGTACTGAGTACCCGCGTTGAAACCCTGGCTGAACGCACCGAGCGTGATGGCCGTGCAGCTGCCGGTGCCGCCGCCGGTCGTGCCGGTGCCGCCGCCGGTCGTGCCGGTGCCACCTCCGGTGGTGCCCGTGCCGCCGCCCGTCGTGCCGGTGCCGCCGCCGGTGGTGGAGCCCGCGATGAGCGCGTTCTGGCACGTCGAGGAGAGCCCGAAGAAGAAGTCGCTCGCGCACGCCTGGTACTGCGAATACGCGGCGTTCTCGTTGCCGGAGGTGCACGGCTGGCTGACGGTGCAGGAGCCCATCGCCGCGAGCGCGATCTGATCATCGGCCGTGCAGCTGCTGGTGCAGATGCTCTGGAAGTTCGCGATGGGGTTCAGCGTGCCGCTGGAGCTCGGGCACGAGGAGCGGCCCGCGAAGAAGGTCGTCTGCGAGGACGCCGCGCTGCTGCAGTTGTTGCCGGTGCCGCCGCCGGTGGTCGCCGTGCCGCCGCCCGTGGTCGCCGTACCGCCGCCCGTGGTCGCCGTGCCGCCACCCGTCGTCGCCGAACCGCCGCCGGTGACGCCGGTACCGCCGCCCGTGTTGCCCGTGCCGCCGCCCTGGGGCGAGGTGATGGCGTTGAGGCACGCCTGGGAGATGCCGGTGCTCAGCGTCTGCCCGCACGCCAGCGCGCTGGTGACCGCCGCCTGCTCGTTGCCGCTGGTGCACGCCGGAGCCGCCTGGAGGCAGCTGACGTAGGTGGTCATCTTCGAGCGGTCGGCGGTGGTGCAGGCGGCGTTGCTCATCACCACGTTGCAGCCGGCGACGGCCGAGTCAGACGCGGAGATGGACGCCGAGCCCCCGTCGAAGTCGTACGAGCAGACGGCGTTGCCGGCGAAGAAGGTGGCCTCCGCGGCCGCGAGCTGCGTGCAGGTCGGGTTGTTGCCCGTACCGCCGCCCGTGGTGCTGCCCGAGCCGCCGCCGGTGGTGCTCCCGCTGCCGCCGCCGTTCGTCCCGCTGGAGCAGAGCCCCTGGGTGCACACCTGGCCGAAGCCGCACGCCACGCACTCGCGGCCCAGCGAGCCACACGCCTGCGCGCTGGGGTTGGTCACGCATTTGTTTTCGGCGTCGCAGCAGCCCGTGGCGCAGGTCGTCGCGTCGCACGTGTCCGGTTCACCGCACGAAACAGCCGACGCGAGGAAACCCATCGTCAAGCCAACAAGGAGCCACTTGGAAGTCGTCATTGGTTTTGCTGACACCACACGCGTCTGATCTGTGCAAGCTGTCGAGGCATGAATACGCCCCACATCGAGTTGAACTCTGACAACGGTGTCGCGGTTTTGACGTTGCGCGACGATTCGCGGCGAAACGCGATGTCTGCGGCGCTGGGAGACGCGCTGCGCGCGCGCGTCGAGGCACTGAAGAATGACGCCTCGCTGCGCGCCGTGGTGCTGACGGGCGCGGGCGGCACGTTCTCGGCCGGCGGCGACTTCGAGATGCTCGAGTCGTTGGCGTCGTACGCCTCCGAAGACGCGCGCCGCTTCATGCTGGAGTTCTATGGGCGGTACCTCTCCATCACCGAGCTACCGGTGCCGGTCATCTCGGCCATCGAGGGCCCGGCCATCGGCGCCGGGTTGTGCGTGGCGTTGGCGTGCGACGTGACGGTGGTGGCGCGCGACGCGAAGCTGGCGCTCAACTTCGTGCAGCTGGCGCTGCACCCGGGCATGGGCGCGACGTACCTCGTGCCGCGACGGGTGGGCGCGCAGCGCGCGGCGGAGCTGCTGTTCTCCGGCCGCCGCTTCGACGGCGCCGAAGCCGCGCGGCTCGGGCTGGCGATGGAGGCGGTGGAGCCCGGCGCGGCGTTGCCGCGAGCGCTCGAGCTGGCGCGGCAGTTCGCGTCGGGCGGGCCGCTGGCGGTGCGCGACCTCAAGCGGGCGCTGGGCGTCGACCGCGAGGCGCTCCAGCGCGCGCTGGCCCACGAGGCCGTGAGCCAGGCGCGGAACTACGCCAGCAGCGAATTCCTGGAGCGGCTGCGCGCGGCGAAGAAGCGCTGACGCGGTCGAAAGACGGAAGCAACCGAACGTTGCTCGTTCGGTCGTGTCGCCCATGAAGACAGCAGGCATACGCCGGCCACTGGACCAGAAGGTGCGTTCGACCGACGACGAGCGGGGACACTGCGCAGCAGCCTGACGTGACGCGCGCGGGCATTGCGCGTTGATCACTCCCTGCGCCTCGCGCTCAGTCGCGTCACAGCCGACGTGCGCCGGCAACTGGATAGGAAGGCGCGCTCGACCGACGACCTGCGGGCGCTGCGCAGCAGCCTGACGTGACGCGCGCGGGCATTGCGCATTGATCACTCCCTGCGCCTCGCGCATTCAGTCGCGTCGCCAAGAGGACAGCGCGCGCGCCGCCAACTGAATGAGAAGCGCGCTCGACCGATGGCCCGCGGGACCCCTGACGTGATGCGCGCACGCGCTGATCACTCCCGGTCGTGTCGCGCATGAAAAAAGCCCTCTCCCGAAACCCGGGGAGAGGGCTCTGCACTTCACACGCTGACGTCGCTCAGAACTCGGCGACGGTCATCGACGGCAGCACCGGCGCGAAGTTCTGCGTGGCCGGGGGCGGCGGAGGCGGCGCCATGTTGTTGCCGGGCGGCGGCGCGTAGGCCGGCGGCGCCGACTGCAACTGCGAGATGCGCGCGTCGACCTGGCGAATCTTGCGGTTGATGGTGCCGTTGGCCACGCTGAAGCCGATGATGAGCGCGATGCCCGCCACCGTCATCAAGCTGCCGACGATGGCCAATACGTAGCCGACGTAGACCAGCGTGAGGTTGCTCAGCACGCCCACCACCGCCAGCACCGCGCCGGTGATGATGGTGACCGGCCCGAGGATGACGAGCGCGATGCCGCCGCCGAGGCCGTGCTTGCTGCCTTCGAGGCGCATGCGCTCCTCCTGCAACTCGGGGAGCGACATGAGGTCATACGGCTTGTCAGCGCCGAGCATCGTAGAGCCCGCGAACTCCACGGGCGACTCGATGAAGCGCGCGTGGCGCTGCGCGGGGTTGATGTCAGAGAGACTTCCCGTCGACGACGTCAAGGCGACGGTGAGAGCGAGAGCAATCATCGGTTTGCGGTCCTTTCCTTCAGAAGCTGGCCAATTCCAGCGTGGGTTCGACATTCAAGAAGCCCTGCGGCGGAGGCGGCGGGGCGGTGGGCGACGAAGGCATGTAGGGCTCCGGCGCGTAGGGCTGCTGGTACGCCGGCGCCTGCTGCAACTTCTGGAGCTCGCGCATGCGGCGGTCGATGACGCGGAGGTTGTGCCCGCTGCGCGCGTTGCGCGCGACGGTGGCGATGAGGAAGCCCAGCCCCACGCCGAAGAGCACCGCGCCGACGCCGAAGGTGACGAGGCCCGCGATGAAGAGCGTGGAGAAGAGCGCGCCCGTCGTCAGCTGCCCGGCGATCAACCCGATGTACAGCATGATGGGCGCGGCGATGAACGCCGCCAGCCCGCCCACCACCGCCATCGCCACGAAGCCGCCCACCGAGCCACGCTTGCTCGCCTCTTCGGCGCGCGCGGCCTGCAGCTCCGCGAGGGAGGTCATCTGCGCGTACGGCACGGTCTGACCCGTCACCAACCCACCCGCCATCAGCACCGGCGTCTCGATGAAGCGCGCGTGACGCGACGCCACCGACGAGGCGGAGAGCAGGCCGCCGGGCGCGGCCGCGAGCGCGAGGCTCAGCGTGAGGGAGAGCATGGGGGGCGGGAAAATCAACACACCCAACGGTGTGCCGCCAGAACCATTCAATTCACGCGTCGGTGCCAGGTGTCACTGGCGCGGCGGCGAGCTCCGGGTTGGTCTTCGCCTCGGGCGCCTCCGGCTGCAGCGACTGCCCCACGAGGAAGTACTGCCACAGCCGGCCCGCAAGAATTGCGCGCGCGTCGAGCAGCTCGGCGCGGGCGGTGGCGAAGTCGAGGCAGGCGTCGGCCAGGGTGTCAGGCGTGCACTCGGACACCGCGGCGACGAACTCGTCGTGCGCCGCCGGCTCGAGCACGCCGCAGAAGACCGCGAAGGCCCAGGTGAGCTCCGGCTCGTGCAGGGGCGCGAGGGAGAAGATGGTCTGCAACAGCGTCGGGTCGTCGGGCAACTGCATGGGGCTCGTGTGCTGGAGAAGCGAGATGAGGCCCACGCCCTAGCACATCACGGCGCTCCGCCAGCGACGACCGGCCACACCGTCACCGCCAACGAGGCGCGGCTGGTATAGCCGCCCGCCGTGTCCACCATCGCCGCCATCGCGACCGGGCCCGCCGCGGGCGGCATCGGCATCCTCCGCCTCTCGGGGCCCGATGCGCTCTCAGCCGCGCGCCGCGTCGCGCCGCACCTGCCGGCATCGCCCACGCCGCGACACGCGTACTTCACGCGCTTCGTCGCCGATGACGGCGCCACGCTGGACGAGGGCCTCGCGCTCTACTTCGCCGCTCCCAAGAGCTTCACCGGGGAAGACGTGGTGGAGCTCCACGCGCACGGTGCACCGCGCCTGCTCTCGCTGTTGCTGGAGCGGCTGCTGCGCGCCGACGGCGTGCGCCTCGCGACGCCCGGAGAGTTCACCCGCCGCGCGCTGCTCAACGGCCGCATGGACCTCTCGCGCGCCGAGGCCGTCGCCGACCTGATCAGCGCCGAATCAGAGGCTCAGGTGCGCGCCGCCGCGTCACAGCTCACCGGCGAGCTCTCGACGCGCCTCGCGCGGGTGCATGATCCGCTCCTCGCGCTGCACGCCGACCTCGAAGGCTCGCTCGATTTCCCCGAGGAGGCCGAGGGCGCTGACGTCGATGTGCTTCCGCGCCTCGAGGCGTCGCTCCGTGAAGTGCGCGCGCTGCTGGCCGACGCGAAGCGGGGCGCGTTGATCCGCCGCGGCGCGCGCGTGGTGCTCTACGGGCCCGTGAACGCCGGCAAATCGACGCTCTTCAACGCGCTGGTGGGCGCGTCACGCGCGCTGGTCGACGCCGAGCCCGGCACCACCCGCGACACGCTCGAAGCCCGCGTCGAGCTCGCCGGCCTCGCCGTCACCCTCGTCGACACCGCGGGCTTGCGCGAAGGCGCCGGCCGCCTCGAAGCCCTCGGCATTGAACGCACGCGTGCGGCGCTCCAGGGCGCGGATGTGGCGGTGCTGGTGCTGCCTCCGCTCGCAAGCGACGCGGAGCGGGACGCGTGGCGGCGCGAAACCGCCGAACGCGTCGAGGTGTTTGGGAAGGCCGACCTCACCCCGCACTCCAACCCGCTCCCCGAGGGCGCGGGGGTCTTCGTCTCCGGGTTGACCGGTGAAGGCCTCCCGGCGCTGCGCGCGCTGCTCGCCGCACGACTCGGCGCCGGCGCCGCGGCCATCGTCTCCACCTCCGAGCGCCACCTCGCGGCCCTCACCGCGCTCGAAGCCGCGCTCGCCAACGCCCGCGCCGCCCTCGACGTCGCCACGCTGGAGGTCGTCGCCGGAGAGGTCGGCCTCGCCCTGCACGCGCTGGCGGAGCTCACCGGCGAAGACGCCTCCACCGCGCTGCTCGACGCCGTCTTCGCGCGCTTCTGCATCGGCAAATGACGCACCCTGCACACTGACACCCGTGCGTCACATCGCCACACAAAGCCCGGCCACCGCGCGTCAACCGGCTTAGAGTACGCCCCCGTTGCCACCCCCGTCATTCATCGCGCCGAGCTCGCCACTCGACCGCCGGCAGCTCGGCAAATACGAGGTGCTGTGCCGTCTCTCGACGGGCGGCATGAGCGCCATCTACCTGGCCCATCAAAAGGGCATGGCGGGCTTCAAGAAGCTGGTGGTGTTGAAGACCATCCTCCCCGACATCGGCGGCGAAGAAGACTTCGTCGGCATGTTCCTCGAAGAAGCGCGCATCACCGCGGTCTTCAACCACCCGCACATCGCGCAGGTCTACGAGCTCGACACCGATGAAGGGCAGCTCTTCATGGCGATGGAGTTCGTCCAGGGCTGCACGCTGGTGGAGATGGCCCGCGCCTGCCGCGCCGCGCGCGAGTCCATCCCCGTCGGGTTGACGCTGACCGCCACCCGCGACACTGCGCTGGCGCTCCACTACGCGCACACCTTCACCGACGCGCGCGGCCGCCGGCAAATCGTCATCCACCGCGACGTCGCCGAGAAGAACATCATGGTGACGTACGAGGGCGTCACCAAGCTGCTCGACTTCGGCATCGCCAAGGCGCTGGGCCGCAGCGGCGGGCGCACCAACGTGGGCATGGTGAAGGGCACCTCGGGCTACATGTCTCCGGAGCAGATCCGCGGGGAGCCGCTCGACCCGCGCAGCGACATCTTCGCGCTGGGCGTGGTGCTGCACGAGTGCCTCACCGGGCTGCGCCTCTTCCACGGAAAGACGCCGGAGGAAGGCATGATGGCCGCGCTGCGCGAGGCGGTGCAGCCGCCCAGCAAGTGGAACCCGCAGGTCGGCCCGGAGCTCGACGCGGTGGTCCTCAAGGCGCTGGAGCGCGACCGCGAGAAGCGCTTCTCCACCGCGCTGGAGTTCGCCCGCGCCATCGAGAAGGCCGCGCCCGGCGCGCTGTGGCACCCCGAAGAAATCGGCGAGGTCGTCACCCGCCACTTCAGTGAACGCCGCGCCGAGACGCGCCGGCTCCTCGAGGCCGCCAGCGAAGACGCCGAGCTCACCGGCAACATCAAGATTCCCAGCGTCATCCGCCAGGTGCGCGCGTCGGCCACCGACAACAAGCCCGCCGAGGCGCCCCGCGTCTCGCCGCTCACCGCCGCGCCCGCGCGCATGGTCGAACCGACGCCGGAGGTGACGCGGCCCGAGGTGCGGCCCAACTCGCTCTCGCCGCAGTCGCGCGAAGACACCGCCACCACGCCGCAGCGCCCGCGCGCGCTCAAGCCCGACAAGGGCACCGAGAAGGTCTCGCCGTACAACGCCGGCCCGCCGGTGCCCGACGACGACGAGGTGGAGTCGCGCACCCTCCCCGACCGCCCGCGCGCGCCGCGCTTGAGCGCCCCGCCGCCGGCGCCCGCGCGCAGCGTCACCAGCGAGACGTTGAGCATCACCAACAAGGCCCCCGACCCGCGCTTCGACTACGACGATGACGGCGCGACGGCCATCGCGTCTCCCGAGGAGCTGGGCCGCGCGAAGAACGCCGAGCCGCCGCGCAAGAAGCCCGCCACCGCCCGCGTCGCCGCCTCGTCACCGCGCCCGCTGCCGCCCGCGGAGTCGCTCGCCGAACTCCCCCCCGTGCAGGAGCCGGAGCGCCGCACCGGCCTCTTCGTGCTGCGGGGGGTGCTCTTCGTCGCGGTGGTGGTCGGGCTGCTGGTGCTGTTCGACGTCATCCACCTGCGGTAAGAGCCGCGGCGCCGACGGGTTCATTCAAGGGAAGCCGGTGAGATTCCGGCGCGGTCGCGCCACTGTGAACGGACACTTCGAGTCCGTCAGCCAGAGACCTGCCCATCGGTGCGGAGCGTGGTGCTCCGCCTACGTCCTCTCTCTTCGCGACAAGAGAGACGAGGGCTCGCAATGTTGGCTCTGGCGTTCCAGCTCGTGCTCTGTGCTGCCGATGGCGGCGTCACGCAGCTGCCGCCCGTGGTCGTCACTGCGCCCGCTGAAGAAGACCTCCCGCCGCTGCCGACGTCTCCGCTGGTGCGCGACGCCACCGCCACCCTGTCGACGCGCGACGCGACGCAGGCGCGCGCTGAAGCCAAGGACGCCTCGGAGCTGCTCAACACCACGCCCGGCGTCTCCGTGCAGGACTCGGGCGGCGCGGGCCAGCGCAAGACGCTGACGCTGCGGGGCGCGTCGGCCAACGCGGTGCTGGTGCTGCTCGACGGCGTGCCGCTGCACGGGCCCGGCGCGTCGATGGACCTCTCGCGCATCCCCGTGGCGGCGCTGGAGAAAATCGAGGTGCTGCGCGGCGGCGGCTCGGCGCGCTACGGGCCGGGCGCGATGGGCGGCGTGGTGAACCTCGTCACGAAGCGCCCGCACGGCGGCGCGCGTTTCTTTGGCGACGTCACGTACGGCAGCTTCTCCACCGCGCAGCTCTCCGCAGGCGCAACGGCCTCGTTGCTGGGCGGTGAAGGGTTGGTGTTGGCCCACGGCCTCCGCAGCGACGGCACCTTCAACTACCTCTACGACCCGCAACCGGCGACGCCCGGCAACGCGTTGGTCGCCATGAAGCGCGTCAACAACGCCACCGCGCAGGGCGGCGGGCTGCTGCGCTTCCGCCGGCGCTTCGGCCGCACGCAGCTCGACGTGTTGTCGGAGGGCACCTACGAAGAGCGCGGCCTCGCGGGCCCGGTGCAGAACCCCTCTCCGTCGGCATGGCAGCGCACCGGCCGCGGCACGTTGTCGCTGCGCGCGCAGCACGACTTCGACCTCGGAGGCTCGCTCGCCGCGCTGGCCTGGGGCCGCATCGATGACACCACGCTCTCGGGCTCGTTCTTCGGCGGGCGGTACCACCAGCTCGAAGCGTCCGCGGGCGGTGAGGTGCTCTACACGCACCTCGTCGGGCGCCACGGCCTCACCGGGCTGCTGAACGGCGGCGTCGACACGCTGACCTCGAGCGCGAAGTACGCGTGGGGCCGCTTCGGCGCGATGGTGGCCGATGACGTGTTGTTCTTCGACGGCGCGTGGGTCCTCTCCGGGAGCGCGCGCGTCGACGTCGCCGGGCCCTTCACGGTCTTCTCTCCGAAGCTGGGCACCACCGTCGAATTGCCGCGCGGCTTCTCGCTGAAGGGCAACATCGGCCTCGCCAGCCGCCCGCCGTCGTTCAGCGAGATGTACGTGGTGCAGGGCACGCTGCTGCCCAACTCCACGCTGCAGCCGGAGCGCGCCTTCACCTGGGACGTCGGCGCGAAGTGGACGCACGAGAAGGCCAGCCTCTCGGCCACCGGCTTCTACTCGCAGTATTCGAACCTGATTTCCTACGAGTACTACCCGCCGAACCTCGCGCGCCCGTACAACTTCTCCGCGGCGCTGGCCGCCGGCGTGGAGGTCGAAGGCGAGGTGCGCCCCTTCGAGTGGATTTCAGCCACCGCCAGCTACACGTGGACGCACACGCAGAACCTCCGCGACGACCCGCGCTACTTCAACAAGCCGCTGCCCTTCCGGCCCGAACACCGGCTGCACGCGCGGCTCTCGGGCGGGCCGTGGTTCGTGCAGGGCCACGCGGAGCTGCTGTTTCAAACGCAGCAATTCACCAACCGCACCGGTACGTTGTTCGTGCCCGCGCGCGCGCTGGTGAACGTCGGCGTCACCGTCACGCCGTGGAAGAACCCGCGCGTCTCGCTCTCGGCGGAACTGAAAAACCTGCTGAACGTGCAGACGTACGACTACGACGGCTATCCGCTCCCGCCGCGGTCGTTTTTTGTGACATTGGGCTTCTCGTGGAGCCCCACTGGAGGAAGTCGATGAAGTGGTTTCTCGTGTGCAGCACCCTCGCCCTTACGGCGTGTCAGACCGGCGTCGTGACCTGCAAGGAAGGCACGAACTACTGCGGCAACGGCTGCGTTGACATGAAGCGTGACCGGCGCAACTGCGGCGCGTGCAATGCCCAGTGCACCACCGGGCAGGACTGTCTCGACGGCGGCTCGGGGCTGCCTTCGGCCTGTCTGTGCCGGGCGGGCACCACGACCTGCGCCTCCGGTTGCGCGGTCACCGACAGCGACGTGCACAACTGCGGCGGCTGCGGCGTGGAGTGTGGCTCCGGCAAGTACTGCCAGACCGGCGCGTGCGTCGATGACTGCACCACGCCCACCCTCACCAAGTGCGGCTTCGGGTGCGTCGACACCACGAGCGACGGCTTCAACTGCGGCGCCTGCGGCGTGGAGTGCGCCCAGGGCCAGACCTGCGTGGCCGGCGTGTGTGACTACCCGGCCGTCGCCGCCTGCTACTGGAGCGGCCAGCTCATCGGCTTCAACCCCGACACCGGCGTGACGGGCCCGCTGAGCGACATCGGCAACAACCCCGGCCCCCTGGCGCGCCTCGACGCCACGGTGCTGGTGGCCGACGGCACCGACAAGCGGCTGTACCAGGCGGTGCCCTCCAACGCCGGCGGCTACGCGATGGCGTCGAAGGCGACCACCACCGGTGACGTGCCCAACCACGCGCTGGTCGACGGTGACTTCGTGTACCTCGCCAACGCCGGCGCGGGCACGCTGCAGGTGCTGCAGAAGAACACCACGACGGGCGTGGTCGACCTCGGCTCGGGGGTGACGCCGCCGCTGACGCTGGGCACCGTCGCGGAGCTGCAGCTGGGCCTCAACACCTTCCCGCAGGCCGCCGCGAAGGTGGGGAACATGCTCTACGTGCCGCTGTACGGCGGGTACGGCGCCGAAGCCGCCGACGCGGGGCAGACGGTGCAGCTCATCGACATTTCCGCGCCCGCGGCGCCCGCGTTGCTGGGGCGCGTGTCGTTGAAGGGGCTCGACCTCCACGCGGTCGACGGCGGCTCGCCGGTGGCGCGTCCGTGGGCCATCACGACGCAGGGTGACACCGTGTACGTCGCGCTCTCGAACTTGAACCCCGACTCGTACGCGGTGGAGGGCCCGGGGATGGTGGCGCGCCTCTTCGCCGACGGCGGCGTCGATGCCCTCGACCTCGGCGCGGCCGACTGTCTGAATCCCCAATGGGTGACGACGGTGGGCAACGCGGTGGCGGTGTCGTGCGGCGGGCGGCCGACGTACGACGCCAACTACGCGATTACGGCGATTGAGGCCTCGGGCGTGGTGCTGGTGGAGAACGGCGTGAAGACCGCGACGTGGAGCGGCGCTTCGTGCGCCAGCGGCGGTGCCTGCAAGCCGCTCTTCCCCGGGCGCATGACGGCGCAGGGCACGAAGTTGCTGGTGACTGACCAGAACGGCGGCCGCCTGGTGGTGCTCGACACGGCGTCGGGTCTCACCGAGGTGCACGGCGTCGATGACGCGCTCTCGCTGTGCCCGGCGGGCCCGAGCGGCGCGGCGAACGTCGCCGACGTCAACGCGCGGTGATGCTGCACCGGCTCGGCAGGCCCGGTCGGCGCTTCGCTCGACCTTCGACTTCGGCTGCGGGAGCGCGCCTCCGCGAGATGCTCAGGGCGTGAGGCCCGCGGTGTAGTGCGCCTGCACCGTCGCCGCGTCGAGCGTCGACGGGTAGACAGCCACGTTGTCGATGTCTCCGCCGAGCAGCGCTGCTGGCGTGTCGGAGTCGGTGTTGCCCGCGCCGATGCGCAGCGGCCGGTCAGGGTTGGGCAGCGCAATCACGCCGCTCAGCGCGCCCACGAGGTTGCCGTTCACGTAGAGCGACATCGCCTGCGCGTTCAGGTTGTACGTGCCGACCACGTGGTACCGCACCGCGGGGAGCATCGTGGGGCCGAACACCGTGCTCCACGTCGCGCCGCCCTGACCGACGGCGAACGAGAGCTGCTTGCTGGGCTCAACGTAGAAGTTGTACCCGCGAATGGTGGCCGACCGGGAGCTCACCGGCGCGCTGAAGCCGCGCAGGTCGAACGGCGTCATCCAGAACTCCACCGAGAAGTCGCCGCTCGGGTTCTGCAGCGGGCTGTACGCGGCCTCGAGGTACGCACCCTCGACGCTGACCGACCGGCCCTCGGTCGTCACCGGCCACCGCCCGAACATCACGGAGCCACCATCAGGCACCGCCTGCAGCCCCGCCACCGCGTCGATGTCCGGCGCCGCGGCGTCGTCGAGCTTCCACTACACCGACGGCGCGCACGCCATCACCAGCGCGTCGTCG
>CAMLFP010000072.1 GCA_946479335.1 uncultured Archangium sp.
CCTTCAGCAGCCCGACGCCGGGCGCGTCGACGATCACCCCGACGGCGGAGGGCTCGATGCTGAGGCCGACGTCGATGGGCCCGGCGTCGCTCTCGCCGTGGAGGCCTGCGTCCCACGCGTCGGGAGCGGTGGTCTTGCTGGTGATGGCGGCGCGTTTTCGCGACTCAGACATGCCGTGCATCGTAGCGCCGCTTCGGGCGCCACTCTGCTATTCGCCCGCGCGTGAAGTCCCCCATCCGCTACGAGCTTGTTGCAACCGCGCCCTCCGGGGCGCGCGCCGCTGTCCTCCACACCCGCCGCGGGCAGACGCTGCTGCCTACGTTCATGCCGGTGGCGACCCACGCGCACGTGCGCGGTCTGACGATGGACGAGGTGGCCGACTCCGGCGCCACCATCTGTCTGGCGAACACCTACCACCTGCTGTTGCGGCCCGGCGCCGACGTGTTCAACCGCTTCGGCGACGTGCACCGCTACATGAAGTGGGACGGCGGCGTGCTGACCGACTCCGGCGGGTTCCAGATCTTCTCGCTGCCCGGGGCGCGCGACATCACCGAGAACGGCGCGCGCTTCCGCAGCCCGTACGACAACCACGCGCACCTGCTCTCGCCGGAGTCGAGCATCGAGATGCAGCAGGCGATCGGCTCCGACATCATGATGGTGCTCGACGTGTGCATCCCCTCCACCTCCAACGAGGCGGAGACGCGCGCGGCGATGGAGCGCACCCACCGGTGGGCCCCGCGTTCGCTGGCGCAGCGCGACTCGAAGGACACCGGCCAGGCGGTCTTCGCCATCGTGCAGGGCGGCGTCTTCCCGCACCTCCGCACCGAGAGCGCGCAGGCGTTGACGCAGCACCACTTCGACGGCTTCGCGATCGGCGGGCTGGCGGTGGGTGAGTCGCGCGAGCTGCTGTACTCGATGACGCAGCACACGGCGCCGCTGCTGCCGCAGGACAAGCCGCGCTACCTGATGGGCGTGGGCACGCCGATCGATCTCGTGGAGGCGGTGAACGCCGGCGTCGACATGTTCGACTGCATCATCCCTCCGAAGATGGCGCAGCAGGGCTACGCGTACACCTTCGAGGGGCAGCTGCGGCTGACGCGCATCGAGTACCGCATGTCAGACGAGCCGCTCGACGCGACGTGCGCGTGCCCGGTGTGCAAGCGCTACTCGCGCAGCTACCTGCGGCACCTCGCGCAGGGCAACCACCACCTCTCGGCGCGGCTCCTGTCGATCCACAACCTGTGGCACTACCAGGCGCTGATGCGCCGCATGCGCGACGCGATCATCGCGGGCCGGTGGGCGCAGGAATACGCGACGCTGCGCGAGGCGCTCTCGCCGAAGACCAACAAGCCGCGCCCGACCGGCGTGCGCGAGGGCGTCTTCGAGCTGGTCACTACGCGCGGCGGCTTCCGCGCGGTGCGCCACACCGGCCACGGCGAGATCATGCACCCCGTGGGCCCGTGGGAGGAGGCCAACCGGCTGTACGTCGATCAGCTGGAGCTCGAGCGGCGGCTGGCGACGCTGACCGATGAGCCGCTGCGGATCCTCGACGTGGGGCTGGGGGCGGGCACCAACGCGGTGGCCGCGCTGACGCGCGCGCAGCAGATGGGCACCGCGCGCCGGCGCCCGTTGGAGATCGTGAGCCTCGAGGTCGATCTCACGCCGCTCAAGCTGGCGCTGGGCGACGCCGAGGGTTTCCCGTTCTTGCAGCCATGGAAGCACGCCGCCGAGCAGCTGCTGGAGCACCACCGCTGGGAGTCGCCGACCATCACCTGGCGGCTGCTGGAGGGCGACGCGACGAAGCTGGTCGACGAACTCGACGGCCAGTTCGACGTCATCTTCTTCGACCCCTTCAGCCCGGAGTCGAACCCTTCGATGTGGACGGTCGACTTCCTCCGGCAGGTGCGCTCACACACCCCGCGCGACGGTGCGGTGCTGGCGACGTACAGCGCGGCGACCCCGACGCGGGTCTCGCTGCTGCTCGCGGGCTTCTACGTCGGGCACGGGTTGTCGACCGGCACCAAGGGTGAGACCACCATCGCCGCTTCATCGAAGGACCAGCTCCGCGACGCGCTGGGCGAGCGGTGGTTGCAGCGCTGGCAGCGCTCCTCGGCGCGCGGGCCGCACGGCGACGAGCTGACGACCGAGCTGGAGCAGCAGGTGCGGGCGCACCCTCAGTTCGCGAACATCGCGAGCACCTGACGCTCGGCGAGGAGCAGCCCGAGGCCGGCGACGAGGCTGAGCACCGTCGCCGGCGCACCGACGCGGAGGTACTGGGTGAAGGTGACCTTCACGTCGTTCTTCGCGCCCTCGAAGACGATGAGGTTGGCGACCGAGCCGATGAGGGTGAGGTTGCCGGCCAGCGTCGAGGAGAGCGCCAGCACCTGCCAGCCGAGCTCCGGGTCGGCCATGCGCGGCACCCAGGTGCGCGCAAGCATCACGAAGGGCACGTTGGAGAACAGGTTCGACGCGGTGAGGCTGAGCGCGGTGAAGCCGAAGGTCTCGCGCACCGGCCCGCCCTTGATCAGCGGCGCGAAGAGCTCGTGCATCTTCGTGGCCCAGCCCTCTTCGTTCACGCCGTGCACCACGATGAAGAGGCACGCGAAGAAGAGGAGCAGCGAATAGTCGACGTCCTTGTACTGCTTCTCGGGGGGCACCCCGGAGACCAGCATCACCAGCGCGGCGCCGATGAACGCGCTCCATGACATCGGCAGGCCGGCGAAAAAGGCGGCGAAGATGCCCACCATCGCGATGGCGCAGATGGTCAGCAGACGGCGATCGACGGTGGGCGGGTCACCCTCGGGGTGGATGGCCTTCTCGCGGAGCTCATCGCGGAAGAACCACGCGATGGTGAAGTACACGATCACCATCGAGGCCAGCGCGGGCAGGGCCATCAGCGCGGCGAAGTGGCCATAGGGCATGCGCGACGCGACGCCGATGATCATGTTCTGCGGGTTGCCGGTGAAGGTCGCCGCGGAGCCGGCGTTCGACGACATGCACAGCGCGAAGAGGTACGGCACCGGAGGGAGCTCCGCGTGCTTCACCAGCATCAGCACCAGCGGCGTGAGCATCAGGCACACCGTGTCGTTCACGAGGAACGCCGACAGCACGCCGCTGATCGCCACCACCGCCATCAGCAACCCGCGCGGCGTGCGCGAGAGCCGCAGCACGTAGTACGCGCTGGCGCGGAAGAAGGCGGCGCGCCGTAGGTACGCGCACAGCAGCATCATGCCCAGCAGCAGCACCAGGGTGTCGCCGTCGATGGCCGCGCCGATGCTCGAGAGCTTCACTTCGCCCAGCCCCACCATCAACGCCGCGCCGACGATGGCGGCGCCCGTGCGATCGAGCCTGATGAAGGGGAGCTTGAGCCCGACGAGGAAGAAGTACGTGAAGAGGAAGACTGCGAGGGCCACTAGGCCTTGGCTTTCTTCTTCTTCGGCTCTTTTGCAACGTCTTCCGACGCGGGGGCGCGCCGGGGCGGCTTGCGCTCGTCGGGCGCGGGCGCGGGTTCAGTGGACGAGGGGGCGGGGGCGGCGTTGCGCGCGAGCGAGGCCTTGAGCGCCTCCATCAGGTCGACGACCTTGGCCTGCGGCGCGGGCGCGGGCGTCAGGTCGACCGCCTCACCCTTGATCTTCTTGTCGAGCAGATCGCGCAGCTTCTCGCGGTACTCGTCTTTGTATTGCGTGATGTCGAAGGCCGGCTTCGCGAGCGCGTTGATGAACTGCTTCGCGAGCCCGAGCTCCGCGTCGGTCACCGTCGCGTCGGGGATGGGGATTTCAGACAGCGCCTTGACCTCGTCGGCGTAGCGCAGCTGCTGCATGACGATCGCGCCGTTGAGCGGGCGGAAGACGACGAGCTGCTGCTTGCCGCGCGCGACGTACTTCGCGACGGCGGCGTACTTCGCGTCGGCCAGCGCCGCGGCGAGGAGCTTGTACGCGCGCTCCGCGCCCTTGTCGGGCCCGAGGTAGTAGCCGTTGTCGAAGTAGAGCGGGTCGACCTGATCGAGCGGCACGAACTCGGCGATGTCCATGCTGCGCGAGGTGGCGAGCTCCAGCTTCTCGAGCTCCGCGTCGTCGACCACGAGGTACTGATCTTTCGCGTACTCGTAGCCCTTCACGATCTTCTCGCGCGGCACGATCTCGCCCGTCTCCGGGTCGTACATCTGCTGCTTGAGGCGCGTCTTCTTCTCCGCGTGGAGCTGGTTGAAGGAGATCTTGCCCCCCGAGTCGGTAGCCGAGAACACCTTCACGGGGATGTTGACCAACCCGAAGCTGATCGTTCCCGTTCCCATGGCGCGTGCGGTCATGGCTGGTACCGTACAGCGACTTTTCGAAGCGCAAAAATGACCGCCGACGACCTCGAGCTCCAGCTCGCGCAACCCGTGCAGAAGGCGTTCACCCGTGACGGGTGGGGCTTCGAGCTGAAGTACGACGGGTTTCGTCTGTTGGCGGAGCGCCTCGGAGGGCGCGTTCGGCTGCTGCTGCGGCGCGGGCGCGACGCGAGCCGGCAGTTCCCCGAGATCGTCGAGGCGCTCGCGGCCATGCCCGGTGGCGACTTCATCCTCGACGGGGAGCTGGTGATTCAGGACGCCGCGGGGCGGCCGATCTTCCAGCACCTGCTGCAGCGCGGAGTGCTGACAGGGCAGAAGGAGATCGACGTGAACATGCGCGCGTTCCCCGCGGCGTACTTCGCGTTCGATCTGTTGATGGAGGGCGAAGAGGACTTGAGGCGATTGCCGCTGCGCGAGCGCAAGGCCCGGTTGCTGCGACGCGTGCCCAAAGCCGAGCGCGTCGTGCCGGTGGACTTCGTCGAGCGGGAAGGTGAGGCGTTCCTCGAAGCGGTGAAGGCGCAGCAGCTCGAAGGCTTCGTCGCGAAGGACCTGTCGTCGCCGTACGTCGGCGGGCGGCGCAACACGTGGCTCAAGCTGGCGCTCACCCACTCGGCGGACTTTGCGGTCGTCGGCTATGCGAAAGACTGGAACGCGCTCTACCTCGCGGTGTGGAACGGCCATGACTTCGTGTTCGCGGGGCGCGTGGGGGCGGGCCTCAACCCGAAGGTGATCGCCCCGGTGAAGGAGCAGTTGCTGCGAACGACGATCGAGCGCCCACAGTTCACCGGTGAAGCCCCCGGGGCGAACGACGCGAGCTGGGTGACGCCGGAGCTGGTCATCGAGGCCCGCTACAAGAACTGGCCGGAGCAGCACTCGGTGCGCGAGCCGGTGTTCTTGCGCTTTCGCGACGACAAGACTCCGCGCGAATGCCCGCTGCCCACCGAGAGCATCGTCGCCGCGCCGGTGCCGGTAGCCGCCCCGAGCGCGAAGGTGTCGAACGAGAACAAGGTGCTCTTCCCCGATGACGGCATCACCAAGGGCGAGCTTGTCGAGTACTACCGGCGCGTCTCGCCGTGGCTGTTGCCGTACCTGCGCGATCGCCCGCTGATGCTCACGCGCTACCCCGACGGCATCCGCGGGAAGAACTTCTTCCAGAAGAACGTGCCGCTGAAGGCGCCCGACTTCGTGCGCACCGTGCGGATGCGGAATGAAGAAGAGCAGCGCGACATCGATCAGATCGTCTGTGACGATCTCCGCACGCTGGAGTGGTGCGCGAACCTCGCGACGCTGCCGCTGCACCTGCGCGCCGATCGCATCGCGACCATGGGCCGCGCCGACTGGTGCGTGATCGACTTCGACCCGAAGGACGCGCCGTTCGAGCACGTGATCACCCTGGCGAACGCGCTCCGGGAGATCTGCGAGAAGGCGAAGCTGCCGGCGTACCCGAAGACCACGGGCTCTTCGGGGCTGCACGTGATGATCCCGCTGGGGCGGCAGCTCGACACCGAAGGCGCCAAGCAGCTCGGCATCGTGCTCGCGGAGCTGATCGCGCAGCAGCACCCGAAGCTCGCCACCACGGAGCGCATGATGAAGAAGCGCGACGCGCGTGTGTACGTCGACGCATTCCAGAACGGGCCGGGGCGGCTGATCGCGGCGCCGTTCTGCGTGCGCGCGCTCCCGACCGCGCCGGTGTCGATGCCGTTGTTGTGGAGCGAAGTGAAGCCCGGCCTCACGCCGCGGCAGTTCACGATCCGCAACGCCATCTCGCGGCTCGAGGAGCTCGGTGACCCGATGGCGTCGCTGCTCGACGAGTCGCCCGACATCGCGGCCGCGCTGGGGCGCTTGAGCTGATCAGCGCGCGAAGAACTCGAGTCTCACCTGCATCGACGCGGAGCCTTCCACGGCCATGTTGTTGAACTCACCCATGTCGGCGGTCGCCCAACCTTCGATCAGCTGGCAGTTCTCGCCGCCATCGGTCTCGGTGTGCGTCACGGTCAGTCCGGGCTTGTTGGTGAGCTGCCTGCTGTAGATGTCAGACGACGTGCCGTAGCACGCCTCCGTTCCACTCCCGACGCCGTCGAACCAGACGGTCACGTCGGCGGTTCCTTTCAGCGTGTGGCCGAGCACGCCGGTGCACCGGATCTCAACGTCCATCGACGGTTGGTCGCGGCACAACTCGAAGCGGAACGTCGAGCCGGCGGCGCTTTTGTACCGAGACACCTGCCCGCTGATGTCGAGGCGTACGCCACCGTCGATGCGGTCGAGCGTTACGGAGCCCTGGTCGGGCCCCTGCTCATACTCGCCGTGCCATGGCGCCATCTCCCAGCGGTCGGGCGGGTACGGGTGCGGCCACGAGAAGGCGTTTTGCGCGGTGACGACTCTCATCAGGCTGCGTTTGTCTTCTCCACGCCAGCGCGCCGACACGTCGGTGGGAACGTAGGTGCCGCCGTCGAAGAACGGCGGTTGATACGTGGGCTGTTGATACGGGTCGCCCGCGGGCGCGCAGCTGGAGAGTGCTGAGGCGATCAGAAGTGCGAGCGTCGTGGTCTGGGTGTTCATGGTTGTTGGAGGATCTCTTCTCGCAGGAGCCCGTCGCGTTGCGCGGGCGTGAAGATGAGCCAGAGCGGTTCGTTGCCGTCCCACGCGAGGCTCGCGAACTGGTGCCAGCGCTCTTCATGGCCGGCTTTCGCGAGCGCCTCGTTCGCTGATTCCGCGATCTCGGCGATGACTTCGCTTCTCGCGTCGCGCTCGTCGAGGTCTGCGTCGAAGTCGGGGCGCGGCAGGGTGACGGTGACGCCACGCGCGGCGAGGTGTTGCTCCATCTCCTCGCACGCGGAATCTGATTCGTCCTGGAGATCGTTCAGCGGAAACCGCTGCTCCTTCGCCATGAAGAAACAGACGAGCTCCTTCACGAAGTCGAGCGGGCCGCTGTCGCCGCTGCTGAGCCGCTTGTTGAAGAGCTGCTCGACGAAGGCCTTCGCGTTGCCGAACCCCGGGTCGGGAATTCCCGCGCGCGCGAGGCGAGCGAGGAGAGCTTCGAGCTCCGCGACGTCAGCCGCATCTGCGCCGTACTCGCGAACCTTGAGCGCCAGCCACCCTCTGTTGCCGCGCCCGAAGTCGACGACTTCATTCCGGTAGTCGACGAGCACCTTGTGCCCGACGGAGAGCGTGAGTTCCGGTGCGCGCTCCGTGTCGGGCGTGACGTACGCGAAGCCGGCGCCCATCAGCTCGATGAGTTGCGGGCTGTGCGTCGCTCCGACCGAGAAGGTGGCGCCCTTGTGGAGCTTCGCTTTCTGCGCCATCTCTCAGCGGCCCTGCGCGACGCGGCGAATGACGACGCCGGCCATCTGCATGCCGAAGATCGACGTCACGAACGCCACCGAGCCGTCGATCTGGTTGCGATGTTCGCACGAGTGGAACTCGTTCTCGCCATGCGGGCACACGCACATGAAGCCGCCGTGCGCCTCGTCGTACTTGAGGTCGAACGGGTCGCGACGCGGCTCGATGGAGAACACCGCCGTGATGCCGGTCGGCTTGTTGGTGTCGATGTTCCACTTGCGCTTGAGCAGCTTGCGGATGTCCTTCGCGAACGGGTCCATGTGCGTCTCACACAGGTCGTCGACGCGGATGTACGTCGGGTCGAGCCGGCCCGCGGCGCCCATTGAGGACACCACGGGGATGCCGCGCTGCACGCACTGGTTGAGCAGATGCAGCTTCGCCTTCACGTTGTCGATCGCGTCGACCACGTAGTCCCACTCGCCGGCGAGGAGCGCCTCGGCGTTCTCCTCCCGGTAGAAGTCGACGATGGGCGTCACCGAGACGTCGGGGTTGATGGCCTTGCAGCGCTGCGCCATCAGTTCGGCCTTCGGCTTGCCGACGGTGCTCACCGTGGCGTGCAGCTGCCGGTTGGAGTTCGTCACGCACACCACGTCGAAGTCGACCAGCGTGAGGTGGCCGACGCCGGAGCGCACCAGGCCCTCGACCGCATAGCTCCCGACGCCGCCCATGCCGAAGACGATGACGCGCGCGTTCTGGAGCCGCTTCATGCCCTGATCGCCGATCAACCGCCCGGTGCGGTCGAACCGACGGTGGAGACGGAAGGGCTTCTCGACGGGCACTTCGGGCATGGGGGCGATGGGAGACTCGAGCTGCATGCGCGGGCGTCTACCGTAAGAGGTGTGCGGAGTGAAAGCCGGGGCACTACCCAACACTCGTCGGCGATTTTGCGGCTCCGTGGCGCATTTTTGCCGGTGAATTTCAGCCGCCGCGCGTGTGCATCTCGGCGTGCGGCTCCTGCTGGAGCTGGGAGGCGCTCAACAGCGGTCCCCGCGCTTCACGCAGCGCGAGCCGTTCCTCCGCGCCGCGATCGACGCGCTTCGACCAGTGCGCCGAGATGAGCGGCGCGAGCTCCGCGCCAGACCGGAGCGCCGAGCGCAGATCGACGCCGTGCTTCGCGTACAGGCACGAGAAGAAGGTGCCGTCGGCGGTGACGCGCGCGCGATCGCAGGCGCCGCAGAAGGGCGCGGTGGTCGACGCGATGACGCCGAAGATCTGTCCGTCTTCGCGCTGGTAGCGCTGAGCGGGCGCCGCGCCACGGCCAGCGAGCGCGCGCGCGGGGCCCAGGCGCTCCAGCAGTTCGTGTTGAGGCACCACCTCGCGGGCGCTCCACTTCGTCGCGCCGCCGACGTCCATGTATTCGATGAAGCGCAGCTCGGCCTGCACCTCGCGCGCGAAGCGCAGCAGCTCGTGCAGCTCGTCGTCATTCACGCCGCGCATCACCACGCAGTCGAGCTTGAGGTCGGTGAAGCCGGCTGACTTCGCCGCGGTGATTCCCGCGAGCACGTCGGGGAGTTGGTTGCGCCGGGTGAGCCGGGTGAAGCGGTCGGCGCGCAGCGTATCGAGGGAGACCGTGATGCGGTGCAGGCCTGCGGCTCTCAATTCCGCCGCGCGAGATGCCAGCAAGATGCCGTTCGTGGTGAGCGCCAGCTCGACGTCGCGCCTCGCCCCATGCGAGAGGGAGTGCAGCAGTTGCTCCAGGTCCGGGCGGATCAACGGCTCGCCGCCCGTGATGCGCACGCGCTCGACACCGAGGGCGGTGAAGGCATCGACCACGCGCACCAGCTCGGCGGTCGTCAGCACCTCGTCAGAAGGCAGCCAGCGGTAGTGCTCCTCCGGCATGCAGTACGCGCACCGGAGGTTGCAGCGGTCGGTGACAGACAGCCGGAGCGTCTTCAGCGGCCGGCCACGCGCATCACGCACTGGGCTTGGCAGGGTCGACGTCGTTGCTCGCGGCGGCCGCAGCGTCGGCGGCCTTCTTCGTCTCCTCGAGCATCTTCAGCCGCTTCTTCTCGAGCATCCCGGCCTTGATGTTCAGCAGGTTCGCCTCACCGAGGTCGAGGAACGCGCGCACCACCTCCGGGTCGAACTGCGTGCCGGAGCACCGCGCGATCTCCTCGATGGCGGCGGTGAAGCTGGCGCCCTTGCGGTACGGGCGATCGGAGGTGATGGCGTCGAGCGTGTCGGCCACCGCGAAGATGCGCGCCCCGATGTGGATGTCGTGCTTGTCGAGGTTGCGCGGGTAGCCGCGGCCGTCGAAGCGCTCCTGGTGCGAGAGCACGATCGCCGACGGCGTCGCGAGGAAGGGGATGGGCGCGATCATCGAGTAGCCGATGTCGGGGTGCTTGCGCATCTCGACCCACTCGTCGGGCGTCAGCTTGCCGGGCTTGAGCAGCACCGCGTCGGGCACGCCGATCTTCCCGATGTCGTGCAGCAGCGCGCCGCGGCCGATCTCATCGAGCTCCGCGCCCTTGATGCTCATGCGCTGCGCGATGGCGGTGGTGTACTCGACCACGCGCTGCGAGTGATCAGACGTCTCGTGCTCGCGCGCGTCGAGCGCGGTCACCAGCGCGAGCAGCGTGTTCTGGTACGTGGTCGAGACGTCCTTGAGCGCGTTGCGCAGCTCGGTGGTGCGATCCCTCACCTTGCGCTCGAGCTTCTTCTGGTAGCGCTTGCGCGCCATCTCCACGCGGCGCTTGGCCAGCGCGCGCTCGATGGAGCGGATGAGATCAGTCAGCTTCGGCGGCTTGAGGAGGTAGTCGACGGCGCCGCGGCGCAGACAGTCGACGGCCTGCTCGGTGTCGCCGTACCCGGTGAGCATGATCACCGAGGTGTCGGGGTGCTTGTCGCGCATCGCCTCCAGCAACCAGAGCCCGTCTTTCCCGGGCATCTTCATGTCGGAGATGACCAGCGGGGTCTCATCTTGCGAGGCGAGGTCGAGCGCCATCTCGGCGCCGGAGGCCACCGCACACTGGTAGCCCTCCTCGCGGAGCAGCACGCTGATGACGTCACGGACAGACTCGTCGTCGTCGACGATGAGCACTCTGGGGGGCGGCGGCGGAATGGCTTGCAAGACGGTGTGACTCTAGGGCGAAGGTCGCGTGTACCGAAAGGGCCGCAGATCGAGGGTGGTCTTCTCCCCACGAACCAATTGACCGATGAGACGCGCGGTGATTGGCGCGAGGAGGATTCCATTTCTGAAATGCCCGGTGGCGAGCAGCAGCCCGGGCCGCGGGCCGTCGCCGAGGAAAGGCAGCTGATCATCGGTCCACGGGCGGAGGCCGGCCCACTGTGAGGTGACGGGCGCGGCGCCCAGCGACGGCACCAGCTGCGTCGTCGCGCGCAGCACCCGGGCGAGCCCATCGACGGTGACGTTCTTGTCGAAGCCCACCATCTCCATCGTGGAACCCGCGACGACCGCGCCGTCGGCGCGCGGCACGAGGTAGCCGCCCGCGCTCTTGAGGATGCGCGTGAAGCGCGGCGCGCGGAGCTGGAGCTCCAGCATCTGCCCGCGCACCGGCTTGATGCGCGCGGCGTCGACCTGCGCGCCCGACACCAGGCCCGACCACGCACCCGCCGCGAGGATCACCAGGTCGCCCTCGAGGCGCTCCCCGTCGAGATCGACGCCGAACACCTTGTCGTTGCGCTCCAGCAGCCCGCGCACGGTGCCGCTGCGGAACTCGACCCCCGCGCGCTGCGTGGCCACGGCGAGCGCGCGGATCAATGCCCGCGGCTGCACCTGATGATCATCGGGGTAGTGCGCGGCGGCGACGGCCGCTTCGTTCAACGCCGGCTCCAGCTCGCGCAGCGCGGCGCCGGTCAGCAGCTCGGAGCGCAGGTTCACCGCGTGGTGCCAGTCGACCTTCGCCTGCAGCGCGGAGTGCTCGTCGTCGGTGAAGGCCACCTGCAGGGCGCCCGACGGGAGGTAGTGCACCGGCACCTGCGACGCCTCTTCCAGCTCGCGCGCGAACCGGGGCCACGCCATGCGGCTCAGCAGCGCGAGGTCCAACATCGGGCCGGGCTTGTCGCACTCGAACTGCGGCGCCAGCATGCCCGCGGCGGCCGACGACGCCTCCGCGCCGGGCACCGACTTCTCGAGCACCACCACCTCCAGAGCGCGATCGCGGCGCAGCTCGTGCGCGATCGACAGGCCCATCAACCCACCACCGACGATGATCACCTTCACGGTGCACCTCCATCGATGAGGCGCAGCTCTACGGGGGGCGTAACGGTCATGCGGTGCGTCTGCCACCACATGAAGCCGAAGGCGACCAGCGCGAGCACCATCAAGACCAGCGTTCGGGCGGGAAAACGAGGCACGTTCACGCGCTCTATCAGGTTGCTTATGAGGCGCGGGCGCGTAAGAGAACGCTCGCTTTCAACCCTTCAAGGAGAGAAGTCGTGGCTGACACATTCGACGTGGTGATCATCGGCTCTGGACCTGGCGGTTACGTGGCCGCCATTCGCGCGGGCCAGCTGGGCCTGAAGACCGCGATCATCGAGAAGGACAAGCGGCTCGGCGGCACCTGTCTGCACCGCGGCTGCATCCCCACCAAGGCGCTGCTCTACACCTCCGAGCTCTACAGCCACATCCTCCACGCGGCGGAGTTCGGCATCAACACGCAGAACCCCTCGCTCGACTGGGCGAAGGCGCAGCAGCACAAGCAGAAGGTCGTCGACAAGAGCGCGGGCGGCGTCGACTTCCTGATGAAGAAGAACAAGGTCACCGTCTTCAAGGGCGTCGGCAAGATCGCCGGCAAGGGCAAGGTCGACTTCGTCGCCACCGAGGGCGGCGCGAAGCAGACGCTGGAGACCAAGAACATCATCGTCGCCACCGGCTCCGTGGTGACCACGCTGCCCAGCATCAAGATCGATGATCAGCGCATCCTCTCGTCTGACTCGATCCTCACGCTCGACGTGATCCCCAAGTCGCTCATCGTGCTGGGCGCGGGCGCGGTCGGCACCGAGTTCGCCTCGATCTTCAACCACGTGGGCAGCCAGGTGACGATCATCGAGTACATGCCGAACCTCCTGCCGATCGAAGACGTCGACGTCTCCAAGGCGCTCGAGCGTGAGCTCAAGAAGCGCAAGATGGACGTCCGCACCTCCACCAAGTTCGAGAAGGTGGAGAACACCGGCAAGGGCGTGAAGGTCACCGTCACCACGCCCGAGGGCAAGCAGGAGGTCCTCGAGGCGGAGTACTTCCTCTCGGCCGTCGGCCGCGCGCCCGTCACCAAGGACATCGGCCTCGAGACCGTCGGCGTGCCCGTGGGCCCGAAGGGTCACATCACCGTCGACGGCATGATGCGCACCAACGTGCCCGGCGTCTTCGCCATCGGCGACGTGACGCCGCACCCGGCGCTGGCGCACTGCGCGTCGGCGCAGGGCATCGTGGCCAGCGAGTTCATCGCGGGGAAGAACCCCAGGCCCGTGAACTACGACCGCATCCCCAACGCGACGTACTGCTACCCGGAGGTCGCCAGCGTCGGCCTCACCGAGAAGAAGGCGAAGGAGAAGGGCTACGACGTGAAGGTCGGCCAGTTCCCGTTCTCCGCGCTGGCGAAGGCGTCGATCAGCGACGAGGGCATCGGCTTCGTGAAGATCGTCTCCGACAAGAAGTACGACGAGGTGCTCGGCGTGCACCTCATCGGCCCGCACGCCACCGAGCTGCTGGCCGAGGCGTGCGTCGCGCTCTCTCTCGAGATCACCACCGAGGAGCTGGCGAAGACGGTGCACGCGCACCCCACGCTCTCGGAGGCGATGCACGAGGCCGCCGAGGCCACGCTGGGTCACCCGATCCACATCTGAAGCCGGCTGACGGCTTGAAATGACAACGCCCGCGAGAGCCGAAGCTTTCGCGGGCGTTTTCATGTGCTGCGGAGCGCGTCAGACCGCGGCGAGCACGTAGCTGAACTTCGCCTGGCCGCCGAGCGCGTCCCAGAAGGTGTTGAAGCGGCCCTGGTCCATCGTCTGGCAGCCGGCCGAGTACGTGTCGGTCGTGCCACCGCGGTGGAAGTAGTAGCCCTGACCGCCCCAGTCGCCCGTGTAGATCTTGTCCTTCCCGTCGAGCTTGTGGTCGCGGTTGGTGTCGCGGCGCACGGAGGGGTTGCCGTAGCTCAGGTCGGGCACCAGCACGTTGTTGCCCGCCGACTGCACGTCACCGAAGCCCGAACGGAAGCCGCGCTGGTAGTGGTACGTCTTGTTGCCGACCAGCTCGCCGACCGGCTTGGAGGCCTGCGACGGATCATCGGCCCAGCGGCGCGAGGGCTCGGTGTTCGACTTGAACTCCGCCACGTGGGGGCCGCGCGCGTCCTTCCACATCACGACGATGCGATCGTCGTAGGTGCCGCGGTACGCGGAGCTCGCGCCGAAGTCGGTGTTCTGGCGAAGCCCGACGATCACGCGCTTGCCGGCCGCGAGGTCCTTCTTGGCCTGCGCGTCGCCGTACTTGTTCACGTAGTTCGAATACAGCGCGTACCGCTTCGCCTGGCTCATGCCCGTGGTGTTGGGGATGCCCTTTGGGATACCGGTGCTGGGCGTCGACGGGGTCGACGGGGTCGACGGCGTGGAGGGCGTCGACGGCGTGGTGGTGGTGGTCTTCTTGACGTGGATCTTCTGGCCCACGGAGATGACGTTGATGTTCTTCACCTGCGGGTTGAGCTTCTTCAGCGCGGCGATCGACATCTTGTACTTCGCGGCGATGCCTCCGAACGTGTCGCCGGCGCGCACCGTGTAGTCGACCGTCTTGGTGGTGGTCTTGGGCGGCGCCTTGGGCTGCGTCGGCTTGGTGGGCGCGGGCGCGGCGGCCTTCTTGCCGGCCTTGATGTGCACCAGCTGACCCACGGAGATGTTGTTGAGGTTCTTGATCTGCGGGTTCAGCTTCTTGAGCGCCGCGAGCGTGGTTTTGAACTTCGCCGCGATGCCGCTCATCGTGTCGCCAGCGCGCACGCGGTAGTCGACCTTGCCGGTGGAGGAGGGCGGCGGCGCGGGCGTGGGCGGCTTGGTGGTGCCGCTGCCGCTGGGCGCCTTGTTGCCGAACATCTTCGCTTCAGCGGCGCGACGGCGCACGAGGCCCTGCAGCACCTGGCCACCGGCGTGCACCCACTTGGCGAACTCCTTCTGGGCGCCGGCGTAGTCTTTCGCGTTGAGCTTCTTGAGCAGCGTGGAGCTCTTGAGCGCGCCCGCGCCGAGGTTGAACGTGAAGCTGGTGAGCGCGTCGAACTGGCCCTGGCTCAGCGGCACCTTCACGTACTTGCGCACGGCGTCCTGCGCCCAGCCGGTGTCGCTCTTGAGCAGCGCCTCGGCCTTGGCCTGGGTGATGACCTGACCGGCGTGCACGCCGCCGGTGTGGCCGTAGCCGATGGTCCACACGCCGACCGAGTCCTGGTACGCCTTGAGGCGCAGGCCTTCGAAGCTCTTGATGAGGTCGACCCCTTTCTGGCTGAGCTTGTTGGCCGAGGTGAAGGTGGAAGCTGCGGAGCTGGTGCTGGCGGTCTTCGCCTTGGGCGCCGTGCTGGTGGCGGCCGAAGTCGTAGACACCCGGGTTGCGCTGGTCGTCGAAGAGATTGCGGTCATGCCGCCATTGTCTTCCGTATCGACGCGAAGGCTTTCCGCGGAAATGTGAAGTCTCGCGACAATTCTCAGCGAATTTCCGGCCAGTTGACGCTGTGGGAGGGCGCCAATACATGAGCGCGCATGGCTACTCCCAACCGCCTGCCGCTGCCGGTCGCCACCTCTTCAGGGAAGCCTGACTGGCTCAAGGTGAAGCTGCCGAAGGGCGAGGGCTTCGAGCGCGTGAAGGGGTTGGTGAAGTCGCTCAAGCTGGCCACGGTGTGCGAGGAGGCCCGCTGCCCGAACATCGCCGAGTGCTGGGGTGGCGGCACTGCGACGGTGATGCTGATGGGCGAGGTCTGCACGCGCGCCTGCCGCTTCTGCCACGTGAAGGTGGGGGCGCCGCCTCCGCTTGATCCCTCGGAGCCGGAGAACCTCGCGGCGGCGGTCCGCGAGATGGGCCTCGAGTACATCGTGGTGACGTCGGTGAACCGTGATGATCGCCCCGACGGCGGCGCGTCACACTTCGCGGCGGCCATCACGGCGCTCAAGCGCGAGTCGCCGAAGACGACGGTGGAGGTGCTGATCCCCGACTTCCAGGGCGTGGAGGATTCGCTCGCGATCGTCGCCGAGGCGCGGCCGCACGTCGTCGCGCACAACATCGAGACCGTGGAGCGCCTGACGCCCACCGTGAGAGACAGACGCGCGAAGTACGCGCAGTCGCTGCGGGTGCTGGAGTACCTCAAGCAGCGGCCCGAGAAGCTGTACACCAAGACCTCGATCATGGTCGGCCTCGGCGAGACCGATGAAGAGCTGGAGCAGTGCTTCAAGGATCTGCGCGACGTGGGCGTCGACGTGCTGACGCTGGGCCAGTACCTCCAGCCGTCGCAGTACCACCTGCGCGTGCAGCGCTTCGCCTCGCCCGAGAAGTTCGAGGAGCTCAAGAAGATCGCCGAGGGCTACGGGTTCCTCTACGTCGCGTCGGGCCCGCTGGTGCGCTCCAGCTACCGCGCCGCGGAGTTCTTCATGAAGGGCCTGATGGAGCGCGAGCGCACCGCCGCCGCCACCGTCTGATGGGCACCGTCGCGCTCCTCGAGCACGCGTACCGCGACCCGCAGACCGGCGCCGACCAGCGCCGGTTCATCGGGATCTTCTCCGACCGGGCGCGCGCGCTCGACGCCCTCGAGCGCCTGAAGCTGCTGCCGGGGTTTCGCGACTTCCCCGATGACTTCGTCGTGGCCGACGTTCAGCTCGACTACGTCAACTGGCGCGACGGGTTCACGCTCGAAACGAACGGCTACCCTCGCTGCGCGACCTGAGTTACGTGGGCGCGCATGGCGCTCTTCGAATTCAAGCTCCCCGATCTCGGTGAAGGTGTCGTTGAAGGCGAGATCGTGAAGTGGCTGGTGAAGGCCGGCGACGCGGTGAAGGAAGATCAGACCCTCGTCGAGGTGATGACCGACAAGGCCACCGTGTCGGTGCCGTCGCCCGTCGCGGGGACGATCATCAAGACCTACGGCAACGAAGGGGAGATCGCCCGCGTGCACCACCGGCTGGCCGACGTGGAGGTCGCGGGGGCTGCGCCGAAGCAGCCCAACGCGCACGCGCCGGTCGCTGTCGAGGCGGCGAAGGCTGCTCCGGTGGCCGCCGCTTCTGCTGCGCCGAAGAGCCACGAGAAGGTGCTCGCCACGCCCGTCACGCGGAAGATCGCCAGCGAGCACGGCATCGATCTCTCCACGGTCGCCGGCACGGGCCCGCAGGGGCGGGTGCTGAAGAGCGACGTGGAGGCGGTGATCTCCGGCGGCGGCGCTCCGGCCCCGGTGGCCGCGCGGCCCGCGCAGACCTTCGCGCCGCTCGCGTCGACGCAGGCTGATCAGCGCATCCCCATGCGCGGCATGCGCAAGCGCATCGCGGAGAAGATGGTGAAGTCGAAGTTCACCGCGCCGCACTACGCGTTCGTCGAGGAGGTCGACGTCTCGAACCTCGTCGCGGTGCGCGATCGCCTGAACGCCACGCTGGCGAAGGAGAACGTGAAGCTCTCGTTCTTGCCGTTCTTCGTGAAGGCCGTGCTGCGCGCGTTCAAGAAGTTCCCGCAGGTGAACGCCAACATGGACGAGGCCACGCAAGACCTCATCGTGCGCGGCGAGTTCAACATCGGCATCGCGGCGATGACGGAGCAGGGCCTCACGGTGCCCGTGGTGCGCAACGCTGATCGCTTCTCCATCCGCTCGCTGGGCGGGGAGATCGGCCGGCTCGGCGCGGCGGCGCGAGATCAGAAGCTCAAGATGGAGGAGCTGACCGGCGGCACCTTCACCATCACTTCGCTCGGGCAGACCGGCGGCCTCTTCGCGACGCCGATCATCAACCACCCCGAGGTGGCGATCATGGGCATCCACAAGATGCGCAAGCGCCCCATCGTCACCGACGACGATCAGATCGTGATCAAGCCGATCATGCTCTTCAGCTTCTGCTTCGATCACCGCGTCATCGACGGCGCCACCGGCGCAGAGTTCGCGTACGAGGTGATCAAGTACGTCGAGCAGCCCGACCTCCTCCTCGTCGACAGCTACTGAGCATGGCCTTCGAGGGCTTCGCGAAAGAGGGCGTCTCGTGGTTCGACGCGCTGGCGCTGGCGCAGACCCGCGAGTGGTTCCAGGCGAACAAGGCGGCGTACGAGTCGCTCTGGCTCAACCCGATGAAGGCGCTGCTCGACGAGCTCGTCGCGCCCATCGGCAAGCTCTACGGGAAGAAGGTCGGCCCGCCGAAGGTGTTCCGCATCAACCGCGACGTGCGCTTCTCGAAAGACAAGCGCCCGTACAAGACGCACATCGCGGGGCTGATCCCGTTCGACGGCAACAACCCCATTGAGGGGCCGGCGGCGCTCTACTTCCACCTCGGCACCGAGGAGTTCGTGGGCTTCGGCTTCTACCGGCTGGAGACGCCCTCGCTGCTCAAGCTCCGCAAGAAGCTGCTCGATGAGAAGGAAGGCCCGAAGCTGGCCGCGCTCGTGGAGGCCACGCGGAAGAAGGGCTTCATCATCGACGCGATGGAGAAGCTGAAGCGGCCGCCGCCGGGCGTCGCGAAAGATCACCCGCGCGTCGAGCTGCTCAAGCACAAGGCGCTGGCGGTGGGCCGTGACGAGATCCCGAAGTCGGTGCGCTACTCCGCGAAGTTGAAGCCGTGGCTCGTGGAGCAGGC
>CAMLFP010000073.1 GCA_946479335.1 uncultured Archangium sp.
GCGTCAAAGCCCGCGTCATCGGTGCCGGCGTCAAAGCCCGCGTCATCGGTGCCGGCGTCGAAGCCTGCGTCGTCGATCCCCGCGTCAAAGCCCGCGTCATCGACGCCCGCATCGGTGCCGCCATCGGTGCGCACCCCGGTGGGATTGAGGATGAGCGCCACCACGGGGAACGGCGCGTTCCTGGCGGGCGCGGCGTTGCGCGTCGAGCTCTGCTCCACCGGCGCGCCGGCGCAGTCGACGTTGTCGAAACCCTCCGCGAAGACGGCCACGGTGTCTTCGTTGTCGAGCGCGATGATGACCTCGACCGTGCTCCCCGCGCTGATGCTCGCCGCCTCACTCGCGAGCGTGGTGGAGCCCTTCGTCGCCGTCACTTTCGTGCACACGCTGGTGCTGGTGGCGGGCGCGATGACCTGCACCTGCATCGCGTACTCACCGCGTCCACACCCTGTCAGTGCCGCTACGACGCAACTCACCCCGAGGAGTCGTCTCATCGCGTGAAGCCTACTCTGCGCGCGGTGCGACTCCATGGCGTGGCGCGAGTTCACTCCCACCGCCGAAATCTCGCGCCCATGGACCGCCTCCCTATGCTGCGCCGCCGTGCGCATCCCCGGTCTCGATCTGCTCCGCGCCTTCGCCATCGTGTGGGTGATGTTCTTCCACGCGTCGATTCTCGGGCTCGGGTCTCCATGGCGCGACGGCACGCGCTTCGGGTGGATGGGCGTCGACCTCTTCTTCGTGTTGAGCGGCTACCTCATCGGCGCGCAGTGGCTCAGCGGGCTCCGCGACGGCACGGCGTCGTTCGCAGGCTTCTACCGCCGGCGGGCGCTGCGCATCTTCCCCGCGTACGGCGTGACGGTCGCCGTGTACTTCGCGTGGCCCACGCTGCGGGAGTGGCCGGCGATTCAGCCGCTCTGGCAGTTCCTCACCTTCACCGAGAACCTCTTCATCACGCTCGACGCGGCGAAGTCGTTCTCGCACGTGTGGTCGCTGTGCGTCGAAGAGCACTTCTACGTCGCGTTCCCATTGCTGACGTTGCTGGTGTGGCGCCGGCCGTCGGCGAAGGTGACGGTGGGCGTGCTGCTCGCGGTGCTCTGCTTCGGCCTCGCGTGGCGCGCGCGCGCGTGGTTCGCGTTCGTCGCGCCCGCGGAGGACCAGACCGTGGCGTACTACGAGCACCTCTACTACCCGACGCTCCCGCGGCTCGACGGTCTGCTCGCCGGAGTGGCGCTCGCGGTGGTGCAGGTGTTCCGCCCGGTGGCGTGGTCGTGGCTCATGGCGCGCGCGCGGGCGATTTTTGTCGCCGGCGTCGCGCTCATCGCCACGTCGATGGTGGTGTTCGATGGAGACCCCGGCGTCGGCGCCGTGGTGTTCGGCTTCCCGCTCCTGTCACTCGCGATGGCGTGCATCGTCGCGTCATGTGCGAGCCCGGAGGCGTTCGTGCAGCGCGTGCGCATGCCGGGCGTCGCCACCCTCGCGGCGCTCTCGTACAGCCTGTACTTGAGCCACAAACTGGCGCTGCACTTCGCGGTCGCGAACGGCTTCGGCGGGTTCCTCGTGCCGTGTCTCGCGACGCTGCTCGCGGGCGCTGCGCTGCACTACGGCGTCGAGCGGCCGTTCTTGAAGTTGCGCGACCGCACCGCGCCGCTGGCCGCCGTCGCGCAGCCGGAGTGAAGACGGCGCGCGGCGCAGCAGCAGCACCGCACGGAGTTCTTCCGAGAGCGGCGAGGCGACGCGCCGAGCACACACCACCTCAACGCGAAGCGCGTGTCAGGAGCCCGAGCGCGCCGTCATCGGCCAGGGCACGAAGACCACCTCGCGGAAGCCGGCGGTGATGAGCAGCGCGCGCACCTGGCGCTCCGCCGACGCGCGGGCGCGGGCCTGCAGCCGCTCGTCGTGTTCGACCTCGCGCTCGAAGGCGTCCTTCGCGAGCTCGAAGAGCTTCGCGGTCTGCGCGGAGTCGAGGTTGGAGTCGATGACCTCGGTGTCTTCGGGCCGCAGCGCGACCTGCGCCTTGAGCGGCGGCAACGCGACCTCCACGGTGTCGCCCTTCACGCGGAGTTGGTCAGCGTTCAGCTTCGAGAGGTCGAGCCCCAGCGAGACGTCCGCGAAGACGATGGCGCGGCCCTGCTTCTTCGCCACCACCTCGCGCACGAAGTTGAAGACGTCGCCCCACACCGTGCCGGCGGGCTCCGGCTCCGGAGAGAACGAGACGCGCTTGTAGAGGCGCACCTCCAGCGTCTCGAGGCGCGCCACTTCGCGGATCTGCTCCACCAACGCGGGCGGGTCAGGGCGCTCGACGCGCTTCGAGCCCAGCAGCGCGAAGAGCCCCGCGCCGGCCAGCGCCGCCACCAGCACCACCGCGAACCGGCCGAGCCATTTCATGCGCGAAGCGTCGCACAAATGAATCTGAAAGCCGTACCGTGCGTTGGAGAAGCCACCACTCACCCGGAGCACGCACATGACCCGCACCCGCACGTTGACCCTGCTCTCGCTGTTGTCGCTCACCGCGCTCGCGGAGGAGCCGAAGACCGACAACGCGCCGCCCAAGGAGGGCGCGTCGACCTCGACGAAGAAGGGCGAGGGCAAGAAGAAGGAGAAGCCCGCCGACGAGAAGAAGGACGAAGCGGCGCCCGCGCCGAAGCCCGCGCAGTAATCAGCGGAAGCTGAAGCCGCCGTCCGCCGCGAAGGTGAGCGTGATGGTCGTCAGCGCCGTCGCCGTGCTGTACGGCGTCGCGATGAGCTCCACGCGGTTGACGCGGCGCCAGTCGAGGCCGTTCCCGGCGGAGTAGGTCCACCCTCCGCCGCCGGTACGCAGCGGAATCTGCACCGAGTTGTGCCGGGTTCCGGCGTCGCCGATGTCGCCGATTTCCATCAACTGCGCGCCCGACGGCGTGGCGCGTGACCAGCCGCCGTCTTCGCCACAGAACTGCACGGTCATCGTCGGCAGCCGCGCGGTGTCCTGGTTGAAGCCGGCGGTCGTCCCACCGATGAGGCTGGCAGAGACGACCAGGTTCAGCGTGGAGCCCATCGAGAGGTCCCACCACGCGCCCTGGGGCGCATCGGCGTAGAGCACCTGGAGGTCGCCGCTCGGAGAGCTGTTGCCCGAGGCGTTGGTGGCCAACCACGACGGGCGCACCCACGACGTCGCTTCACCTGCGGCACCGCGCAGACAACCGGTGGGGTTGATGGTGCCCTGGTTGATGATGCGGAAGGCGCCCATCGCGAGGCCCGGCTCGGAGAGGAGGTCGCGCGGGCCGCCGCAGCCGGGCGCGTTGTCGGCGGCGCCGTTGCAGTCGTTGTCGAGGCCATCTCCGCACACGTCGACGGTGGGGAAGTTCTTCGCCACGCAGCTGCGCGTGAAGACGCCCGACGCGTAGACGCACTGGAAGCCGCCGGTGCTGCACACGCCGCTCTGCCCGGTGTCGCAGGGGAAGCTGTGCCCGTCGTTGATGCCGGGGTTCTCGGTGTCGGCGAAGGGCGCGTCGTCGGGCTGCCCGTTGCAGTTGTTGTCGATGCCGTCGCAGCGCTCGTCGGCGCCCGGGTGGCGCGTCGGGTCGCTGTCGTCGCAGTCACCGGCGCGGTCGGCGCCGCCATCGGGTTGCGCGCACGCCTGCAGGCCGGGGCCGTTGACGCCGAAGGTGTCGTGGTCGGCGTCGACGTACCAGTTGAAGCGGCTCAAGCCGTTGTCGATGACGCCATCGCAGTCGTCGTCGAGCGCGTTGCAGCGCTCGCTGGCGCGCGGGCTGATGAAGGGGTCGGAGTCATCGCAATCACCCGACGCCGCGACCCAGCCGCCGAGCTGCGGCGTGCGACAGAAGGGGCGCCCGGTGGTGGTGTCACCCACGCCGTCGCCGTCACCGTCGCGGTAGTAGTTGGTCGGCGCGTTGCCTTCGGGGCAGGCGCCTTCGACGGGCAGTGTCGGGCAGGCCGGCGTGTTGCCGGGCGAGCAGCACACGCCGTCGTCGCACGTGTAGCCGCCGGGGCAGCCGCCATCGGCCTCGCACGCCCACGGGCCTTCGCTGCTCCACCCCTTGAGGCAGCCGCTGCACATCACGAGGGCCAGGAGTCCCGCGAGCCTCATGGCACGAACCCCGCGTCGGCGTCGAAGGTGAGGGTGAAGGCGCCGGCGGTGTTGAACACCAGGAACTCCACGCGGGTGACGCGCGACGAGTCGAGCCCGGTGGCCGAGGAGACGAGCCACTGCGGGCTGACGCCGTTGAGCGGCAGCATCACGCCGGCGCTGCCCGTGCCGTCGATGAGCGCGTCGTAGTTGAAGGGCCGGTAGTGCACGAGCTGGGTGATGGTGTCTCCGCACAGCGAGACCTGCGGGTCGTAGAGCGCGCCGGTGGTGCCCCAGCCGGTGGTCGAGGCGCTGAACGCCAGCCACAGCTTCGCGTCGAGGCGGCTCATGTCCCACGTGCCGCCGTCGATGGGCTCCACCGCCATCACGTGGAAGTTGTGGCCCGAGACGCCCGAGGCCGACCAGCTGTTGCCGCTGACGCTCTCCGCGCCGCCGACGTTCTGCGTGTGGCACTGCGTCGACAACGTGCCGGTCGACGCCAGGTAGAACGCCGAGACGCGCGTGTCGGGCCCGAAGAGCTGCCGCGGGCCGCCGCACTCGGGTTGCTCGTCGACGCGGCCATCGCAGTTGTTGTCGAGGCCGTCGCACATCTCGCGCTCCGGGGTACGCGAGGCCACACACACGCGCGCGCCGCCGGTGCACGCGTTGAAGCCGGTGGCGCAGATGCCCATGCCGCCCGGCACCGCGCAGGGGAAGGCGGGGCCCACGTCGGCGAAGACCGTCTCCGCGGAGTCGGGCACGCCGTTGCAGTTGTTGTCGATGCCGTCGCAGAGCTCCGGCGCGGCGGGGTTGCGGCCCGGCGCGGCGTCGTCGCAGTCGTTGCCCTCGGCGACGTAGCCGGGCGGCGCGGCGCAGGCCTGCGTGGTGCTGGTGCCGTAGCCGTCGCCGTCCTGGTCGAGGAAGAAGGCGCGCTGCGGCGTGAGGCCCTCGTCCCACGTGCCGTTGCAGTTGTTGTCGAGGCCGTCGCACTGCTCGGGCGTCGAGGCGTTCACCGTGGCGTTGGTGTCATCGCAGTCGCTCTGCGAGACGACCCAGCCACCTGACGGTTGCGCGCAGCGCAGCAGCGGCTCGCTGGGGTTGCCCTCGCCGTCGCCGTCGCGGTCGCGGAAGAAGGTCGACGCGTAGCCTCCGTCGACGCACTGCCCGTTGAACGGCAGCGTGGGGCACGCGGGGAGGCCGCCGGGCACGCAGCAGATGCCCTCGTCGCACGCATAACCCTCGGGGCACGCGCCCTCGCTACAGGCCCAGGGGCCGCCGAGGTCCCACGCCTTCATGCAGCCTGACAGCAGCAGCGCGGTCAGCGCGGCGATGGACAGCTCCCGCATCAGTTGGTCACCGCGTCGATGATGAACATCGCGACGCCGGCCGCGGCGAGACCTCCGCCGACGCCGAGCATGATGTTGCCAGTCTGCGCGTCGGCCTGCGCCTCGGCCTGGCGGCGCTGCACCTCGACCAGCGTGGCGCAGTCGCGCACGTCGCCCTGACACGACGAGAGGCCCTTGCCGGTGTTGGCGCCCAGCGCGCCGGCGATGAGGCCGCCCGCGATGACCGCCGCGCCCGCCATGAAGGTGCCGTAGCTGACGCCGCGCAGCGCGGTGAAGCTCTTCGGGGCCGGCCCGCTCACCGCGGCCTGCGGAGACTGCGCCTCGACCTTCACGCGGCTCCCCGGCGGCACCTCGAGGCGCTGCAGCACCGCGTGGCCCTCGGGGAAGATGACGTCGACCTGGTGGAGGCCCGCGGGCACGGCCTGGATCTGCCCCGGCTTCACCGCGGTGACGCGCCCGTCGACCTTCACGGTGGTGCCGGGTTCGACCTGCAGGCGCAGCCCGCCGTAGCCCTTCTTCGCCCACGCGGGCAGCAGCAGGTCGAGCGGCGCGCGCGAGGCGTTCTCGAAGCCGTCGATGGTGAGGCCATCGAGCCGGCGCAGGCCCAGCTTCTCGCCGTCGAGCCACAGCTGGAGCTCCACGGAGATCTTCTCGCCGGTCTTGTCCATGCCGCGCACGTCGAGCAGCAGCACACCGGCGGCGTTGAGCGAAGACGCGAGCTGCGCGGCGCAGTTGCCCTCGCATGCGCGCGGCGCGCCCTTCTTGAACGCTGCACCTTCGCTCACGGTGAGCGCCGAGAGCTGCGTCAAGTTGGCCTCCGCGGTACGCTGCACGCGCTTGAGCTGCGCGTCAGACACGCCGCTGGCATCGAGGATCGCCGTGGTGAGGGTCTGCGCGGACGCATACGTCGGCAGCAGCAGGGCGAAGAGGAGGGCACGCACGCCATCACTTCTACCGCACACGCCCGGGATTGACGCGAAGAGACCGCTGCGTGCGCTGCGCGCTGACAGCCGAAAACCGCACGTCGCCCCGCCATGACGCGTCAGAGGTTCAAACTCGCCGTGATGGACCGCGCGTGTATGGTGGCCGCATGTCGCAACCGTTGCTCCCCCGTCTCGAAGCGTGCGTCAAAGTCATCCGCGAGAAGGCGCCGGGCTTCACCCCGAAGCTGGGCCTGATCCTCGGCAGTGGGTTGGGCGCGTTCGCTGATTCGCTCACCAGGTCGGTCGCCATCGACTACCGCGAGCTCCCCGATTTCCCCGTCTCGTCGGTGCACGGCCACGCGGGCCGCCTGGTGCTGGGCTACCGCGGTGAGGTGCCCGTGGTGGCGATGTCGGGCCGCGTGCACTTCTACGAGGGCTACACGCCGCAGCAGGTCGCCTTCCCCGCGCGCGTGCTGTGCCGGCTGGGCATCAAGCACCTCACCGTCACCAACGCGGCGGGCGGCATCAACCTCGGCTTCAACGTCGGCGACCTGATGGCGATTACCGACCACCTCAACCTCTCGGGCTTCAACCCGCTCATCGGGCCCAATGACGAGGAGCTGGGCCCGCGCTTCCCCGACATGACGCACGCCTATGACCCGGCGGCACTCAAGGTGCTGCGTGGCTCCGCGCAGGCCTCGGGCGCGACGCTGCGCGAGGGCGTGTACGTGGCGTTGTCGGGCCCGAGCTACGAGACGCCGGCGGAGATCCGCATGCTGCGCACGCTGGGCGGCGACGCGGTGGGCATGTCGACGGTGCCGGAGGTCATCGTGGCGGCGCACATGGGCGTCAAGGTGACGGGCATCTCGTGCATCACCAACCTCGCGGCGGGCATCAGCGCGCAGAAGTTGTCGCACGAAGAGGTCTCGGAGACGGCCAACAAGGTGAAGCACACCTTCACCGCGCTGCTGGGCCGCTTTCTCGAAGACGTGGCGCGCACCGTCTGAAAAAGTGCCCCGTCATGGGTGACAAGAAGCGAACGAATTACGACGAGCGCCGCGACAGCCCGCGGGTGCCGATGCAGTTCCTGGTGCGCGACGTCGGCGTCGTCGACGGCGAGTGGGAGCAGCGCGAAGGCGACCTCTCGCTCGGCGGCATCTCGTGGAAGGGCAAGACCGCGCCGCACGGCACCGAGGTCGAGGTGCGCTTCCGCCTCCCCAAGGTGCCCAAGGAGGTGCGCGCGCTGGGAGAGATCCTGCGCGTGAAGTCGGCGGGGCAGGGTATCGACTTCCACCTGCGCTTCACCGAGCTCGACGTGCGCGCGGAGCTGGCCATCGCGCGGTACCTCGACGAGTGGCTCGCGGAGTAGCGCTTCAGCGCGCGACGGCCTGCACCAGCTTCAAGAAGTCGTTGAGGTTGAAGCTGCTGTCGTGGTCGTCGGCGGTGCGCACCACCACGAGGTCCAGCGTCGGCACCACGAAGAGGAGCTGGTTCCAGGTCCCGATGGCGGCGTAGCTCCCGCGCGGCACGTCGGGCAGCGGCAGCCCCGGCGCGAACGGCGGCGGCAGCGGCTCGTTCACCCACCACAGGTAGCCGTTGGGCATGCCGTGCTTGTCGGGCTCCACGTCGGAGTGCGCGTAGACGTCAGAGGTCGTCGTGGAGAACGCGACCCACTGCTCCGGGAGCAGCCGCGCGCCGCGCCAGCAGCCGTCGTTCAAGAAGAGGTAGCCCAGTCGCGCGAAGTCGCGCGGCGTCGCGTACACCGCCGAGCCGCCGATGGGCGCGCCGGCGAGGTCGAACTCCAGCGTGAGGCCCGGCGCGCCGATGGGCTCGAAGAGCGCCTTCCACAGCGCGTCGCGGCCGTACTTCTTCTCGAGCGCGCGCAGCGCGATGGCGGCGGCGAGCGACGCGGTGCCGGTGTTGTACGACCAGCGCGTGCCCGGCGTGGTGGCCATCGCGTGGTCCATGACGAACGCCACGAGGTCGCGGTGCCCCTCGCCGTGCAGCATCGCCCAGAGCGACGACTCCACGCCGTCGAAGCCGACCTCCTGCCACGCGAGACCCGAGCCATGGGTGATGGTGTCGATGACGCGAATCGCGCACTGCGGGCGGCCGATGAACTCGGGGAGGTGCGTGCACACCGAGTCATCGAGCACCACCAGCCCTTCGCGCACCGCGACGCCGATGAGCGCGCTGGCGAAGCTCTTCGACACGCTGCGCGCCGGGTGCCGGTTGCTGCGCGCAAAGCCGCGGCCGTAGCGCTCGTAGATGATGCGCCCACCCTGGATGAGGAGGAGCCCGTCGGTGCGCACGCCGTGCCCGCTGGCCTCGTCGCGCCCGGGAGGAAACGCGTACGCGTCGAGCGCGGCGGTGGCGGCGTTGGGGGCGACGAGCGCCTCGGCCCAGTCGCCGTCGGGCCACACCTCGCGCGCGGGGCACACCGACTGCGCGGCGGCGACCGTCGAGACTGCCGCCATCAGCGCGAGCACCCGCATCACCGGGGTTCAAGCGCCGCGGCCCTGCCAACTCAAGCGGGTTGAATCCTGACCGCGAGGTGGTGACTCTCACCTGCATGTCGACCTTCTTGAATGTGCTGCTCGCGGTGGTGGGTGGCTTCTTCGTCCTCAACCTCGTGCTGCAGGTGGTGGTGCGTGCGCGCGCGGCGCGGTTGAAGGGGCAGCCGTTGCCGTCGCTCCCTGGCGCGCTGGGGCAGCGCATCGCGCAGAGCGAGCGCGCGCTCGTCTATTTCTTCACGCCCACCTGCGCCGCGTGCCGCGCGGTGACGCCGCGCATGAAGGCGCTGGCCGACGCGGGCAAATCGGTCTTCCCCATCGACGCGTCGCAAGACCTCGAGATGGCGCAGGTGTTGTCGGTGATGGCGACGCCCACCACCGTCGAGGTCGAGCATGGCAAGGTCGTCGGCGTGCACGTCGGCGCCGTCGCGCCGGCCGTCTGGGAGCGCTTCGCATGAACTTCTGGGACTCGCGGTACGCCGGTGACGACTTCTTCTACGGCACGACGCCCAACGACTTCCTCGCGGCGCGCGCTGAGATGCTGCCCGCGGGCGGCCGCGTGCTGTGTCTCGCGGAGGGCGAGGGCCGCAACGCCGTCTTCCTCGCGCAGCGCGGCTTTCACGTCACCGGCGTTGATGGCTCGGCGGTGGGCCTCGAGAAGGCGCAGCGGCTCGCGAAGGACCGCCACGTGTCGCTCACCACGGAGGTCGCCGATCTGCGCGACTACGACCTGGGCACCGCGCGGTGGGACGGCATCGTCTCCATCTGGTGTCACCTGCCGCCGCCGCTGCGCGCGTCGCTGCACCCGCGCATCGCGGCGGCGTTGGCGCCCGGCGGCGTGTTGTTGCTGGAGCACTACCACCCGAAGCAGCTCGGGCGCGGCACCGGCGGCCCGTCAGACGCGACCATGATGGTGACGCTCGACGAGCTGCGGCGCGACTTCGCGGAGCTGGAAGAGCTGCACGCCTTCGAGGGCGAGCGCGACGTGCGCGAAGGCGCGGGTCACGGCGGGCGCAGCGTGGTGACGCAGTTCATCGCGCGACGCCGGCGGAAATGAAAAGGCACCGCGCTCGCGTGAGCGCGATGCCGGGGTTGATCAGCGGTTGATCAATTCCGCACGAAGTAGGTCGGGTTCTTGCGGCTGGCGGTGACCGGGCCCCACTCGAAGGTCTTGGTGCCAGCCTGCGCGATGCCGGGCACGCCGGGCGCGTACTCCCCGATGACCGCCGCGATGTGACCGGGGCGCTTGCCGTCGGGGCGGCCCGCCTGCGGCGTGTTGTTGTACCAACCCGCGGCGACCAGCTTCCCGGCCTTGGCGGCGGCGATGGCGTCCTTCGCGCTCACCTGATGCCAGCCGTCTTTGCCGGCCTTCATCGCGGTGAACATCTGGTTGGCGACCTTGCCCTGGAAGCCCTTGTAGCCAAGCTTGCCGGCGTACGCGTTGAAGGCCTGGTTGCAGAAGGTGGTGTGCCCCTTCTTCGCGTACTTCTGGATGTTGATGCTCTTCACGGCCTTCGCGAGCTTCGGGTTCGCGCCGTACGCCCTGGTGCTCTTCTTCGCGACGCCGGCGGCCTTCGTGCTGCGCGTCGACTTCGTGGAATGCGTCGAGTGCGTGGAGTGGCTGGTGCCGCGAGAAGAAGACGAACCGCGAGAAGACGAGCTGCCGCTGACGGACATGCGTGACTCCGAAGTGAGGGTGACTGCGACGAGAAACGTTTTCGAAGAAATGGTGCGCGAAGTTGCGCTCAGGTGAGGAAGCGCTTCACCTTGAGCGAGGTCGACTTGATGCGCGGCAGGTCAGGGTGACTGCGCGCGCGGCCCGGCTGCGGGAGGCTCGCGGGCCCCTGCTTCGCGTAGCCATCGGCCGCGACCTCCTCGAGCGTCATCGGGTCGGCCGCTTCTTCCTCTTCTTCTTCGGGGTCGAAGCCCTCGTCGGCGGGCAGCTCTTCTTCGAGCTCGTCGAGTTCGTCTTCTTCGCTGCCGTCGGAGGCGTCCCACGTGAGGAGCTCGACGGCGTCTTCAGTCTCCGGCGCGGCCATGCGGCGAGGCTACTCACGAACCCGCGCGGCGTGGTCAGCGCAAAAAATCTGCGGACGACCTCGTCACGTCATGCGCGCCGGGGCGTTTGGGGGCTGTGTTACGAATGCGTCATGCGCTGGCGACGATGGGTGATGGTGGTGGGTGCGGCGGTGTCTTCGGTGTCGTGGGCGTGTTCGTGCGTGGCGCTCTTCGACCTGCTCCCGCACGACGGCACGGTGAATGTGCCGACGAATGTGGTGCTGCACGCGATGTACCCCACGGCGTTCCCCACGACGTCGGTCGCGACCCTCGTGAGGCGCGACACGCAAGAGCCCGTCGCGCTCACCGACGCGCAAGGTCCCTCGCTGTTTCTTCGCAGCTTCACGCCGACGGCGCCGTTGGCCCCACGCACCGACTACATCTTCACGGTGGACGAGCGCCCGGTGACGTTCACCACCGGTGATGGAGAGGACCATGTGGCGCCCGCGACGCCAGCGCTCGAACGGATCGACTACGTCGCGAGCTCCGTGTGCGGGCCACACCGCGCGTGGACGCTTCACTTCACGGGCGATGACGATGCAGCGCTGGTCTTCGCGCAGACCGCGAACTCCGACGACGTGGCTGACGCGGTCGGCGTCGCGCGCGCCGCGACCCCGACGCTCGTGGCGTCATCATGCAGCTCCAACTTCGCGCCGCCGGAGGGCACCTCCTTTCCCCTCGCGGTGCAGGTGATGGACCTCGCAGGCAACGTCTCGGGGCTCTCGTCTTCGCGCCAGGCGAGTGGGTGTTCGACGGCGCCGGGCCTCGCGGTGGTGTTGGCTGCGCTGTGGCTCCGTCGGCGGAACCGGGCGCGCGGCCTCAGGCGATCGCGCGGCTGACCCACTGCTGCATCTGCGGCGCGGGGAGCACGCCGCTCTGCCGGGCGAACTCCTTGCCGTCGCGGAACACGATGAACGTGGGGATGCCGCGGATGCCGAGCGCCGCCGACGGTTGCGGGTGCTCGTCGGTGTTGACCTTCAGCACCAGCGCCTTCCCCGCGAGCTGTCGGCCGACCTGCTCGAGGATGGGCGCGGCCATGCGGCACGGGCCACACCACGGCGCCCAGAAGTCGACCACCACGGGAATCGGCGAACCGGCCACCGCGCGGTTGAAGCCGTCGGCGTCGACGCTCTGTGGAGCGCCGCTGACGTCGAGGTCTTTCTTGCAGCGGCCGCACACGGGCGTGCCCGCGTGCTGGGGCGAGACGCGATTGAAGGCACCACAGGAAGCGCAGCGGAACATGCCTCTTCGGTAACGCAGGGCGCGTCGGTGTCCAGCGGGAGGGGGGATGAATCGCCAGGCGTCTTGCGCGACTCTCACCACCATGAGCGACCCCATCAGCAGCTTCGAACTGACGCTGGAGCAACTCGGCGGTTACGAATTCAAGGTCGGCTTCGACAAGCCGTGGGCCGAGCTGCACACCGACGAGCCGCCGCCGCTGGGGAAGGACGCCGGGCCCAACCCCTCGCGCATGCTGGCCATCGCCATCGCCAACTGTCTCTCGGCGAGCCTCGTCTTCTGTCTGCAGCGCAAGGGCGAGAAGGTCGACGGCCTCAAGGCGCGCGTGCACGTCGACATCGTGCGCAATGAGAAGGGCCGGCAGCGCATCGGCAAGGTGGAGGTGACGCTGCTGACGCCGGTGGCGCGGGAGTCTCCAGCGCTGCTGGCGTGCCTCGACACCTTCGAAGACTTCTGCACCGTCACCCAGAGCGTGCGCGGCGGGCTCGACGTGAAGGTCAACGTGGAGCCGATGGCATGAACGCGCTCCTGCTCGCGGCGTTGTTGTCGACCGCCCCCGCCGATGAGGCCAAGGCGGCGCTCGCGCCCTTCAAGAAGTCGCTGATGGAGACGCTGCTCACCGCGCTCAAGACCTCGCCGGAGGCGGCCCTCGACGTGTGCTCGGTGCGCGCGCCGCAGCTCGCGAAGGAGGCGTCGAATGCGCACGTCACCGTCGGCCGCAGCGCACTCAAGCTGCGCAACGTGAAGAACGCGCCGCCCGCGTGGCTGGCCCCGGTGATGGCGGAGCTGGCGAAGGAGAAGCCCGGCACGCAGACCTCGCGCACCGTCGCGCTGCCCGGCGGCGGCACCGGCTACGCGGAGCCCATCTGGACCGGCGCGGCCTGCCTCACCTGCCACGGCAAGAACGTCGCGCCCGCCCTCGACGCGAAGTTGAAGCAGCTCTACCCGGCCGACACCGCGCGCGGCTTCGCGGAGGGCGACTTCCGCGGCGTGTTCTGGGCCGAAGTGAAGCCCTGAACCGTTTTCGCGCGCCGCGCCTCTCACGCCGCATGTGCTACCGAACTGTTTGTCCCACTTGTGGAAAGGCCACCTGGGGTGGCTGCGGCGCTCACGTCGAAGCGGCGTTGGCGGGCGTGCCCGCTGATCAACGCTGCCGCTGTCATGAGGCGCCCCGTGTGCCGCCCCGCCCCGCGCCGGTGACCAAGCCATGAACTTCGACTCCAACGACCTCATCACCGTCGCCATCGGCGCCTTCGTGGCGTGGCAGCTCAAGAACATGTTCTTCGGCAAGGTGGCGCCGCAGAAGGCGAAGGAGCTGGTCTCGGCCGGCGCGCGCCTCGTCGACGTGCGCACGCCCGGCGAGTACGCCGCGCGGCACCTCGACCGCTCCATCAACCTGCCGTTGAACGAGCTCGGCGGCCGCTTGAACGAGCTGGGCGACAAGGCGAAGCCCATCGTCGTGTACTGCGCGAGCGGCGTGCGCTCCGCGTCGGCCAAGCGCACGCTCAAGAGCGCGGGCTTCACGCAGGTCTTCGACCTCGGCTCCATCGGCCGCTGGGCGGCCTGACCCGCGCTGGTTTCAGGTGAAGCGGCGCTGCAGGTCGCGCAGTTGCTCGCCGACCCACGCGGCGCTCGGCGGGCGCTTCGCCGGCGCCTTCTCCAGCAATGCCATGATGAGCTCCTCGAGCGGCTCGGGGAGCGTGGGGTTGTACGCGCGCGGCGGCGGCGGCGCCTCGGTGGCCTGCGCGATGAGCAGCCGGGTCAGCGACTCGAACTCGAAGGGCAACCGGCCGGTGAAGAGCTGGTACGCGGTGACGCCCAGCGCGTAGAGGTCGGTGGCGAAGGTGACGTCGGAGAAGCTGTTGATCTGCTCCGGCGACATGTACTCCGGCGTGCCGCCAATCATCCCCGAGACGGTGATGCCCTGCGCGGTGCGCTTCCGCGCGATGCCGAAGTCCATCAACTTCACGAGCCCGCCGGTGGTGACGAAGAGGTTCTGCGGCTTGATGTCGCGGTGCACCACGTCGTGCTCGTGCGCCGCCTGCAGCCCGCGGCAGGTCTGCTCCAGCCAGCTCAAGCCCTCGCGCAGCGGGAGCGGCCCGCGCGCCGCCTCCAGCTTGCCCGCGAGGTCGGTGCCCTCCAGCAGCTCCATGGTGAGGTAGCGCCACGGCCCTGCGCTGCCGAGGTCGAAGAGCCGCGTGATGTTGGGGTGCGTTAGCGCGCGGGAAAGTGAGAGCTCCAGCTTGAAGCGCGCCACCAGCGTCTCGGCCTCGTGGTCGTTCGCCGGGTGGAAGACCTTCACCGCGACGCGCTCGTTGAGCTCCAGGTCCAGCGCGCGGAACACCGACGCCGAGCCGCCTTCGCCCAGCACCGCCTCCAGCCGGTAGCGCTCGCCCAGCATCGCGCCCACGGTGGGCATCGGCGCGTTCGGCGCGGGCGCGGCGCCGGGCGGCACGGTGAGGTGCGCTTCTTTCAACGCGAACTCGTTGGTGTCGAAGTGGTGCTCGCGCGTGCCGGTGACGCGGTCGGAGAATGGCTCGAAGAGCGCGCCGCTGGTGCCCGCCGGGTCGTAGAGCTGCCCCTGCCACTGCGGCGCGTTCTCCTCGGGGTCGAAGCCCTGGTACAGCTTGCTGCGCGCGCGGCGGAGGCCGGCGCTCGTCGCGAAGAGCGGGTGGATCTTCACGCGGCTCGCGAAGCGGAGGCGGTCGATGAGCTCCATGTCGCGCGGGTCTTCCATCGCCACCCACAGCGTGCGGTCGACCAGCTTGAAGGGCGCCACGTGCCAGCTCGTGGCCTGCTCTTCAGTCAGCGCGTGCGCCGCTTCGGGGCTCACCGCTGCCACCAGGTCGGCGTCGGCCACCCACCCGATGCCCGACTGCTCCGAGAGCGCCTGCAGCACGTCGACGTCTTTCACGAGGCCCGCGGCCACCACCGCCTCGGCGAGCGCGGCCTCGTGCTTGTTGAGCTCCGGTTGCTCGCGGGTGAGGCGCTCGATGATGGAGCGCGTGATGAGCCCCTTCTCAATCAGCAGCGAGCTGAGCCGCCGCCGCGTCGCGCGCAACCCGGAGCTGCTGCTGGAGTTGATGGCGCCCGACGGCGAGGAGTTGAACATCCCCGGGAGCAGGCCGCTGGGCGCGCTCTGCACGCCGTGCGGCGGCGTCGCGGTGGCCGTCTTCTTCGAGAGCGCCTCGAAGCGCTCGCGCGCGTCGTCATCGGCGGGGAAGGCGGTCAGCACCGTGCGGAAGATGGAGGAGGCGAGCCGCTCCTTGCCGGCGGTGGCGAAGGCCTCGGCGATGGCCTTCATCGCTTCGGCTTCGACCGGCGCGCTCGGCGCGTGACCGAGGAAGGGCATCAGCCACGTGGAGAGCGTGTCGAGCGAGGTGTCGGTCAGCCCCGCGACGCGCACCGCGTGCACCACCGCCTGCCGGTAGCGCGCGTGCGTCGACGGCACCCGCGCGATGGCCGCCAGACACTCCGGCAGCGCGCCGGCGCGTTGAAAGCAGACCGCCGCGTCCCAGAAGCGGCCCGCCTGCAGGCAGTAGTTCGCCGCCTCCTGGTAGCGGTTGAGGGCCATCGCGACGCGCACTGCGCCGTCCCAGTCGCGGTGACTGGTGAAGGCGCGCAAGGCGTCTTCGAGCTTGCCCTGTGCTTCGAGCCGCGCTCCATCGCTCACTGAATGTCCCCCCGGAGTCTGAGGAGACAATCGCATGGATCACCGCGCGCACACGAGGGCGCGATGCATCTTCTATCGCGCGCAAAACTTTCGCTTGAGGCTGCGCTACTTCTTCTTTCCTGGGGCTTTCTTCACCGCGGGCTTCTTCGCGGGCACGGCCTTGAACGTCGCCGCCGAGGCCTTGAGCTGCTTCGCCAGCGCCGCCCTGGTGGGCAGCTCCGCGAGTGACGTGAAGTCGGTCGTCTGCGCGTAGGCGCTCTTGAAGTCGGCGTTCCACAGCAGCAGCTTGGTGTGCGCCTTGAAGCCCGCCATCGACGCGAAGATGCGCCCGTCGAGGAGGAAGAACGGCGCGCCCCACTTGATGGTCTCGGTCAGCCCCGGGATCGCCGCATGCACGCGGGCGCGCAGCTCGTGGAGGATGGGCTGCGCGAACGGCTGTGCGCGCGCGATGTACGCGTCGACGCGGGTGTCGGTTTTCGCCATGCCGCGCTTCATAGGTGAGGCGGCCCGCGCGCGTCAGGGGGCCGCGGTCACCCCGAGACTGGCAACTCACGGGTGCTTGCTGCGACAATGGCGCACACGCTTCCCGATGGCATCTGAGCCCGACAGCCTGGAGCAGCCGCGCGGTTCGACGCCGCTTGCTCCGCCGTCTCGTCGCACGCAGAGTGCGAGCCTCATGCTGCAGGAGCCCACGCCCGAAGCTCCCATTCCATTCGGGCGTTACCAGCTCATTCGACGCATCGGGGCCGGCGGCATGGGCGAGGTGTTCCTCGCGCGCGAGGGCGGCGCCACGCCGCGCGCGGTGGTCGTCAAGAAGGTGCTGCCGAACCTCATCGCCAACCGCGCCTTCGTCGGCCGCTTCAAAGACGAGGCGAAGGTCGTGGTGCGCCTCAAGCACGCCAACATCGCGCGCGTGCACGACATGGGCGAGGTCGACGGCGAGTACTTCCTCTCGATGGAGTACGTGCAGGGCAAGACGGTGAGCCGCTTCACGCGCCGCCTGCGCGACCGCAAGTTGGACATGCCGCTGGGCATCGCGCTGTTGCTGGGCGAGCGCGTGTGCTCCGGGTTGCAGTACGCGCACGACGCGCGCGACGAGAACGGCAGCCCGCTGCACCTCGTGCACCGCGACCTCTCGCCGGCCAACGTGTGCATCAGCTACCGCGGCGAGGTCAAAATCATCGACTTCGGCGCCGCGCAGTCGACGCTGAAAGAAGAGCAGACCGCGCCGCGCGTGGTCATCGGCAACCTCACGTACATGGCGCCGGAGCAGGCCAAGAAGCAGATCGTCGACGGCCGCGCCGACGTCTACTCGTGCGGCGTGATGCTCTGGGAGCTGCTCTCGTGGCACGCGCTGCCGCAGAAGGGCGACCCCATCGAGCGCTGGCGCAAGGCCGCCAACCCGGTGTGGGACGCGCCCTCCGCGACGCAGCCCTCGATTCCCCGCGATGTCGACGAGGCGATCCTCAAGGCGCTGCGCAAGGAGCCCAAGGACCGCTACGGCACCGCGCTGGAGTTCGGCGAGGTGCTCAAGAAGCTGCGCCTCAAGTACGCGCCCGACGCCAACGAGCGCGACCTGGGTGACCTGCTGGCGCGCGTCTTCGCCAAGGAGAAGGCCGGCGAAGACGAGGTGCTGCACGAGGCGGTCTACGGGAAGACCACCAACATCCCGCGCGACGAGAAGACGCGCCGCGTGCAGCTGGTGCCGCCCACCGCGCTGGCCTTCGAGCACACCGCGGTGCTGGCCAGCCGCGACTTCGTGCCCGACGACGAGCAAGACGTGACCGACCCCGGCGAAGACACGCCCGTCGCGCCTCCGAGCGCCGACGAGGGCGGCACGCCGACCGGGCCCGACCCGCGCCGCGCGCCGCTGCTGCACGCGAAGTCGCGCCGCACCAGCTTCGGCGTCACCTTCAGCGAGGTCGAGGAGCCCGTCATCGAGCGCTCGCTGGTCGAAGAAATCGACGCTGACGACATCGAAGACCCGTCAGACCCCGAGGCCGATACGCGCGCGACGCCGGCGCCGATGTCGGGCGCGCTCAAGAACGCGGTGCTCTTCGGCGGCATCTTCCTCTTCGCGACGGGCCTCGGCTTCCTCGCGGTGTGGATCTTCATGCGATGAGCGAGCGCGCGCTGCGCGACGAGCTGGAGGCGCTCTCGGCGCGGGTGGCGGCGGTGCGGCGTGAACGCGACGCGTACTCGCATGACACGGAGGTCGAGACGGCAGTGCGCGCCGCGGAGGCCGCGACGCCCGACCTCGAAGCACGGCTGGCGAAGGCGAGGGCTGCGCACGCGGAGGTGAGCCGTGAAGTGCGGCTGCGGCGCGCGTCGGTCGAGGCGCTGCGCGCGAAGCTGGCGGCGGCCCGCGCGGAGATCGCGAAGTACGAAAACCCCGGAGACCCGCTCGGTGGAGAGCGCTGGTGAGCCGTGACGCGTGCTTTGCGCGGCGGGCGAACTCCGCGGCCGGCTCACGATTTTCAGCCGCTCGCGCGCAACGTCGCGAGGCCG
>CAMLFP010000074.1 GCA_946479335.1 uncultured Archangium sp.
CCTTCTGGAACTTCGCGATCGTCGCGTCGTCGAGGTTCTTCTTCCAGTTGAACGAGGGCGAGCAGTTGTACGCCAGCATCTTGTTGGGAAAGCGCGCGCGGATGCTCTCGGCGAAGGTCTTGGCCTGCTTGAGGTCGGGGGTCGACGTCTCGCACCACACGAGGTCGGCGTACTCCGCGTAGGCGAGGCCGCGCGCGATGGCGAAGTTGTCGCCCTCGCCCTTCTTGATGCGGAAGAAGCCCTCGGCGGTGCGGTCCTTGCCGTCGATGAAGGGCAGGTCGCGCTCGTCGATGTCGGAGGTGATGAGCTTCGCCGACTGCGCGTCGGTGCGCGCCACGAGGAGCGTCGGCACGTCGCACACGTCGGCCGCCAGCCGCGCCGCAACCAGCGAGCGGATGAACTGCGAGGTCGGCACCAGCACCTTGCCGCCCATGTGCCCGCACTTCTTCTCCGACGCGAGCTGGTCTTCGAAGTGCACGCCCGCGGCGCCCGCCTCGATCATCGACTTCATCAGCTCGAAGGCGTTGAGCGGGCCACCGAAGCCGGCCTCGGCGTCGGCGATCATCGGGGCGAGCCAGTTGCGCTCCTTCTTGCCCTCGGCGTGGTCGATCTGATCAGCGCGGCGCAGCGAGGCGTTGATGCGCTTGACCAGCGTGGGGACGGAGTCGACCGGGTAGAGCGACTGGTCGGGGTACATCTGACCGGAGGTGTTGGCGTCGGCGGCGACCTGCCAGCCGGAGATGTAGAGCGCCTCGAGGCCCGCGCGCACCATCTGCACGGCCTGACCGCCGGTGAGCGCACCGAGCGCGTTGACGTACTCGCGGGTGTTGAGCAGCTCCCAGAGGCGCATGGCGCCCAGGCGCGCGAGCGAATGCTCGACCTTGATGGTGCCGCGGAGCTTCTCGACGTCGGCCTTCGTGTACGGGCGCTTGATACCGTCGAAGCGCTTCGCGTGAAGATCGCCGGGGGTGAGGTTGGTGTTGGCAGGGGCGGTCATCGTCTTCTCCTTACGTGTGCACTTCGGTGGAAAGCAGGCGCTGGTACGCCGGCAGGGTGAGGAACTCCTCGAACTGCTCCGCGGTCGACAGCGCGCGGAACAACGTCTTCGCTTCAGAGAAGGCGCCGCCGGTGGCGTCACCCAGCTCCTCGCGCATCACCTGGTCGAGCTTCTCGACGGTGAGGAGGCCGTGGCGGAAGAGCTGCCAGACCTGCGCGCGGGAGATCTCCGCGGTGGCGGCGTCTTCCATCAGGTTGAAGAGGGGCACGCAGCCCTGGCCGCGCAGCCACGCCTCGAGGTAGCGCACGCCGACGCGCACGTTGTGGCGCAGGCCCTCGTCGGTGCGGGTGCCCTCGGGCACGCGGAGCAGATCCTCGCGCGTGACGTGCACGTCTTCGCGCAGCACCTGCAGCTGGTTCGGCGTCTTCACGAACTCGTCGAAGATGGCCTTCGCCACCGCGACGAGCGCCGGGTGCGCGACCCAGGTGCCGTCGTGGCCATCGCGCGCCTCGCGTTCCTTGTCGGCGCGCACGCGGGCCATCGCCGCTTCGTTCGCCGCCGGGTCATCCTTGATGGGGATCTGCGCCGCCATGCCGCCCATCGCGAAGGCGCCGCGGCGGTGACAGGTCTGGATCAGCTTCTGCGTGTACGCGCGCAGGAAGCCCTTATCCATCGTCAGCTGCGCGCGGTCGGGGAGCAGCTGGTCGGGCTGCTTCTTGATGAAGCTGAAGATGTAGTCCCACCGGCCGCAGTTGAGCCCCGCGGAGTGCTCCTTCAGCTCGAAGAGGATCTCGTCCATCTCGAACGCCGCGGGCAGCGTCTCGATGAGCACCGTGGCCTTGATGGTGCCGCGCTTGAGGCCCACGAAGTCCTGCGCGAAGCAGAACACGTCGTTCCACAGGCGCGCCTCGAGGTGGCTCTCCAGCTTGGGCAGGTAGAAGAAGGGCCCCACGCCGCGCGCCAGCTGCTCCTTCGCGTTGTGGAAGAAGAAGACGCCGAAGTCGAACAGCCCGCCGCTCATCGGCGCGCCGTCGACCAGCACGTGCGCCTCGTCGAGGTGCCAGCCGCGCGGGCGCACGAAGAGCACCGCGGTCTTCTCGTTGAGCCGGTACTGCTTGCCCTCGGGGCTCTGGAACTGGAGCGTCCGGCGGACGGCCTGGAAGAGCGCCTCCTGGCCGCCGATGATGTTCTCCCAGCTGGGCGCCAGCGAGTCTTCACAGTCGGCCATGAAGACGTTCGCGCCGGAGTTCAGCGCGTTGATGATCATCTTCGCGTCGGTCGGCCCGGTGATCTCCACGCGGCGGTCCGCGATGACGTCGGGCACCGGCGCCACGCGCCAGTCACCCGCGCGCACCGCCGCCGTCTCCGGCAAGAAGTCGTACGTGGTGCGGCCCTTGCGGCGCGCCAGCAGCTCGCGGCGGCGAGCCCCGAAGCGGCGCTGCAGCTCCACGAGGAAGCCCTGCACCTCCGCCCCCAGGAGCTCCGAGCTCCGGCCCTTGAAATCGATTCCATTGACGAGCGCCATCGCGCCTCCTCGTTAATTGGTGAATCGCGTAACTTGCGAGAACGCGGGCAGAATAAGGGTGCCGAATCTCGCTGACAAGGCGCGTCATGCTGAAAATTGGTCGTTAACTGTAAAATTTGTCAACGACGTGACGCATCGCGAAGTAAATCGCGCATTTAACGGATTAACTCCGATTCCGAGGCATCAAAGAAAAGTTTGTAAATCGCCGGAAAGCGCGACGCGCGGCCGGTGCGGCGGCAGATCGACGCGCGGCTGCGAGGGGAGGAGCTACGGCTCCTGGTAGGTCGGGTGCATGTACTTCTGCACCTTCTTGGTGACGTAGCTCTCGGCCCGGCCGCGCCACAGCCAACCCGGGTCGGAGGCGATGGCGACCACTTCGCCGTCGGTCACCGTGAAGCGCGCCTTCACCTTGAGGCCGAAGATCGAGCCGGTGATGAAGGCCTCGCCGTCGAACCAATCGACGCGCATGTGGAAGCGCTCGTGCCAGTAGCTGAGCAGGTACCCGAGGCGGGTGACGGCGTCTTCGCGCGCGAAGGTGTGGGGCACCACGACGCTGATGCGGTGCTCGGTGGCGACCTCGAACGGCGGCTGCGTGTCTCCGGCGAGGGCAGCGCTCGCGGCGAGCAACGAAGTGAGGAGCAACACGCGCGTCATCGTCGGGGCCGAAAATTACGTCAGCCGACGCGTCAGGGAAGCAAGAAACTCACGAGCATTTTCGCCACGCGCTCCGAACAGGCGGCGCCGGCCCCCTCCAGCCGCGCGCGCACCTCGTCGAGCCCTCGCAGACAGGTGTCACGGGCCTCGCCGCTCCAGAGCTGCGTCACCTCGGCGGTGATGCGCTCCACGTTCGCGCCGCCCTGGAGCAGCTCGGGCACCACGCGCTTCTCGGCGAGCAGGTTCACCAGGCAGAAGAACGGCAGGCGCACCAGCAGCCGCCCGATGAAGAGGTTGAGCGGCGAGGTGCGGTAGACGCACACCAACGGGCGGCGCATGAGGCCGGCCTCGAGCGTCGCGGTGCCGGAGGTGACGAGCGCCACGTCGGCGGCGCCCACGACCTCCGGCGCGCGACCGGCGATCAACGTCACGGTGACGCCCGCGTCGCGGAAGGGCGCTTCGACCAGCTCGGGAGGAAGCCCCGGCGCCACGGGGATGACGACCTGTGTCCCCGGGCGCGCGTCGACGATGCGCTTCGTCGACTCCGCGAGCACCGCGCCGAGCCGGCGGAGCTCTCCGCGGCGACTGCCCGGCAACACCGCGAGCGTCGGCGCGTTTTCGAGGCCGAGCTCGGCGCGGAAGTGCGCGGTGCCGCGATCTTCGGGGAGCTGCTCCAGCGTCGGGTTGCCGACGTACGTCGCGTTGACGCCGCGCTCCCGGAAGAAGGCCTCTTCGAACGGGAGGATGCACGCCAGCGTGTGCACCAGCTCCTTGAGCGCCTTCGTGCGCCCCTCGCGCCACGCCCACGCCATCGGCGCGATGAAGTACACGACGGGGATTCCCAGCGACTTCAGCCGCTTCGCCAGGCGCAGGTTGAAGTCGGGCACGTCGACCAGCAACGCGACGCGCGGTTTGCGTTCACGCGCGGCGGCTTCGAGGCCGTCCATCACCTGGAACAGGCGCGGCAGCTTCGGCAGCACCTCCGAGAAGCCCATCACCGAGAGCTCCTTCATCTCGAAGAGCAGCTCCACGTTCTGCGCGGCGAGGCGCGGGCCGCCCATGCCGAAGAAGCGCGTGTCGGGCGCCAACGCGCGGAGCTTCGCGACGACCGACGCCGCGTGCAGATCTCCTGAGGCTTCTCCCGCGACGACGAGCACGTCCATCGGGTGTGCGTATAGCTTGGAGTGGGCGCGGTCGTGATGAACACCGGCACCGTACGCGTCGCCTGCGTGCCCCTCGACCTCGCGCAAACTCCATCCAGCTGCGCGCCGGGGGGAAAGGGTGCTCGGCCGGAGTAGCCACGGGTTACGTCACCATTGGCTACTCGCGCTGGGAGCTTGAGGCCGTGTGCCCGAGGTCGCGGGGCCAGCGCGACTCTCGGCACAGCGCGGATCGGACCCGCCGCCCCCCACTCCAGAGCAGTGGAGTAAGGAGCGCCGCTCCCGCATGAACTCGCCGCTGCTCGACGCCATGAAGCGCCTGCTGTCACTGGGGAGACCCTGGTGGCGGCTCCTCGGCGCGTCGTTCATCGGCATGGCGCTCGTGGCCATCACCACCGGCGCGTACGCGTACCTCCTCGGCCCCGGCCTGCGCTTCCTGCTCAACGGCGGCGGAGAAGGGGAGCTCCCCGGCGTCCCCGGCCTGACGCTCGAGCAGTTGCCGTGGATCCTGCTCGCCGTCGGCGCGCTCAAGGGCGTCGGTTACGTCGCGCAGTTCTACTTCGCAGGCCTCTTCGGTCAGCGCGTGGTGCTCTCGCTGCGCCGGCGCATCTTCGAGAAGCTGCAGCGGTTGCCTCCGTCGACGCGCAGCGGTCAGCGCGAAGGCGAATTGCTCAGCCGCTTCACCGCCGACGTCGCCGCCGTGGAGCAGGCCGCGACGTACACCGTGTCGAGCTGGCTGCGCGACTCGGTGCAGATCCTCGTGCTCGCCGTGGTCGCCGCCCTCGCGTCGTGGAAGCTCGCGCTCATCTCGCTCGTCATCGTGCCGCTCGCGGTATTCCCCGCGTCGCGCCTCACCGCCGCGCTCACCCGCCGCACGCGTGAAGGGCAGGCCGCGCTCGGGGGCATCGCCGCGCAGGTGCAGGAAGGGCTCGGCGCGCTGCGCACCATCCAGGCCTTCGACGCCGAGCCCGCGGAGCTCCAGCGCTTCGAGAAGCAGACCTCTTCGCTCGAGCGCGCGCTGACCCGCGCCGCGTGGGCGAGGGCGGGCGTGCCGGCGCTGATGGAGATCTTCGCGGCGTGCGCCATCGCGATCTCCATCGCCTGGGCCATCTCCTCGCAGGCGGTGACACCCGACGCGCTGGTGTCCTTCGTCGCGGCGCTCGGGCTCCTCTACGAGCCCGCCAAGAACCTCGGCCGCGTCAGCCAGTTCGCCATCACCGCGGGCGTCGGGCTGGAGCGCATCAACGCGCTGCTCGCGCTCCCCGAGCCCGCCGAGGGCGCGCAGGCGGTGCCGAAGCTCGCGCGGGAGATCGTGCTCTCAGACGTGCGCTTCTCCTGGCCCGGCGGCGCCGAGGTGCTGCGCGGCGTGTCGTTCACCATCCCCATCGGCAAGGTGACGGCGCTGGTCAGCGCGAGCGGCGGCGGCAAGAGCACGCTCGTCTCGTTGCTCCTCGGCTTCGAGCACGCGTCGTCTGGCGCCATCACGTTTGACGGCGTCGACGTGCGCGCGGCGACGCACCACAGCCTTCGCGCGAACTTCGCCCTGGTGACGCAGGAGCCGCTGCTCTTCTCCGCGTCGGTGCGCGACAACCTGCGCGTCGCGAAGCCCGAGGCGCGCGATGACGAGCTCCAGGCCGCGTTGCAGGCCGCGCACGCGCTCGACTTCGTGAACGCGCTGCCTGAACGCCTCGACACGCGGCTCGGTGAGCGCGGCGTCACGCTGTCGGGCGGCCAGAAGCAGCGCCTGTGTCTCGCGCGCGCGGTGCTGTCGGGCGCGCCCGTGCTGGTGCTCGACGAAGCGACCAGCAGCCTCGACTCGCAGAGCGAAGCGGAGGTGCAGCGCGCCCTCGACGCGCTCCTCGTCGGCCGCACCGCCATCGTCATCGCCCACCGGCTCCACACCGTGCAGCGCGCGGATCAACTCGTGGTGCTGGAAGATGGCCGTGTCGTGGAAATCGGCCCCCATGACGCGTTGCTGGCGAAGCGCGGCGTCTGGGCGCGCCTGTGGGCGTTGGCAAACCGTTGAAATGAGAGAGGTCGTACCTCTGACTCCATGGACAGCAATGTCCTGTCGCCACTTTTGTGACGCTCGCTTTCTGGCGCGTAAGTTATTGAAATTCTTACGTTATGGCCTTGATCCACGAAGCCGCTGTCAGTAGGAGCCCGACCGCGCACGTAGGGAAACGTGCTCGATTCAGAAGGGTGCACATGACGAAGCGATGGCTGGCAGCGCTGTTGATGATGTCGACCTCGGCGATGGCGGAGAAGGTCGCCGTCGACGCGTTTTTCGGGAAGGCCACGGAGAAGCGGCTCCCCGACGTGACTCGCATGTCGCCGGCGGCGAAGGCCGCGGTGCTGCGCAGCGCGGTGTCGTCGGTGGAGCCCCGCCTGGGCGTGCCGAAGTTCCTGTGGGCGGCGCCGCAGCGCGGAGGCACCTCGCTGGCGTCGCTCAACGTGACGCCCGAGCAGGCCGCGCGGCGGCACCTCGCGCAGTACGCGGAGCTGTACCGCACCGACTACCAGCAGCTCGCCGACGCGAAGGTCAGCGCCGTGCACGACCTCCACGACGGCAGCGCGGTCATCGTCACCTTCCAGCAGCGCGTGGGTGACGTGCGCGTCTTCCGCGACGAGGTGCACGTGGTGATGAACGCGCGCCTCGAGCTGGTCGCCATCAGCGGCTACCTCACCCCGGCCACGCACCTGCGCGGGCAGTTCAAGCTCAGCGCCGGCACCGCGCTGTTGACGGCGGCGCGCGACCTCACCGGGGCCGATTTCAACCCGCAGCTGGTCAACGAGCTGGGCCCCGCGGAGGGCGGCTACACGCGCTTCGCGGTGAAGACCTCGCGCACGCCCGCGCGCACCCGGCAGGTCTACTTCCCCATGCCTGACGGGCTGGTGCCCGGCTACTACGTGGAGCTCAAGCTCCCGGAGGCCGGCTACTACTCGTACGTCGTCTCCGCGGCGACCGGCCAGGTGCTCTTCCGCCGCAACCTGACGGCGCACGCGGCGTTCAAGTACCGCGTGTTCGCCGACACCACCGCGCCGTACCGCCCGTTCGATGGCCCGTTCGGCGACGCGACGCCGTACCCGGGCAGCGCGCCCGATGGCCACGTGCCGTCGCCCGTCGCGCCGAACCTCGTGGAGATCGAGAACGCCGGCCTGTCGACCAACGACCCGTGGCTCGACGACACCGCGACGCTCACCCACGGCAACAACGTCTCGGCGTACGCCGACCTCGGCGGCAACGACGGCTTCGACACCGGCGACGTGGTGGCCGACGTCACCGGCGTGCGCGCGTTCGATCGCACCTACGACGTCGCCCAGCAGCCGCAGGCCTCGACGGACCAGCAGAAGGCCGCCGTCACGCAGCTGTTCTTCAACACCAACTTCTTCCACGACTGGTACTACGACGTGGGCTTCGACGAGGCCGCGGGCAACGCGCAGGGCGACAACAAGGGCCGCGGCGGCATGGGCGGCGACGTGCTGCTGGCCGAAGCGCAGGACTTCTCCGGCACCGACAACGCCAACATGCAGACGCCGTCTGACGGCCAGAGCCCGGTGATGCAGATGTACGTCTTCCTCGGGAACGACGAGTCGAGCGTGACGCTGAACCCGGTGGTGCCCGGCACCGACGCCGGCGTGATGCGCAACGTGGTCGGCGCCGACTTCGGCCCGCAGTCGTTCGACCTCACCGCGCCGGTCGCGCTGGTCGACGACGGCGTGCCCACCACCGTCACCGCCACCAACCCGTTCAACGGCAGCATGACCACCTTCGTCACCAACGCCGACGGGTGCGACCCGACGCCGTGGGTGGGCGACTACACGGGGAAGATCGTGCTGCTCGATCGTGGTCTGTGCACCTTCGTCGACAAGGCGAACAACGCGCAGGACGCGGGCGCCGCGGGCGTGATCATCGCCAACAACACCAACGGCCCGTGGGGCGGCACGCTCTTCGGCAGCTCGCCGGCGCTCACCATCCCCGTGATGGCGGTGACGCTGAACAACGGCCGCGTCATCAAGGGCGACCTCGACGCCGGCACGCTGGCCTCGGCCACGCTGCACCGCGTGGCGGCGCTCAGCCACGACGGCGCGCTCGACAACGGCGTCGTCGCGCACGAGTGGGGGCACTACATCTCCAACCGGCTCGTCGGTGACGCCAACGGCCTCCTCGGCAACCAGGCCGACGGCATGGGCGAGGGCTTCGGCGACTTCCACGCGCTGCTGATGATCGTGCGCGAGGGCGACGACTTCGACGGCACCTACGGGCTCGCGGGCTACGCGGGCTCCGCGGTCGACCCCAACGCCTTCTACTGGGGCTTCCGCCGGTACCCGATCTCCACCGACTTCTCGAAGAACCCGCTGACCTTCAAGCACGTGAGCGACGACAACGCGTTGCCCGCGGCGCCCACGCCGTCGTTCGATGGCGTGCAGAACTCCGAGTCGCACAACACCGGCGAGTTCTGGTCGGTCGCGCTGTGGGAGGTCTACGCCGCGCTGCTCAAGGACCAGCGGCACTCGTTCGCCGAGGCGCAGCACCTGATGAAGACGTACCTGGTGGCGGGGTACAAGGCGATCCCCGTGGGGCCGAGCATCGTCGACGCGCGCGACGCCTACCTCGCGGTCATCGCCGCCAACGACGTCGCTGACTACCACCTCGCGTGGACCGCCTTCGCCAAGCGCGGCCTCGGCATGGGCGCCATCGCGCCGCCGGTGGAGTCGCAGACCAACTCGCCCGTCACCGAGAGCTTCGAGGTGGGCAACGACGTGTCCATCACCTCCATCACGCTCGATGACGAGGCGGGCAGCTGCGACCACGACGGCACGCTCGACGGCAACGAGTCGGGCACGCTGCACGTGACGGTCTCCAACATCGGCGTCGGGGCGCTCACCGCGGCCACGGTCTCGGTGTCGGTCTCCAGCGACACGCCGGCGTTCACCTTCGATGACTCCGACACGGTGGCGCTGCCCGCGCTGGCGCCGTTCTCGAGCACGGTGGTCGATGTCCCCGTGTCGCTGGCGCAGCTCTCGGGCCGCCAGCAGCTGACCCTCAACGTGGCGGTGGCCGACGATTCGCTGCTCAACGGCACGCGCACGCAGGCCGCGACCTTCGCCATCAACTCCGACGTCAGCCAGTGGTCCACCTCCAGCGACGACGTCGAGGCGCCGTCGAACTGGGAGACCACCGAAGACCAGACGCTCACCCCGGGGCAGGGCTGGCGCATCGCGGAGGAGAACGGCAACCACTACTGGCTCGGGCCCGACGCGCCGTCGCCGGCCGACGCGATGCTGACCTCGCCCGCGCTGGCGGTGGGCACCGACCCGCTGACCATCACCTTCAGCCACCGCTACTCGTTCGAGCCGGTCTCGCAGGGTGACTACTTCGACGGCTCGGTCATCGAGGTGCAGGGCAACGACGGCACGTGGACCGACGTCGGCCTCTTCCTCGCGGGCGGCTACACCGGCACCATCTACCAGGGCACCGGGCAGAACCAGAGCGCCAACCCGCTCACCGGCCGCCAGGGCTACGTGGGCACCAGCGCGGGCTACCCGGGCTTCATCACCGAGACGCTCTCGCTGGGCACGGCCTTCGCGAACCAGACGGTGCGCGTGCGCTTCCGCGTGGGTTCCGATGACGCGGAGGGCGCCAACGGGTGGGACGTCGACGGCATCACCGTGACGGGCGCGACGAACATGCCCTTCAACCAGGTGGTGGACGACGCCAACGCCTGCGCGGTCGCGGCCAACCGCCCGCCCGACATCACCATGCCCGAGGCGATGGCGGTGAACGCCGGCGCCACCGTCACCATCGACGCCACGGTCACCGACCCCGACGGCGATGCGGTCACCTCCGCGTGGGCGGTCTCCAGCGGCGTGGCGCCCACCGTCAACGGCAACAGCGTCACCTTCGTGGCGCCCACCGTTGACCAGGTCTCGTACGTGGTGCGCGCGACCCTCACCGCCACCGACGCGCACGGCGCGCAGCGGCTGGCCACCACGCTGGTCACCGTCACCAACCCGGCGGCCGCGAAGAAGAAGGGCTGCGGCTGCAACAGCGGCTTCGAGCTCCTCCCGTTGCTCGGCCTCGCGTTGACGCTGCGTCGGCGCAAGCGCTGAAAAGCGCGATGGTGTAAAGGCCCGGCCATGACTCGCTTCGTCATGGCCGGGCTTTTTTGTGTCTCCACCTCTGCCTGCTTCTTCCCCGCTGATCGCGGCGCGGTCGTCGAGCAGCGCCTCGATTCGCTCTCTGCCGACAATGAGACCCTCAAGAAGGAGCTGCAGGACACCCGCACGCGCCTCGACGAGGCCACCGGGCAGCTGCAGGCCGCGCTCGATCAACTCGATCGCGCCAGCCGCACCACCGGCGCGAACATCGGCGTGAAGGTCGACTCGGCGCTGCAAGACGTCGCCGTGCTGCGCGGGCAGGTCGAGGCGCAGTCGGTGAAGCTGGGGGAGATCGAGGGCAAGCTGAGCGCGCAGCCGGTCGCGACGGCGGTCGACCCGAAGAAGGAAGACGTCAAGCGCCCCGACGACCCGAAGGCCTTCCTCGCGTTGGCCGACGAGAAGGTGAAGGGCGGCGACGTCGAGCTCGGCCGGCGGCTCTACACGGAGTTCATGAAGAAGTGGCCGAAGGACGAACAGATCGGCGAGGCGCACTACCTGCTGGGCGAGACGTACTTCACCGACTCCAAGTGGCGCGAGGCGCTCTACGAGTACAACCAGGTGATCTCCAACTTCGCGAAGACGAAGTCGGCGGCGCAGGCGTACCTGCACACCGCGGAGTGCTTCAAGCAGCTCAAGATGAACGACGAGCAGCGCCTGGCGCTCGAGGAGCTGGTGAAGACCTTCCCGAAGTCTGACGCCGCGAAGACCGCGAAGACGAAGCTGGCCGAGCTGCGCAAGGCGAAGAAGTGAAGTGGCTCGCGCTGCTGCTGCTGGCAGTGCCCGCGGCGGCCGCCGAGAAGCACGTCACCGTTGTCTTCACCGGTGACAACCTGGGCGAGCTCGTGCCGTGCGGCTGCTCGGGAAACCCGTCGGGGGGCTTGCCGCGCCGCAAGGCGTTGCTCGACACCCTGAAGGGCGAGCCGCTGCTGGTGCTCGACTCCGGCAACGCGCTCAACCGCAGCACCGGCGCCAGCGAGCCGCCGCGCGCGGCGTTGGTCTTAGACCTTATTGCGCGCGCTGGCACCAAGGCGATGGCGGTCGGCCCCAGAGACCTCACCGACGGCGTCGACGCGCTGCTCAAGCTGTCGACGGGCTCGCCGATGAAGCTGCTGTCGGCGAACTTGAAGCGCGGCGGCAAGCGGGTGTTCGACAGCGGAGCGGTGTTCACCGTCGGCGGCGTGAAGGTGGGCGTGTTCGCGCTCACCGCGCCGGGCAGCTACGGCGACGCCGAGGCGACCGAGGTCACCGCCGCCGCGAAGGAGGCGCTCGCCGCGCTGGGGCCGCGCGACGTGACGGTGTTGCTCGCGGCCATCCCCTACGAAGACGCGCTGGTGCTGGCGCGCGCGCTCCCGCAGGTCGACTTCATGATCCAGTCGGGGAACGAGCGCGGCACGGTGGCGCCTCAGCGCGTCGATGAGAAGCCGCCGGTGGTCTTCAGCTCCGCGCAGCGCGGGCAGGCGCTGGGCAAGCTGGAGGTGCGCGTCGGCGCGCAGCGGCCCTTCGTCGATCTCGCCGACGCCGATCGCCTGCAGCAGCAGCTCAAGACGGTCGACGGCTACCTGAGCTTCGTGCGCGGCAACTCGAAGGACGTGCAGGAGCTCAAGGCCCGCCGCGAGAAACTGCAACGCGAGCTCTCCGCGATGGAGAGCCCGCGCACCAGCACCTTCCGCTTCACGTGGCAGGTGTTGAACTCCATCTACCCCGAAGACGCGCAGTGGCGCTCCGAGGTGCTGAAGGTCGAACCGACCGCGCGCTGAATCACTCGCGCAGGTAGTGGCAGGTGTACCCGCCGGGGTGCTTCTCCAGATAGTCCTGGTGGTAGTCCTCCGCGGGGTACCAGGTGCTGGCGGCGGTGATCTCGGTGACGACGGGCTTCTTCCACTTGCCCGACTTGTCGACGCGCGCCTTCACTTCCTCCGCGGTCTTCTTCTGCGCCTCGGAGGTGTAGAAGATGGCGCTTCGGTACTGCGTGCCCACGTCGTTGCCCTGCCGGTTCAGCGTCGTCGGGTCGTGCATGCGGAAGAACCACTTCTCCAGCAGGTCGGCGTACGAGAGCTTCGACGGGTCGAACACCACGCGCACCGACTCTGCGTGGCCCGACTTCGAGTCGTGCGTGTCGTCGTACTTGGGGTCCTTCAGCCAGCCGCCGGTGTAGCCAGCCTCGGTCTCCAGCACGCCGGGGATCTTGCGGATGATGTCCTCCATGCCCCAGAAGCAGCCGCCGGCGAGCACCGCGATCTCGGTCTTCGCGCTGGCCTGCGGCGCCTTGCCGAACAGCGGCAGGTACTTGCCGTAGCCCTCGGCCTCCAGCTTCGAGACGGGGATGAAGCGCAAGCTGGCGGAGTTGATGCAATAGCGCAGCCCGCCCTGGTCAGACGGCCCGTCGTCGAAGACGTGCCCGAGGTGCGAGTCGGCGTTCTTGCTGCGCACCTCGGTGCGGACCATGCCGTGCGAGACGTCCTTCTTCTCCACCACGTTGGGCTCCAGCGGCTTCGTGAAAGACGGCCAGCCGCTGCCGGAGTCGAACTTGTCTTTCGACGAGAAGAGGGCCTCGCCCGACACCACGTCGACGTAGATGCCGTCTTCATGGTTGTCCCAGTACGCGTTGTGGAACGGCGGCTCGGTGCCGCACTCCTGCGTGACGCGGAACTGCTCGGGCGAGAGCAGCTTCTTGAGCTCGGCGGAGTTGGCCTTCGGGAAGGGCTTCACGGTCGACTTCTCCTGTTTGGGGGTCTGCGCCCAGGCGACGAGCGCGAACACGGTGGCTGCACTCAACATCATCAGCGGGAGCCAGGTTTTCATGTCTGTCCTACGCATGACGCGCCACCGGGGTTTCAGCAACTGCCCGTGTAACCACCGGGGCGCTTCGCGCGTACCCCTCACAGATTTCTCGGGTACCTTCATTTCTGTCCGTGACCGAGCCCTCCGACGAGGTGTTGATGGAGTCCTTCCTCGACGGCGACGCGCGTGCCTTCGACGCGCTGTTCACGCGCCATGCACGCGGCGTTCGCGCCTACCTGCAGCGGGTGACGGGCTCCGGCGCGGTGGCGGATGATCTCACGCAGGCCACCTTCCTCTCCGTGGTGCGGGGCCGCGGCCGCTTTCAACAGGGCGCGAAGGTGCGCCCGTGGCTCTACGCCATCGCGTCGAACGCGGCCCGCGACTGGCGGCGGCACGCGAAGTTCGAGACGGTGACCGAGGAGGGCGAGGTGCCTGAGGGTGAGGCGGAGCTGCCGCCGATGCGCGACCCGGGGCTGCAGAAGGCCGTGAAGGCGGCGTTGGCGCAGCTGCCCGAGGCCCAACGTGAGGCCATCGTGCTGAACCGCTTCGAGGGCCTCTCGTTCGCGGAGATCGCCCAGCACGCCGGGGTCAACGAGTCGGCCGTGAAGGTGCGCGCGCATCGCGGGTACGAGCGGCTGCGCGAGCTGTTGAAGGGAGTCTGGCCATGAGCACCCCCGAAGAACGGCTCGATGCGGCCATCGGTGCGCTGGGGAGCGCGCCTCCGGACGACGTGCTGCAGAAGCTGGCGGGCGCGGCGCGCGCGGAGCTCGCGGCACAACCCCGCATGCGGGCGTGGTGGCGAGACGCGCTCGGCGTGCTGGCGGTGAACCTGGTGACCAGCGTCGGCGCCATGTTGGCGATGTCACGCGCGAGTACGCAGCACGCGTCGATGACGCTGGCGTACGTCGTGGGCCTCGCGTGGCTGGCGTTGGCGGCGATCGGCTCCGCGTGGTGGCTGCGGCCGGGCTCATCCACGCGACGCTGGGCGGTGGCGGGCCTCTTCTTCTTCGCGTCGGCGCTGGCCATGGGTGACGCCTCCGGCTTCGACCCGGGCGCACCGTTCTCAGCGGGCCTCAAGTGCGTGCTCACAGAATGCGCTGTCGCGGTGGCACCGGTCGCGCTGGTCGTCTTCCTCTCGCTGCGCTTCGCGGCGCGCCCGTCGCATCTCTTCGCTGGCGCGCTCGCGTCGGTGGCCGGCGGGGCGCTGGTGCTCCACCTCCACTGCGGGAACGGCACGCTGGCGCATCTGGTGGTCTTCCACCTGCTGCCGGGCGTGGTGCTGGCGGCGATGGCGGTGCTGGTGCGCGCGGCGATGCGACCGCGCGTGTTTGCTCCGTGAGTCGCCTCAGCGGTTGAGGGCGGCGCGTGCGCGGGCGCGGCCGAGGTTCCACGTCAGCAGGGAGTCGGGCTCGGGCGCTGCTGGAGGCGCCGCGCCGATGCGAACCAGCGTGGGCACCGCGTCGGCCGACAGCGACCGCAGGTACGCGAGGTCGAGGTCGGTGAGGGAGCGTGCGCTCTCGACGTTGTGCTCCGCGATGAAGCGCTCCGGTGACAACACCGCCAGCGAGAGCAGCGTGGTGCTCAGCAGCGCGAGCGCTCCGGAGACGAAGGCGCGCGGCGCGACCCACAACGTCAGCGCACGCCACGCGAGCATCGCCGCGACGAACGCGAGCCCCGCGTACGCCATCAAGCGCAGCACGGTGAGCCCGTACGTCGTCTCGTAGCGCCACAGGCGCGCGGTCGCGCTCACCAACATCGGCATCGTCGCCAGCACCAGCGCGGTCGAGAGCGCCTTCAGCGCGCGCTCCCCGAGCTGCGTGCGCGCCGGCAACGCCATCAACAGCGCGAGGAGGCTCATCGCCGCGAACAGGAGCTGGAAGAACCCCTCGTGCGCGGCCTCTGCGTACGTCACGCCCGCGGGCAGCTCGCACGCCGACGGCGCGAGCGCGCACGGCGTCGACGACACGCCGAACGCGACCAGCAGCAGCGTGAGCGAGCCGAGCAGCGCGGAGGTCTCCAGCGAGGTGAGCGAACGAGACGGCGCGACGGCCTGCACCAGCTCGCGACGCCGCGTGGCGAACGCCAGCACGCCGGTGAGGATGACGCCCGCGGAGAGCGTGAAGAGCGCCGCGCGAATCGCGCGCACGATGGCCAGCGACACCGCGGCGTCGAAGAGCGTGTCCAACTTCGCGCGGAAGATGGCGTCACCCGAGGCGAGCAGCATCGTCACCAGCAGCAGCGGAGGCACGACGATGAAGCCCAGCCGCACCAGCGCCGGGAAGTGCGTGCGCACCTGGGCGACCACATTCGTCTCGCGCAGTTCGCTGCCCGCCACCTGAACCCCGGACTTCACGGAGTTGCCGAACGCGGAGAAAGGCGCCGCCATCAGCGCGCTCAGGCCCGATGACGAGAGCGCGCGGCTGCCGTTCCACCCGAGGAGCGCGAGCGAGAACAACACGCCGGCGGTCAGCGTGCAGAGCACCCCGAGCCAATACGCGTCGTGCAGCATCGTGGAGCCCACCAGCAGCACCGCCTGCACCAGCAACCAGCGATGCTCGCGCGCCGACTGCCACACCTCACGGCCTCCGAGGGTGATGAGCGTTGCCGCCAACATCACCGAGAACAGCGCGTGCCCGAGGCCGAAGGGCGAGCCATCGAGCAGCACCTCCGCCGCGAAGCCCAACGCCAGCCCGCCCGCCAACAGCGCGCGTCGCGGCCGGAGCCGCACCGCCGAGAGCGTCATCACCGAAGTCGTCATGCGGCGAGGCGTTGCAAGACTCCGGCCTGCCCCGTTCAGCGTGGTGCGGCGCGAACAGCGTGGCTCACCGGCCTCGTGCACCGTGGCCCACGCGAGCGCTAGGGCGACGAGATGCGCACGGGTAACCTCGCCGACGTGGAGTCACTGAGATCGTTGGAGCTGACGCGCCTGCGGGAGATGCTTGAGCGGCCGAAGAAGGGGCTGTCGATCTGCTCCATCAGCGGGCCAGGCGGCATCGGGAAGAGCTACTTGATGTCGGAGGTGCTGGCGTCGTCGGCTGACACGCTCGCGCCCTTTCTGGTGCTGCGGGTCGACGGCTCCAATCGCCAGTCGCTCGATGACTTCGCGGCGCTGGTGGGGCAGCTCTTCAATTCATCACTCGAGTTCGGCGACGCAGGGCGCGACTACTTCCCCCGCACGCACCGCGTGCTGGCGCGGTTCCGCCGGCAGCGCGAGGAACTCGAGGAGCGCATCGGTCAATCATCGCTCTCGGCGGAGGCCCGGCAGTTGGCCTCGTTGGTGGTGAAGATGGGGCACTGGGGCGTCTCGCGGAGGCTCCCGTTGCCGAGGTTGAGTGTGCGTGAGCTCGAGGCGGTGACGGCGCTCTTCACAGCCGGTGGGAGCTGGCTCGCGCAGAAGCTGACGAGCGCGAGCACGCTGCGCCTGCGACACGAGCTCTACTCGGTGACCTCGGAGGCGATCGTCGCAGATCTCCGCGAGGCGCTGGGGCGTGGCCGGTTGTTGCGGCGGAGCCTCGCCTCGTCTGACGGGCTGACAAAGCTGCTGATCTGGATCGACGACTACGAGGCGCTGCAGCCGGTGCTGGAGGACTTCCTCCTCGGTGCGTTGGTGCCCGCGCTCGCCGCGTGTGAGTTCGACACGGTGTTGTGGATCTCGGGGCGCGATGATCTCGAAGACGGCAACGGTGACTGGTCGCGGCAGTACAAGCGCTACCTCGAGCCGCGGCTCAGGCTGCGCGCCTTCGACGAGCCCACCAGCCGCGCGATGCTCACGAAGCTCGGCGTCGACGAGGCGCGCGCGACGCAGTTGTTCGCCATGACGCGCGGCTACCCGCTGCTGCTGCAACTGCTGGTCGAGGAACTCACCGACGGTGAAGGTGGTTCGGCGCTCGCCGCCCGCCGGTTCTTCGAGCGCACCACCCGGTGGATGTCGCCGGAGGAGATCGAGTGGTTCGTGCGTGTCTGCTACCTCGATCGCGTCAACGAAGACACGCTGGCGCGGCTGTTCCCCGCCGAGCAGATCGCGGCGATTCAGGCGTGGTTCGAGAAGGAGCCGTCGATCCGCGACCCGAACGCCAGCGAGTTCGTGGTGAGGCCGCTGATTCGCGAGAAGGTGCTCCGCTACCAGGAACTCCGCGCGCCTTCTCAGCACCGCGAGTTGCTGCAGCGCGCCGGAGGCGGCACCTGACGCAGAAAGCCAACTGACGAAGATGGTTCGGCGCCTCGCGCGGTGAATCCGCTATGAGGCGCGGGCGATGGCGATTCTCGATAGTCAGTTGAACGTGCGCTCCGCCGAGTTCCAGGCGAACGCGCAGGCGATGCAGGCCCTCGTCGATGATCTGAAGGCGAAGGTCGCGAAGATCTCCGAGGGCGGCGGCGAAGAGGCGCGGAAGAAGCACACCGGGCGCGGCAAGCTGCTGCCGCGCGAGCGGGTGAACCAGTTGCTCGACCCGGGCACGCCGTTCCTCGAGTTCAGCCAGCTCGCGGCGATCGGCATGTACAAAGACGACGCGCCGGGCGCGGGCATCATCACCGGCATCGGCCGCGTGGCGGGCCGCGAGTGCGTCATCGTCTGCAACGACGCCACGGTGAAGGGCGGCACGTACTACCCGGTGACGGTGAAGAAGCACCTCCGCGCGCAGGAGATCGCGAAGGAGAACCGGCTGCCGTGCATCTACCTGGTCGACTCCGGCGGCGCGAACCTGCCCAATCAAGACGAGGTGTTCCCCGACAAGGAGCACTTCGGGCGCATCTTCTTCAACCAGGCGAACCTGAGCGCCGAGGGCATTCCGCAGATCGCGGTGGTGATGGGCTCGTGCACCGCGGGCGGCGCGTACGTGCCGGCGATGAGCGACGAGAGCATCATCGTGAAGAACCAGGGCACCATCTTCCTCGGCGGCCCGCCGCTGGTGAAGGCGGCGACCGGCGAGGAAGTCAGCGCCGAGGACCTGGGCGGCGGCGACGTGCACACCCGCATCTCCGGCGTGGCCGACCACCTGGCTGAGAACGACACCCAC
>CAMLFP010000075.1 GCA_946479335.1 uncultured Archangium sp.
GACGCGTGGGACGCGGGCCTCCACGGCGAGAGCGATGCCGGGCCCATCGACGTCGGCCTGAGCATCGAACCCTCGGCCGTCGGGGTGATCGTCGACGCGCCCGGCGTCGGGCTGCTGAAGGTGGCCTTCGACGTCGACGCCGATGGCACCACCCGGCTCGCGCGCGCCAGCCGCCGGCTCTCCGACGGCCGCGAGGCGCCGCTGGTGGTGATCGACGAACAGCAGGTGCTGCGCCTCGAAGGCGAGCTCCAGCGCGCCCGCGCCGAGTTCGACCAGCAGCTGGGCCAGCTGACGACCGAGCGCGACGAGGCGCGCGATCGCGCCGGCATCGTCTCCGACGAGCGCCAGAAGGCCGCGACCCGGCGCGACGAGTTGGAGGCGCGCCTCCGCACGGTGAGCGCCCAGCTGCAGGGCGAGAAGGACGCGCAACTGCAGCTGGTCAATGAGCGCGAGATGCTCCGCGAGGAGCTGGACGCCGCCAAAGCCGAGCTCGCCCGCGTCGAGAAGGCGCTGGAGTCGGCCAGCGGCCTCGCCCGCGGCGCCGAGGCCCAGCACCAGACGGAGCTGGAGTGGATCAGCTCCGAGCTCAAGCGCAAAGACGACGAGCTCACCGCCGCCAATGAGAAGGCCGGCGCCCGCAGCGAAGAGGCCACGCGCCTCAGCGCCGAGGTCGAGGCGCTGAAGGCCGAACTCGACGCCCGCACCCTCGAGCTCGAGGAGGCCCGCGCGCAGGTCGACGCGCTCACCGCCGAGAAGTCGAAGCTGGAGCTGGCGCTCGACCGCCTGACCCACGAGCACGAACAGCTGACCCTCAAGCACGAGGCGCTCACGAAGGAGCTGCAGGTCTCGCGGGAGCTGACCGCCGAGGCCGAAGGCCGGCTGCAGGCGCTCGCCGACTCGAGCGACGACACCCACCGTGAAGCGCAAGATCGCCTCGCCGAGGAGCTCGCGCAGCTCACCGCCCAGCTCGATGATCGCCAGCGGGAGCTCGACGACGCGCGCGCCCAGCTGCAGATCACCACCGAGGAGCTCGCCGCGCGGGAGTCGCAGCACGCCGAGGCGGAGTCGAAGCTCTCCGCGGTCGAAGCGGCCCTCGCCGAGGCCAACGCGCGCCATGAAGAGGAGCGCGGGCGGTACACCACCAGCGAGAGCATGGTCACCGCGGAGCGCAACGACGCGCGCGCGCGCATCTCGGCCCTCGACGAACAGGTGCAGGAGGCGACCCGCAGCGGCGAGCTGGCCGTCGCCACCGAGCGCATCGAACGCGAGCGCGCCGAACAGGAGCTCGAACAGCTCCGCGCCGAGCTGACCGCGGCGAAGGGCGCGACCGCGGAGGCCCGCGCGCTGGCCAACCGGCTGCTCGCCGAGCGTGACGAGGCCCGCACCGTCGCGCGCCAGCTGAACCAGAAGGCGGCGGCGCTGCGCACCGAGCGCGATCAATGGCAGCAGCGGTTCAAGGCCCTCACCTCGGAGCGGCCCAACAGCCCCGCGTCGTCCCAGGACGAGACGCGCGAGTACCAGATCGACAACCCGACCGACCCCAACGTCCCCGCGATCACTCCGAACAAGAAGGACTCCTGACGTGCGCTCCGCCCTGCTCCTCGCCCTCGCGCCTGCTCTCGCCCTCGCTGATGACTTCGCCACCTGGGAGGAGCGCTACCAGTTCGAGTGCAACGCGCCCTTCCAGCAGTTCTCCCCCGCCGACGTGAAGACGCGTGAGGGCTGGGTGTTCGAACACACCGGCGGCACCGTGAAGATCCGCCGGGAGAAGCCGCGCGCCGCGAAGAAGCCGACGCTCGGCCTGCTTTCCGGCATCAAGGACCTCGAGCCCGAGACCAGGGCCATGCTCGACACCTTCCTCGCCGCGTTCGAGAAGGCCGACGTCGACGCGGTGGTGATCGGCGGCGACACCAGCTCCGAGCCGGAGGGGCTCGATCAGATCTTCGACTACCTCGTGCACGCCACCAACCGGCCGCTCCTCGTCGTCTCCGGCAACATGGAGCGCGGCGCGGCCCTCAACTACGCGATCATCAAGCAGCGCAAGGCCGGCTTCACCCACCTCATCAACATGGACCTCGTGCGCCGCTACGACGGCGACGGCGTCGATCTGGTCAGTGTCGGCGGGTACCACGACCGCGCGTACCTGCACCTCGCAGCGGGCTGCATCTACAAAGACAAAGACCTCGACGAGCTCGCGGAGGCCGCCGCGAGCTGCGACGACGCCGCGGTGCTGCTGACCCATGGGCCGCCGCGCCAGAAGGGCCAGAAGGCCATCGACTACGTGCCCGGCGCCGGCAACGTCGGCGACCCGCGCATCACCGAGGTGCTCAAGAAGGCGAAGATCACCTTCGGCATCGCCGGGCACATCCTCGAGGCGGCGGGCATGGCCAGCGACCTCGCCGGCAAACCGGTGCCCGAAAAGAAGCTCGTGCCGGAGCTCTTCGTGAACCAGGGCAGCGCCAACCCGCTCCCGTGGAAGTTGAACGACGGCAAGACCAGCTACGGCACCGCCGCGCTGCTCACCATCGACGGCAAGAAGGCGTCGTACGAAGCGCTGCGCGGCAAGAAGCCGGAGGCGCCGTGAAGTCGCTGCGCGCCGCCTGCCTGCTGCTGTGCGCGTGCGGTGGGCTGCCTCCGGGGGGCGGCGGTGGGGCCGACGCGGGGCCGCAGCTGTCGGCCTTCGCCACCGAGGCGCTGGCCGCGCACAACGCCGTGCGTGACGCCGCGACGCCGACGCCGGAGCCCGCCCTCCCCGCGCTGACCTGGAACAACGACGCCGCGCTCCTCGCCCTCGACTGGGCGCTGCGCTGCCAGTGGCAACACCGCGACCCGAACTCGCTGGGCGAGAACATCTTCGCGTCGACCAACGCCGTCACCATCACCCAGGCGGTGAACACCTGGGCCAGCGAGGCGGTCGGCTACGACTACGCCACCAACTCCTGCGCGACGGGTGACGTGTGCGGGCACTACACGCAGCTGGTGTGGCGCTCGACGACCAGCGTGGGCTGCGCGGTCCAGCAATGCACCACCGGGAGCCCCTTCGGCTCCGGTGATTGGTGGTTCGTGGTGTGTGACTACGCGCCGCCGGGCAACTTCGTCGGCACGAAGCCCTACTGACTCAGAACCCGTCTTCGGGCTCGTCGCTGGAGCCGCCCGCCTTCTTCGCGGGCGCCGGCGCGGGCGCGGCCTTGGGAGCCTCCTTCTTCGGCTCCTCCTTCTTCGCCTCGGGGGGCGCTTCCTTCTTCTCGGGAGCCGGCGCGGGCGTCTCGCCCTTCGCGTCAGACTTCTGCTTCTGGAACTCGGCCTCCTTCTTCTTGCGCTCCTCTTCGGCGGCGGCCGCCTCCTGCTTCTTCATCTCCTCTTCCATCTTCGCGGCCTCGGCGGCGATGCGCTTCTCCTCCTCGCGCTTCTCGATGGTCTGCTCCTGCTCGGCGATGAGGGTGTGCACCGGGTGGTCGACGGTCAGCGTGTCGGCCTTGCGCGCGATGTACTGCTTGAACATCGACAGCGCCTTCTCGGGGTCACCCTTGAGCGCGATGATGATGCCGCGGTTGAGCAGCAGCTCCGGGAGGTCGGGGTTCACCTTCGCCGCCTCGTCGTAGGTGGCCATCGCCTTGTCGAGCTGCCCCATGCCCTTGTACGCGACGCCCAGGTCGAGCAGCGCCTCGGCGTTCTTGCCGTTCGCCTGGAGGATGCGCCGCAGGTGCTCCTCGGCGCCCCGGTAGTCCTCCTGATCGAGCGCCATCTTGCAGAGCTGGAAGTGCGCCGGCAGGAAGTCGGGCCGCGCCGCGACGGCCTTCTTGAAGTTGAGGCGCGCGCTGATCGGGTCCTTCTCCGCGAGGTTCATCAGCCCCAACGTGTAGGGGATCTCCGGATCACCATCGTCGATCTTCGAGGCGCGCAGCGCGATGAGCCGCGCCATCGCGAACTGCTTCTGCTCGAAGTACACGAGCATCATCGTCTTGTAGGCCTGCAGCGTCTTCGGCTCACGGAAGAGCGCCTCGCGAGACAGCGTGATGGCCTTCTCGAGGTCGCCCTTGCGGCGCGACAACTCGGCGAGGCGCGCGCGGCTGCTGGCGTCGTCGGGGTACTGCGTGAGGATGTCGGTGTACACCTTGGTGGCCGTCGCCTCGTCGCCGTTGTTCTGCGCGATGACGCCCAGGTTCTCCGCCGCCTGGCGCAGCGTCGGCTTGCGAGACAGCGCGTCCTTGTAGAGCGAGACCGCCTCCTTGGTCTTGCCCTGGCGCTCCGCCAGCACGCCCAGGTTGTAGACGGCCTCGGCGAGGTTCGGGTCGGCGTCGGCCGCCGCGCGGAACTTCTTCTCCAGCGCCGGGTAGTCGTAGGCCTTCGCCTTGCGCTGCGTGTCCCACGCCTTGAGGGCGTCGTCGAACAGCAGCTTCGCCTTGGTTCCGATCTGCGGCTGGTCGGCGAGGGGCTGCCCGTTGGCGTCGGTGCGGTTCGTGACCTGCGGCCCGCCGACCTTGTCACTCGAGGTGGTGGCGCAGCCCGCCACGCACAACCCGGCAATCACCAAAGCACTTCGCATGTCGTTTCCTCGAATCGCGCGGAGCCTCACAGCGTGTCCTCCGGCTCGTCGTCAGGGCTGGCCGTCTTGGCCGGCGCCGGAGACGCGGTCTTCTTCTCTGCCGGCCTGCTCTCCGCCTTCTTCGGGGAGGGCTCGGGCGAGCTCAGGTCGACCTCCGGCATGGTGTCCTCCACCGGCCGGCTGCCGACCTCCTGGGTGTTGTTCTTGATGGTCTGGGCCTGCTCGGCGGTGATCACCGGCACCGGCTGAATCGACGTGAGCAGGTCACCGCCCAGCGCCGCGCTCTTCTCGGTCTGCTTCACCTCGAGCACGTCTTCTTCCATCTTCGGGTACTGCTCGGGGGCGTAGCGGGTGCGCAGCATCTCCAGCGCCGACACGGTGCACTTGTTGAAGATGTCGAGCTCCTGGCTCTTGTTGACCGCGGCCACGAAGGCGTCGGTGGCGTTCTTCTTCACCGGCTCGGCCTGCTGCTCGAACTGCGGTTTGAGCTCGAAGAGCACCTCCTCCGGCAAGCCCTTCGGCACGGGGAAGTGCACCAGCTGCTCGGCGAGCTGGTCGTAGGCCATGCCGATCTTGTTCAGCGCGCAGATCGCGGGGTCGGCCGACTTGAGCTGCACCGTCCTGGTGTACGTCTTCTGGATCTCGGTCAGCGCGTTCGACTTGGAGACGATCGACGACTTGAGCTCCGCGATGTTGCTCAGCTTCGACCAGCGCAACTTGAGCGCGCTGTACTTCTTCCACTCATCTTCGTTCTGGATGAAGTTGGCCCGCGCCACGGCGTCGAGCGCGGTGATCTCCAGCGACTCGCGCTGCTTCTTGCCCAGCTTCTCGTAGTAGTCGGAGATGCGGTTGTAGACGCCGCGCGCCGCCTTCGCGTTCTTCTGCTTCTCCTCGTAGATCTTCGCGATGCGGCCCTCGGCCGTCAGCACCTTGGAGGGGTCCTTCACGTACTTCTTCTCGTACTCCTCGAGCCCCTTGGTGACCTTGGCCCACTGCCCCGTCTTCTCGTAGAGATCGAGGATCGACTTCTCCACCGCCTCGACCTCCTTGGCGTTGGGCCACAGCTCGAGGAACTTCTCGCGGTTCTTGAGCGCGACCTTGTATTCGCCGAGGCCCTCGCGGAAGAGGCCGGCGTTGAGCAGGCCGTCCTGCGCCTTGCTCTCCTCCCACACCTGCTCAGCCGCCGGCTTCGCGGCCTCGGCGGGCTTCCCCTTCTTCGCGGGCGCCGCCTTGCCCTTCTTGCCGCCACCGGCGCGACCCTTCTCGTACGCCGCCGCGTAGGCCTCGTAGTAGTCGGCCGCGGGGTCGAAGTCGGCGATCGCCTCGTACCCTTCGGCCAGCGCGTACATGGTCTGCGGCACGTACTGCGACTTCGGGTACTTCTGGATCAGCTGCTTGCGCACCTCGATGGCGCGGTTGAGCGCCTTGCCGTTGAAGTAGTCGATGGCGGCGTTGAAGAGCGCCTTGTCGGCGAGCTCCGACTTCGGCCAGTCGGTCACGAACGCGAGGTAGGCATCGCCGGCCTTCACGAACTCCTTCTTCGCCTCGAGCTGGTTGATGAGCTTGAAGCTCGACTGCTCGATCAGCTTCGCGAGGTCAGCGCGGAACTGGCCCACCGCCAGCTTGTCGTTCGCGTAGAACTTGCGCGCCCACTCGTTGACCTTCCCCCAGTCGCCGAGGAGGTTGTACGAGTCCAACACCAGGTTGGCGGCGATCTCACCGGCGCGGGAGCCGTCTTCGAACTTGTAGTCGGGGAACTTGAGCGCGATCTCCGACAGCCGCTCCACCGCGTCATCGAGGTGGTTGTAGTCGTAGTAGATGCGCGCCGCTTTGTAGGCGATCTCGACCTTCTTATCGCCCTTCTCGATGTACTTCAGGTAGTTGTTGCACGCGTCGAGCAGGCTCTGCTTCGAGGGCGGAATCGTCAGCTTGGCGTTCGGGTCGGAGATGACGGGCGGCTTGATCGCCCCGCTGGCCTCCTCCTTCTTCACCACCTCGGTCCACGCGAGGATCGCGTTGTACGAGGCGTTGTTCATCCACTTGCCGACCTTCTCCTTCTTCTCGAGGCGCGCGATGTCGATGTTGAACACCTTGGTGTACTCGACGGCGGCCTTGTCGAACTGGCTCAGGTTGTCGTTCAACAACTCCGCCCAGAAGAAGCGCAGGTCATAGGCCTTGGCGTTGTCGGGGAAGAGCGTGAGGTAGTCGGCGTACACCGCGTTCGCGAACTCGAAGGTCTGCTCGTCGCGCGTCTTCTTGCCTTCGTTGTGCCAGTCGACCGCCAGGCGGGAGATGGTGCGCTCCGCGAGCTCGCGCGCGTCATCCAGCGAGCGCTTGTCCTTCTCCTCGAGCTTGGGGTTCGCCTTGAGCACCTGGTCCATGATGGTGACCAGCTTGCGCACCTGCTGCACCGTGACCTGCTTGTTGGCGGCGCGCATCACGCAGTCGACGATGCGCGACTGGAAGCCGGGCGCCTCGGGCGACGTGGGCCGCTCGGTGATCAGCATGTTGTACGTGACGGCCGCTTCGCGGTCCTTCCCGTCTTCGTAATAGAGCCCGGCGAGCTGCTTGAGCATCGTGCGCTTGTCGTCGTCGGTCTTCGCCAGCTTCGCGAACCGCTCGCGCGCGTCGTTGGGCTGCCCGTTGCCGCGCTCGTACGCGCGCACGTAGTCGGTGCGCGCTTCCTTCGCGAGGCCGGTCTTGGAGCCCTTCTTGCCCTTGTTGACCTCGTCTTCGCCCGAGAAGTCGACGTAGAGGACGACGGACTTGTACATGTCCATCGCCTTGTCGAAGTCAGACAGGTTGAAATAGCACCAGCCCTGTTTGTACAGCGCGTAGCCGTACGACTGGTTCTCGGGGAACTTGGCGGCGTTCTTGTAGTTCTCCAGCGCCTTCTCGAGCTGGTCGCGCTTCCCCTTGCTGTTGTTGAAGTAGTACTCGCCGGTCGCCAGGTACGCGTCGGGGAGGTACTTCGACTTCGGGTACTTCGCGATCAGGCGGCCGTACGCCGCGAGCGAGCGCTTCTCGTCGCCCATCTCCATGAGGTTGAGGCCGAGGAAGTAGAGGACCTCGTCGGTGCGCTCGAAGTTCTTGTACTCCTGGACGATGGTTGAATACGCCTTGGTGGCCTCGACCGCGTAGGCCTTCGACTCCTCGAGGAGCTTCGCCTTCTCCTTCTCGGCCGCCTCGATGCCCGCCTTGTCGTTGGCGTTCATCGCCGCGAGCTTGTCGTCGTCTTTGCGGTTCCCCTGGAACGAGATGTACTTCGACTCCTCCCAGTAGAGTTCACCGAGGCGGAACAGCAGGCCCGGCTTCTCGGTGACGTCGGTGGTCAACGAGATGATCTTCTTGAGGTCGGTGATCTGCTCGCGCCGTTTCTCGGCGACCTGCATCTCGACGCCGCTGCGGAACTCGTCGAACTTGAGCGTGGGGCCCTCGTCCTTGATCTCCTTCTTGCGCGTGATGTCGCCGGCGAGCGACTTGTCTGGCGCGAGGCTGACCTCCTTCTTCTTCAGCTCGACTTCCTTGGCCTCCTTCTTGGCCGGAGCTTGCGCGAAGGACTGCAGCGAGAGCGCGAGAGACAGAGCAATGATGGGTCGGCGCATGAGATTCCCAAAAGGCACCGAATGCGGGCGCCAAGTGTTCGTGACTTCTTGAAAAATTCCGCTCGAATAATCCCCGCCGCGTTTCGGAGCGTCAAGGAATCGCTTCAGCGCTTCTTGTCAGGTGAGAGCTGTAGCCTTTCCACCAATGCGCGCGCACCTCGGGCGTGTTCGTCGTCGGGCGCGTCGACCACCAGCTCCACCGTCGGGTCGCGCAGCACCAGCGAGTGCAGCAGCCAGTCATCGGTGTCCAACGGCACCACCACGCGGGCCCCGGCGCCGCAGGGGAAGACCTCACTCGACGCCGCCAACAGGCTCGAGAGGTGCACCTCCACCGAGGGGCCGGCGCGTTGGCCGCAGGTGACCGGCCATGTCTCGCCCACCGGCGCCACCAGCACCCGGCGGCCGCGCAGCTGCGAGAACTGGCTCCAGCGCAGGAGATCGACCTCGCCCTCCGGCGCCCAGCGCACCTCGTCGACCCGCGCGCTGCGCAGCTGCTCGAGGAGCGCGTCGGTGAGTGCCCCTGAGAGCTCCACCGCCACACGGCGGGCGCCCGGGAGCTTCTTGAGCTCCGCCAGCGCGGAGACGTCCACCCACGCACCGGCGCGCGGCACCGCGGCCCACACCCGAGCGTCGACGGGCTTGAGGGGCGCATGAACCTGCACCCACACGGTCTCGAAGCGGGCGAGGCGCTCGACCAGCGACGCCTTGAGCGTGTTCCCCGAGGTGCGCAGCCAGAGCGTGACGCCGGGGCGAGCGAGCGCGCCCAGCAGATCGATGTCGACGGTTTCGCTCGCGCGCACGTGCACGCGCGGGGCGACGGTCAGCGCCTGCGGGCTGTTGGTCGGCAAGGGTCGCTGCAGCTGCGCTCCCGCGAGCACCGGGAGCAGCAACACCAGCGCGCTACTGGTTCTTCTCAATCCACTTCGAGAAGGCATCGTTCTTCGCCACCTCCTCGAGCTCCGCCTGCTCCCAGAGATCGACGCCGACCGCGATCTGCTGGTTGGCCGCGAGGGTGACGAAGATCTTCTCCCACTGATCGACCGAGACCTCCTGCGGGCCGGCGACCTCGACGCGCGGGCCCTTCTTCGGCGCGGCCTTCTTGAGAGATTTCGCGATCACCGCGCTGGGCTTCACCGCGACCGACCCTTCGATGACGCGCACGATCGACGCGCGGCGGCCCTGGCCCTTGTTGGCGGCCTTGACCAGCGCGTCGGCGTCGATGCGGAAGATGGTGCCACGCACGCCGGCCACCGCGCGCTCCGTCGACACCTCGAACTTGCCGCCGCCGAGCGCCTTCTTCACCTTGGTCCACAGCGAGCCGCCCTTGAGCAACCCGGAGAAACCCTTGCGCTCCTGGCCCTCGAACTCGGCCTCGGTGATCTCCAGCGTGGAGGCGGGGGCCAGCGCGATGATGCTGCCGTCGGTCAGCTCCAGCTTCAGGTTGCCGGTCTTCACGGTGATGACGTCGCCCAGCTCGATGGCGGAGCCCGCGGCGAGCGCCACGGCCGCCCCGCCCTTCGGCGTGCGCGTCGCCTCTCCTTCGAGCGTCGAGATCTTGCCGATGTCGGCCCAGCCCAACGACGACAACACAGCCACAGCGACGACGAGGAGCCTCTTCATGGCGTCCCTCCGGTTGAAGTGAGCGTGACCGACATCACCACGCGGGTCCCATCGGTTTCGAGAATCGAATTCCACGGTTGAAAACCAGGCTTCTTCACCACGATGCGCCGGGCGCCCGACGGTATCGGCAGCGCCTTCGGCTCACCGTCGAAGTCTTCGCAGGTGCCCTGCGGCACGCCGTCGAGCGTCACCTCGGCGTCGGGCGGGTCGCAGTGCAGCACCAGCTCACTCCTCGTGGTGACCCGCGCGGGGGGCAACACGAACCGCGGAGCCTGGGCACTGCAGGCGCCCAGCACCAGCGCCCAGACGCCGCGCTTCACTTGCCGACCTGGAGCTCCAACGTATTGCCGCTGACCGACACCACGTTGAGCTTCTTCTTCTTGAAGGTCGACGCCTCCGCGACCTCGGCGAAGTCAGAGGAGCTGCCGAGGTAGACGATGCGGTACTCGGCCTTGCCGTTCTGGAAGCCGTCCTGCGTGGCCTCCTTGATGCCCTTGATCGCCTCGAGCGCCTTCTTGAAGTCCTTCGCGGCGCCGAAGTTCTCGAGGCCCGACACGCTGACGGTCAGCTTCTTGCCGTTCACCGTCTGATCGCGGAAGTGCTCGAGGATCGCCTTGCGCATCGGAGAGACGACCTCGTCGCGGCGGGCCTTGATCAACTCGAACGCGGTGCGCTCGTACGAGAGCACCGGCGCGGGCTGCTTGAGCGCCTGGGTGAGCTTGCCGTTCAACTTGGCGATCTGCTCCGCGCTGTCGGTCGCCGCGAGCGCGAGGTCGTACTCACCGGTCACCGGGTAGTACGCGCCGCCGCTGCCGAGCTCCTTGCCGTCCTGGTGGCGCATCACCGCCTTGCCGTAGAGCACGAACTGCGCCTTCGACAGGTTGGAGATCTCCTTGAGCTCGGTGGGGCCCATGGTCGCCGCGCCTTCGAGCTTGAGCTTGCCGTTGATGGCCTGCGCGTCCTTGATGAGCCAACCGTCGGCCTTGAGGCTCTCGGTCAGCACCGTGGCCACGTTCTCGGTGTTCAACACCGCCTTGCCATCGAGGGGGATGGTCTGCTCCTGCACCACGATCACGATCGAGGGCGTGCCCATGCGCTTGACGAGATCGCGGGCGGCGGTGATGTCTTTGTCGAGGTGCTCGGTGATGACGTCGGCCTTCACCTTCACGGTGGCGACGCCCTTGTCGATCTTCTTCTCGGCGACGGTGAAGCTCTTCACGTACCCGGAGGTGTTCGCGAAGACCTGGTCGCGCACCAGCTGGTTGTTCACCACCGCGGTGTCGGCGTCGATGCGCACGCCCGCGGCCTGCTCCACGGCGTTGCGCAGCGCGTTCTTCTGCGCCTCCTCGTAGGCCTTGAGCTCGTCTTTGCCGACGACGGCGGCCTCACCGACGCCCTCTTTCGAGACGACGGTGGCCTTCTCTTCGGCGAACGCGGCGAAGGCGACCCACAACGCGACCACGGAGAATTTGAGCGTTTTCATTTTTTTCCGGGCTTTCAGTTGAGGACGATGACGACCTTGCCGTCGGCCAGGAAGCTGGTGTTCAGCGCGGCGAGCTTCTTCGCGTCGTCGGCCGAGAGCTTGAGGTCGGAGCCCGTCGCGGCCATGGCCTTGAGGACCAGCGGCTTCTCGCCCGCCTTGAGCGACTTGTTGGCGTCATCGAGGCTCTGCACGTAGCTGGCGACGCCCGCCGACTTGCGCGCGTCGGCCGAGAGCGAGTCGATGCTGTAGAGCGCCTTGCCGTCGTCGCCCAGCACGCGCGGCATCAGCGACGGCGTGACCTTGAGCCCGCGCGCGTCGATCACCAGGCCGGTGTTCACCTTCTCCGCGGCCGGCGTGCCCACGGCGAGCTGCTGCGTCGCGTCGGGGTCGACCACGTCTGACAGGAGCGCGAGCGGGACCTCGATCTCCACCTCGACGCCGGAGTCGCTGAAGTACCGCTTGTTGACCACCTTGTAGCCGCGCACCAGCCCTTCGACGCGCGTGCGGATCTCGTCCTTCGCCATCAGGTCGTTGACGCTCTTGGTGCCATCGACCGAGATGCCCTTCACCTGCGCGAGCAGGTTCCGGAGCGCGTCAGCCAGCGCGGCGCGCTCAGCGCCCAGGCGGGCCTGCGCGGGGTTGGCCGCCTTCATGTCGGGCGCTCCCTGCCCCGTCGCCCGCACCACCTGGCCGGCCCAGTTCACACCCGGCTGCGGCTTCGCTTCTTTGACGTCGCCGGCCCACGCCGACAACGCCAGAACGAGACTGAGAAGGACGAGACGTTTCATGTGCCCCCGCTTTCGAAGAGTTGGAAATTCGGGAGCAATCTACGGGTGATGCCCCGGGTTCTTCAACCCGGTTCAGCTCAGATCGTCGCGCGTGCAGAACTGATCGATCAGCCGGCGGTGGCGTTCGGTGAGGAGCGTGAAGCGCACGCCGCTGCCCTCTTCCTTCTTCCCGAGGTCGGCCCACTCGCGCACGATCTCGCCCTCGGCGTAGATGACCTCCTCCGAGCCCGGCAGTTGAAACTGCAGCCCCACCCGCTTGCCGGCCATGTCGGGCTCCACCAGGTGCGTCAGCCCCACACCCTCGCGCGAGATGTCGGAGGTACGCGCCATGTACGGCACGCCAGCGACGTACTTGTTCAGGTAGATGTCGAGGTCGACGCGGTTCTGCTTGCGCTTGTTGCTCATGGTTCCCGGCTCCTTGCGGTGAGCGCGCTGCGAGTTGGCTGCAGCGAGCTGTGGCGGAGCCTACGGACCTGTAGCGACTCGTCAAAAAAACGACGGGCTACTCACAGCTGATCGGCAGGTCGACGACGCTCGTGGTGGAGGGGATCGTCGCCGAGAGCGCCTTGAGCACCGGCTTGCTGCCGCGCTTCTTCCCCGGGCACGAGAAGCGCACCTGCGCCGGCCCGGGGAGATGATCGAGCATCGCGCCGTCGACCACCGCCTGCCCGTCGACCGTCACCTGCGTCACGCCCCGCCCCAGCTTCACGCGCACGCGCATCGAGAGCGGGCGCGAGGTCTCGACCGGCTCCTCGATGGGGGGCGGCGGCGGCGCCTCTTTCGGAGGCCACAGCACGATCAGCAGCAGCGTGAACATCAGCGCAGACGCGATGGCCGCGATCACGATCAGCGTCTTCGAGCCGCTGAGGCGCCCGAGGAGCGTGAACTGCGCCTGATCGACCGTGGCCACGTAGTCGTCGGGGTCGCTCGAGCCCTTGCGACGGGTGAGCTTCACCGGCGTGGTCGAGGGCTTGCGGCGCGTGGCGCGCGGCGGCTCCGGCGCGGTGTCTTCCCGGGTGTCGATGCGATCTTCCACCGCCGCGCGCGGCGCCGCGTCGCTCTGGGTGTCGGCGACGGTGCTCTCGCCCACGGAGATCACGTCGGAGAACACCTCGGGGATCTCACTGGTGGGGATCGGCGGCGGCGGCTTCGAAGGCAGCGCCGTGCTGCGCGCGGGAGGTGGCGGCGGCGTGATCGGCGCGGCGCGCGTGAGCTCGGGCTTCGACTCGCCCATCAGCGTCGGCATCAGCGGCCGGAAGACCGCGCCGGTCTCGACCTTGCGCGCCTCCGACACCGCCGTCGGCTCGATGGTGTTCGCCACCCCGGGGCGCTGGTTGAGCTCCGCGGTGCGCTCGAGATCACGCGCTACCGCCGCCTTCGCCATCGGCGCGGTGACCTCGGCCTCCCACGGGTTCTGCATCGCCGGGCGATCGGCCCGCGTGGAGGGCACGGCCGCCTCCAGCGCGTCACCGGTGTCGCGGCGCCCCTCGGGCACGGGCGGGCCGGGCTTCTCCGCGGGCTTCTTCGGCTGGGCGTTGGGCGGCACGTACACGCTGGTGCGCTCGCTGGCATCACCGAAGCGCGAAGAGACGTAGCGCACCACGTCGTCGCGGCCGGGGTCGTTGTCGCTCCGGAGGTACGCGTCGAGCGCCGCGCGCACCTCGCCGGCCGACTGGTAGCGCTTGCTCCGGTCTTTCGCGAGGCACTTGAGGATCACCTTCTCGAGCACGAGGGGGAAGCCGCGCCGCACCTTCGAGGGCGGCTCGGGGTCCTCCATGCGGATGGCGTAGATCACCGCCTCCGTCGAGGTTCGGTAGAACGGGCTCTGCCCCACCGTCAGCTCGTAGAGCATCACGCCCAGCGAGAAGAGATCCATCCGGTGGTCGAGCGGCTCCATCGTGAGCTGCTCGGGCGCGAGGTAGAGGAACTTGCCCTTGATCACGCCGGGCTTGCTGCGGTCCATCCACGACGTGGCCTTGGCGATGCCGAAGTCGACCAGCTTCACGTCGCCGTTGAAGCCCACCATCACGTTCTGCGGGCTGACGTCGCGGTGCACGATGCCCAGCGGCCGGCCCTGCGCGTCGCGCGCCTCGTGCGCGTGCTGCAGCCCTTCACAAAGCCGGGCCACCAACCACGCAGCGATTCCGTAGGGCATCGCGCCGCCCGACTCCTGCTCGGCCAGCAACATGCGCCGCAGGTCGACGCCGTCGACCCACTCCATGGCGATGAAGGTGGAGCCTTCGAGGTGGCCGAGCTCGTACAGCTCGATGATGTTGGGGTGGTGCAGCGACGCCGCGATGCGCGCCTCGTCGAGGAACATGCGCACGAAGTCCGCCTCCTCCGCGAGGTGCGGGAGGATGCGCTTGATCACCACGAAGCGATCGCGCGTCGAATCGCGCGCCAGGAACAGCTCGGCCATGCCGCCGACCGCGAGCCGCTTGAGCAGCAGATACTTGCCGAACGGCACGGCGTTCTGGGGACCAGCGGTCGAGATGGGACGGCTCCTCAATACGTGTAGAAGCCCTCGCCGGACTTCTTGCCCAGCTTACCCGCGCGCACCATTTTCTTGAGCAATTGTGGCGGGCGGAACGTGGCGCTCCCCGTCTCGGCGTAGAGGTACTCGGCGATCGCCAGCCGCACGTCGAGGCCCACCAGATCACCCAGCTTCAGCGGCCCCATCGGGTGCCCGTACCCGAGCTCCATCGCGCGATCGATGTCGGCCGCGCTCGCCACGCCCTCCTCCAGCATGCGGATCGCCTCGAGCCCCACCGCCACGCCGAGCCGCGACGACGCGAAGCCCGGCGAGTCCTTGACGGTGATCAGCTCCTTCTGGAGGGCCGCGCCGTACTGCCGCACCGCCGCCAGCGTCTCGTCAGACGTCTGGTACGCGCGCACCACCTCCAGCAGCTTCATCAGGTGCACCGGGTTGAAGAAGTGCAGCCCCACCACGCGCGAGGGGTTGGTGGCGGCCGAGGCGATCTCCGTCAGCGACAACGAGCTCGTGTTCGACGCGAGGATCGTCTCGGCCGCGGTGAGCGTCGAGAGCGTGCGGAACAGCTCCTGCTTGAGCGCCAGCTTCTCGGGGATGGCCTCGATGATCAGCTGCGCAGACGCGGTGTCTTTGAGCTCGGAGGTGACGGTGATGCGCGCGAGCGCGGCGTCGCGATCTGCGGCCGAGAGCTTGCCCTTCTCCACGCCCACCGAGAGGTTCTTCTCGAGCTTCGCGAGGCCCGCGCGCGCGGCCTCCAGCGTCACGTCGTAGAGCACGACCTCGAACCCGGCGAGCGCCGACACGTGCGCGATGCCGTGGCCCATGGTGCCCGCGCCGATGACCGCAACTTTCGAGATGGAGAGCGACATGCGCGGGCTTAAAGCATGTGTATGGTGCGCGCCGCATGATGTTCGGGCTCCTCGCAGCGTTGGTCCTCACCGCCGATGACACGGGCAACGCCGCGCCCGCCACGCGGCCCAATCTCCTCAAGTCGGCGACGGTGCGCCGCGCCGAGGGCCTGCCGAAGATCTCCCTGCTCGCCGACGGCGTCGCGTCGACCGACGGCGACATCTGGGACAACAAGCGCGCCGCCATCTTCGAGAAGGGCGGCGTCGCGGAGTGGGATCTCGGCCAGCAGGAGACCATCGCCGGCATGCGGCTGCAGGCCGACAACAACGACCGCTACGAGCTCTTCGGCAGCCTCGACGGTGAGAAGTGGTTCCCCATCTGGGTCGCGGGGCCGGTCGACCTGCCCGGCGTGCAGACCCGCACCTCGAGCCCGCTGCGCTCCATCGCGCGCTACCTGCGGTTGACCGCCAGCGGCGGCGATTCGAAGTATTCGCTCACCGAGCTGGAGGTCTTCGACAGCGCCGAGGCCATGGAGCACGCGAAGCTGGAGCGCGTCGAACCGCCGCCTCCGCCCCCGCCGCCTCCGGCGCCGCCGTTCGACACCGGTTGGGTCGTGGTGCTGGGCAGCGCGGCGATCATCGGCAAGTACTTCCGCGACACCATCCGCCGGAATCAGCAGCGCCGGGCCGACGCCGCGAAACCCGAAGCGCCCGCCGCTCCAGCCGCGGAGTAGCGCCTATTTCTTCTTCTTCTCGAGAAACGCGGCCATGCGCCGCTGCTTCTCGGGCGAGTCGAACAACAGCCCCTGACCCAGCCACTCCACGGGCGCCTGCTGCACGCGCGCCGCGGCGTTGAGCGCGACCTTGGCGACCTGCACCGCGAGCGGGTCGTTCGCCGCGATGGCCTTCGCCAGACGCAGCGCTTCGCCGCGAGCGTCGGTCTCGACCAACGCCTCGAAGAGCCCCAGCGCGTTCGCTTCACGCGCGTCGAGGAGCCGCCCGGTGAAGATCAGCTCCTTCGCGCGCCCCAGGCCCACCAACCGCGGCAGGCGCCACGTGCCGCCCGCCGAGGGGAAGATGCCCAGGCTGACCTCCGGGAGGCCCACCTTCGCACCCGCCGACGCCACGCGGAGATCACACGCCAGCGCCAGCTCGAGCCCGCCACCCAGCGCGTAGCCGTCGATGGCGGCGATCACCGGGCGCGGGAAGTCCTCCACGGTCTGCAGCATCCGCTGCGTCCACGCGAGGAAGGACTGCTTGTGGGTGCGCTCCTTGAGCTCGGCGATGTCGGCGCCGGCCGCGAAGGCCTTGTCACCCGCACCGCACAGGATCACCGCGCGAACATCGTCGCGCTCGCTCCAGGCTTCCAACGTCTCCACGAGCTGTTGGCACAGCTCGCGGTTGAGCGCGTTACGGACTTCAGGGCGGTTCAACTCCAGCGTCGCGACACCGTCAGAAACGCTGGAGTTGATCATCGCGCAGCCTCAGGGGCCCGCGTCGAGGCCGAGGCCAGCGTCGAGATCGAGGCCCGCGTCGAGGTCCAGGCCCGCGTCGAGGTCAAGACCCGCGTCGAGGTCGAGACCCGCGTCGAGGTCAAGGCCGGCATCGAGATTGAGACCCGCGTCGAGGTCGAGACCCGCGTCGGTGGTGGTGCCAGCGTCGGTAGTGGTGCCCGCATCCATCGAGCCGCCGTTCACCGTCGCGGGGATCGACGCGCAGTCGAGCGGGTACAGCACGTAGGTGTACCAATTGGTCGTCCCGGGGACGATGCCGGCGTTGCGGCGATCGCTCGAGGCGCTGCAGCTGGTGCCGCCGTCCTCGCAGGCGGCGTGGGTGTACGTGTCCCAGATGCCGGTGAGGCCGTTCTCGAAGACCACCGTGCCGCCGTCGGCCGCGATGGTGCGCCAGTCGCAGCTGGTGAAGGTCTTGTAGTTGTTGACGATCACGCCGTTCTCCAGCTCGAAGCCGAAGTAGCGGGTGTCGGCCGCGCCGAGCGCGCTCACGCGGTGCATCGACTCGGGCGTGGCGTTGGTCAGCGTCAACGGCCCGGGGATGTGCACCAGCGTCGAACGGAACTCCGGGTTCGGGCGGCCCCAACCGCCGTCGGCGTTGCCGAAATTGCTGCCCACGAACACCGGCCCGACCCCTGCGTCACCGCTGACCGGCGTGATGAGCAGCGACTGCGCGGGCGCGCCGTTCCGGTTGCAGGTGAAGTTGCTGCTGATCGCGATGCGGCGACCGGAGCGGTTCGTGTACGGGCTCTCCTGAATCAAGAAGCCGTTGATGTTGATGATGTCGCCGACCACCGGCGTGTACGGGCCCGGGTCATCGGTGAAGTACTTGTCGACGTACACGCCCGCGCCGGGGTTGTTCTGATCGACGACCCAGAACTGGGCGATGGTGTCGCCCTGGCTGCCGGTCGACAGGTAGTCGACGCCGACGACGACCGCGTTCTCGATGGTCACGTGGTCGGTGCACAGCGCCGCGTGCTGCACGGCCTCGACGCTGGTGCCGCCGTCCCACCCGAAGTTGCCGGTGCCGCCACCGACGTTACCGGAGCCGCCGCCGACGTTGCCGGAAC
>CAMLFP010000076.1 GCA_946479335.1 uncultured Archangium sp.
TGATGCGGGCGTCGAAGAAGACGAAGACGACGCGCTGATGCGCGAGATGATGGGCCAATAGCCTGTGCGCGCACAGCCGCTGGCGGCGTGCAGTCGCTGGCGCTACTTCCGGTAGTGGTCGACGACCGTGTAGCTGCGCGCGTACAGCGCGAACGCGGCCGACGACGCGAACGCGAACGCCGCGAAGAAGTACATCTGCGTCGAGATGACGCCCCACCCGCGCTGGGTGATGGCCTGCGTCACCGACTCGCTCTTCACCGTCGCGTTCGCCAGCAGCACCCACAGGTTGCCGATGGTGGTGGCGAGGCTCCAGAAGGCCATCAGCACGCCCTTCAAGCGCGCGGGCGCCTGGCTGTACGCGAACTCGAGGCCCGTGGCCGACACCAGCACCTCGCCCAGCGTCAGCAGCGTGTACGGCACCAGCTGCCACAGCACCGGCAGCTTCGAGCCGCCGTCCATCAGCTGCTGCATCACCGCCACCACCACGAAGGACGACGCGGCGAAGGCGAGGCCGAGGCCCATGCGGCGCAGCGGCGTCGGCTCCACGCCCACCTTCCGCAGCGCAGGGAAGACGACCAGGTTGTTGAGGGGAATCAGCAGCATCACCAGCAGCGGGTTCGCCGCCTGCATCTGCGAGGCGGTCTTGAACCAGCTCCAGCCGGGGAGCTGCATCGCGTTGCCCTGCAGCACCCAGGTCGTCGCCTTCTGGTCGAAGAGCGAAAAGAAGGGAGTCACCAACGCGAACAGCACCAGCACGCGCAGCACGCCCTTCACCGCGTCGACCGCCTCATCGGAGTGCTTGCCGCGCGCGACGTCGACCCGCAGGTACGCGCCCACGCCCGCGAAGAGCAGGAAGACGACCAGCGCGAGGCAGATGGTCGGCACCGCGTGCAGCGTGTCCCACAGGGTGAAGACCCAGCGCGCCGCGAACGCGCCCACCAGCACCAGCACAGAGCCCACGTTCCACCCGCTCCCGAAGAGTGCCGTGCGGCACACCTTCATGAACGAGTCAGGGTCGCCGCCGGTCACCGCGCTCGGCGCCTCGCGCCACGTGCCGACCACCACCAGCGCGATGACGACGGCCTCCAGCACCAGCGCGCCGCCCGCCGGGAGGAACCCCAGGTGCGCGCCCACCGGCGCCAGCAGCACCGCGAGCGCCTTCAGCACCACGCCCGCGATGTCTTCCAGCGCACGGAAGCGCGCGTCGCCCTCGAGCGCCGGCGGCACGTGCACGTAGCGCTTGTTGCCCGCGAAGAAGATGGCCACGCTGACCGCCATCAAGATCGCCGGCACCGCGAACGTCAGCCGCACCCACCCGGTCTTGAGCAGCGGGGGGATCAACAGCGACGCGAAGAACGAGCCGAAGTTGATGATGAAATAGAACGCGTCGAACACCACCTTCGCGAGGTGCTTGTTCGATGAATCGAACTGATCTCCGACGAAGGCCGAGACGCACGGCTTGATGCCGCCGCTGCCCAGCGCGATGAGCAACAGCCCCGCGTAGAAGCCGGCCGCGTTGTCGGTGCTCAGCGCCAACGTGACCTGCCCCACGCAGTACACCAACGAGAGCCAGAGAATCGTGCGGTACTTGCCCAGCAGCCGGTCAGCGAGGAAGCCGCCCAGCAGCGGGAAGAAGTACACGCCCATCGCGAACGAGTGGAAGACCTCCTTCGCCGCCGGGCCGCGCTCGGCCGCCGCGAGCGACACCAGCAGGTACCCCGACAGGAAGTCGGTCAGCACGTTGCGCATGCCGTAGAAGCTGAAGCGCTCCGCGGCCTCGTTGCCGATGATGAAGGGGATCTGCCGCGGCAGCTTCGCCGTCGGAGTCTGCGCGACCTCCGTCATGCCGCGCGCGCCGCCGCCTTGAGCCCGTGCCCCGCCAACCACGCCGTCACGCGCTCCAGCGTGCGCTGCTGGCGCCACGCGTTCCACCGCGCCTGCTGCTCCGGGAGCCACGACATCACCGTCTTGAAGCGCTTGTCGGGGCGCGGCGCCGAGAGCGCGAGCTCCAGCGATTCCTTGAGCTGTGTGTCACCCGAGCCCTCGGCGAACTCGCGCATGTCGGCGATCAGCTGATCAGGGTTCGACGGAGGCACGCGCAAGAACCGCTGCGCGTCGCCTTCGATCTGCGCCACCGTCAGCCCGCCGTGCTGCGCGGGGTCGTACTCGGCGGTGGTCAACAGCACCGCGCCGGTCTGCGTGTCGAAGAACCACGGGAGATCCTGCGTGTCGGCCTCGAAGGCCAACCGCAGCTCCGTCAGGTCGACGCCGATGGCGCGCAGGGCCGTCACGCCGAGGCTTCCTCCGTGCGCACGAAGTCGCGCTCTTTGTAGCGCATGGCGTACGCGATGAAGATCAACCCGGCGACGAAGACGACGCCGATGAAGAAGTAGAAGTAGTTCGGGCCGACGAGCCAGTACGTCGAGACCTCGGCCTTGGCCACGTCGAAGGCGCCGGTGGTGGCCAGCGGCTTGCGCTCGATGGCGTCCATCAGGCGGAGGCGCCCGCCAGCCGAGTCGATCTGCCCGATGAGGAAGGTGCCGTTGAGCTTCACGGGCTTGCCGTCCTTGTCGTTGGGGAGGAACACGCCGTTGTCGCCCGTGAGGTCGAGCTTCTGGCCGACCTGGAACTCCTTCACGTCGGGCAGCGCGACCCACGTCTCGGCGCCGACCTCGATGTTGGTGGCCTTCAGCGGGCGCACCATCGCGCTGTTCACCGCGGCGATGCCGAGGTTGCCCAGCGTGGTCGAGAGCAGGAACAGGCCCATGATGAAGCTCTTCATGGTGAGCGGCGCCTGCTTGTACGAGAACTCCAGCGCGGTGATGGAGACCAGCACCTCACCCGCAGTGAGGATCAGGTACGCGAAGATCTGCCACCACGCCGACACCGTCTCGCCCGCCATGATGCGCTTCTCGATCATCGCCACGATGAAGAACGACGCGCCCATCACGAAGAGGCCGGCGCCGATCTTCCGCAGCGGGGTCACCTTCGTGAACTTCGCGACGAACGGGTAGATGCCGTAGGTGAAGACCGGCACGAGGCCGAGGATGAACAGGCCGTTCACCACCTGCAGCTGCGCGGGCAGCAACGTGATGCCGAAGCCGATGTTCTTGTCCATCAGTGACGACTGCGCCTGGAGCGTCAGCGTGTTGCCGTTGCCCTGGTCCCACAGCATCCAGAAGATGGCGACGAAGACGTAGATGCCCAGCAGGCTGAAGATCACCTCGCGGCCCTGCTTGCTGGTGACCTCGTTGAGCCACTTCTTCCCCGCGGGGGGAACGTGCGTGTACTTCTTGCGGCCGAGGAAGAAGACGATGGTCGCCGCGACCATCAGCACCGCCGGCAGCCCGAACGCCCACTTCGGGCCCCAGGCGGGGTCCTTCAGCAGAATCGGGCACAGGAAGATGGAGATCGACGAACCGGCGTTGATCGCCAGGTAGAACCACGAGAACGCGCGCTCGATGAGGTGCGCGTTCTTCGCCGAGAACTGGTCACCCACGTTGGTCGACACGCACGGCTTGATGCCGCCGGTGCCCACCGCCACGAGGAAGAGCGAGAAGATCAGCAGGTTCTCGGTGCTCCCGAAGAGCGCCAGCGACACACAGCCCAGCGCGTACACCGTGCTGAAGACCATGATGGTCTTGAACTTGCCCCAGAAGACGTCGGAGATGATCGCTCCGAGCATCGGGAAGAAGTACGCGCCCGCCTTGAACATCGACTGCCACGACGCCGCCTTCGCGTCGGTGAACTGCAGGTTCGCGACCATGTACACCGTCAGGATCGAGTTGATGCCGTAGAAGCAGAAGCGCTCGGCGAACTCGTTGCTGATGATGAAGGGGATGCCCGCGGGCATCTTGTTCTCTTTGACTACTTCCACTCCGGGCGTCGCGACGGCGGCTTGTTCAGTCATCGGGGGAAGGCCCCTACACCGTCGCCGTCACTTTGGGTAGCTCCGGTCAGCCCGGGCCCAACACCGTGCAGAAGCTGTTGATGCAGATGTCGCCGGTGCTGCAGCAGTCGGTGTCAATCGTGCAGTGCTCCTGCGTCGCCGAACATTGAGAAACCGGCGGCGTGTTGGAGCACACGGGGAACTCGTTGCTCCCCTTCTGGCAGTACCCGCCGCAGCACTCGTCGCCCGTCTCGCACGAATTGCCGTCGCTCTTGCACGGGTCGAAGACCCAGAAGCCGCGCGCGTTGCCCGCCAGCAGCTCCTGCCCCGGGAGGTAGAACGCCGGGTGGCTGGCGTCGGTGCCGGGCGCCGCGTTCAGGTCGATGGCCGCCACCCACAGCTTCTTGGTGGTGATGTGCTGGATGAGGTCGACCCCGCGCGGGTCGCTGCAGAACGGTGGCAGCTCCGCGACGTTGCCGTAGCGGCGGCGGCTGGTGAACACCACCCACGCGTAGCCGCCCTGGCCCAGCGGCGCGACGGTGGGCTCGTAGTTGAGCGACACGTCGTCGGCGTGGTCCGCGTCGATGGTGCCGACCTCCGCGCCGTCGGCGTTGCAGGAGATCGACTGCGGCCCCGCCAGCGGCGGCAGGTACGAATTGCCCTGCGCGTCTCTCCCGTTGAGCTGGTTGAGCGGCGTCACGTGCGTCGCGTCGGTGGTGTTGGTCCACGCGATCTCCGCGGTCGCCGCGCGCCGGGTGTGGAGGTCACCCGAACCATTGCCGTCGAGCCCCGCCGCGAGCTGCCGATGAAACACGAGCGACTTGCCGTCGGGGAGGAAGGCGCCCCACCCCGGCCGGTGCTCCGCCGACTCGCCGGTGAAGTCGGCCACCGTCACCGGGTTGGAGAAGGCCTGCGTCGCGTTGTCGAACGCCATCACCACCAGCTGCTGCGTCGGGTTGGAGAGCGTGCCGTTCATCGGGTTGAAGACGAGCTTCTTGCCGTCGGGTGAGAAGGCCGGCGTGCCCAACGAGGTCGCGACGGCGGTGAGCCCGGTGGTCGGCGTCTCGGTGGAGCTGGGGAGCGAATACAGCTTCGCGTCGGGCCCCAGCATCTGCGTGCCATCGGGGTACATCGCGGGGAAGGTCTCGCCGTTGGTCAACATCGACTCCGTAGCGCCGGTGGGCGTCAGGTCGTACGCCGAGGTCGCGCCGTAGTTGTCACCGCGCTGCACCACGAGCCGCGAGCCGTTGGCCGCCACCGAATGACACACGCGACACTGCGCCTCGGTGCCATTCGCGCCGGCCACCAGCTTCGGGCCCGGGTCTCCCGCGCGAATCGACAGCACCGCGCCGCCGAACGTGCCGTCGCCGCCCACCGCGCCCGAGTAGTTCTTGGCGAGGTTGGTGCCGTACGAGTTGTAATAAATCGTCCCCGTCAGCCGCGCGGGCGCGATGGTCCACGTCTGCGTCGCCGGCCCGTAGAGTTGTCCATTGCGCGCCACCGTCAGCTTCAACGTCAGCTTGTCGGCGCCGCCCGCGGTGTCGGTCGCCGCGCGCCACACGCTCTGTGGAATCGGGTGCCGCGTGAACGCGCCGCCCGTCTGCGAGAGGATCGCCGGCCGCCCGAACAGGCCCGTCCACTGGAACGAGCCCGACGTGGTGGAGAGCTCCATCATGATGGCGTCGGCGTCACCCGCCGCGGTGCTCCACATGATGTTCGGCGCCAGCAACCGCCGCGGGAACACCGTGCCGTTGTACGGGTAGAGCAACTGCAACGCGTCGCCCGGCGAGCCGCTCTGCAGCAGCGTCACCGTCGCGCCGTCCGTCACCTCCACGCCGAGGCCCTCACCGCCGACCCCGCCCACGCCACCGCCGGAGGTCAGGTCGGTCACCGAGGCCGGCACCTGCCCCGGGTCACTGGTGCCGGGGCCGTTCTGCGTCGCCCGCAGCTGCACCACGATGGTGCGCTCGACGACCTCGCTGTTGAGCGCCGCGCGCACCGTCACCGTGCCACCCGCCGCGCCCGACGGCGTGAAGGTGGTGGTGGGTGACGGCCCCTGCGCGACCGCGCCCGCCACCGAGGGCGACACTGTCCACGTGACGTTGACCGGTGAGCCGTTGAGGCTGGCGATGTAGTTGATGGTCGGCGTCTGCGTGCCCGCCTGCACCGTGATGGTCTGCGTCGCGGCGGGCAGCACCTGCAGCCCCTGCGGCGCGCCTCCGCCGCCCGTGGTGCCGGCGCCGCCACCCGTGGAGCCCGCACCGCCACCCGTCGCGCTGCCACCGCCCATCGCTCCGCCGTCGAGACCGGCATCGACGCCGCCGACGGTGAAGGTGTTGGAGCACGTGCAGCCAAGCGAACCGGCGCACCACAGCGTCAACCAGAGCGAGCGCATCACGCGCCCGAAGTTACGGGAGCACGCAACGAAGCAACAGCGTTCAGCCGCGCACGTCCTCACTGCGCGAGAGCATCCCCGCGTGGCCAAGCAGCTTGCGCTCCAGGCGCTCCATCTTTCGCGCGTCGGCGGGCCGCTGATGGTCGTGCCCCAGGAGGTGCAGCAGCCCGTGCGCGAGGTACAGCGCGAGCTCGCGCTCGAAGCTGGTGTCGAACTCCTTCGCGGCCCGCCGCGCGGTGTCGAGCGAGATGACGATGTCGCCCAGCGGCCTGGGGCCCGGCCCGGGGAACTCCCCCGCGGGGAACGACAGCACGTCGGTCGCGGCGTCGATGCCGAAGTACTCGCGCTTCAACACGCGGATGCGCGCGTCACGCACCAGCGAGAGCGAGAGCTCGGAAGGCGGCAGCTTCAGCGTGCGCGCGAACGACTGCGCGAGGCGGACGAGGCGCTGTGCTTGTCTTGATTTCGACGTGATGAGCACCAGCAGGCGCCCCTCTCCCCGGGGGAGAGGGAGTTTCGTGCGTTTCACTTCACCACCGACAACGACTTCACCACTTCGCGCTCGGGAGGCTTGCCTCCACCGACCGCGCCCGCCGGGTACTGCGGCCGCGCGTGGTAGATGCCCTCCAGCGTGCGGGTGAACGACTCCGCGATGAGGTGCAGGTCTTTGAGCGTCAGCTCGCACTCGTCGAGCTGCCCTTCAGAGAAGATGAGGTTGATCATCTTCTGCACCAGCGCGCGCAGCTTGTCGGTCGACGGCTCGGCCATCGAGCGGCTCGCGGCCTCACAGGCGTCGGCGATCATCACCAGCGCCGTCTCGCGCGACTGCGGCTTCGGGCCCGGGTAGCGGAACATGGCCTCGTCGGGCGGCTTGCCGTCTTCGCGGCTCTCCTGCTCCTTCTGCGCCTTGTGGAAGAAGTAGCCCACCAGCCGCGTACCGTGATGCTCGGGGATGGCGTCGGCCACGCGCTGCGGCAGCTTGTACTCGCGCGCCATCTCCAGGCCCTCGGTGACGTGGCGCTTGATGATCACCGCGCTCATCGACGGCGCGAGCGTGTCGTGCGGGTTTTCGGCCTTCTGGTTCTCACCGAAGTAGGCCGGGTTCCGGCCCTTGCCGATGTCGTGGTAGTACGCGCAGCTCCGCGCGAGGAGCGGGTTGGCGCCGATGGCCTCCGCCGCCGCCTCGACCAGCGAGCCCATCACGATGCTGTGGTGGTAGGTGCCGGGCGCGTTGAGCACCAGCTCCTTGAGCGCCGGGTGGTTCAGGTTCGCCAGCTCCAGCAGCTTCACGTCTGACGCGTAGCCGAAGACACCCTCCGCCAGCGGCGTCAACGCCAGCACCACCGCGGGCAGGACGAAGGCCGTCGCTACGAAGGCGAACACGCCCGAGAGCAGCGCCTCCACGCCGAAGCCCTTCGCCGCCGCCAGCTGGATGAAGACCACCATGCCCAGCGACACGCCGCCGGTGATGAAGCCCGCGCGGAAGAGGCCGGCGCGGTCCTTCGCGCGCGCGATGCGGTCGGCCGCCACCATCGACGAGACCATCGAGAGCAGGAAGAACGAGAGCGAATTGCCCAGCAGGATGCCGGCCAGCGCCGAGAAGATGATGGCGAAGAAGAGCGCGCTCGACTCTGACAACACGAAGCGCACCAGCATCGCGCCCGCCGCCACCGGGAAGGCGTAGTGCAGCGCCTCGATGGGGATGAGCGGATACCGGTCGTGCACCGCGTCGGCCACCAGCACCCAGACGTGCAGCGCGCCCAACAACCCCCCCGCCAGCAGGCCCATGAACGCCGCGTCACGCCGCGTGGGGCGGAACTGCTTGAGCGACGCCGAGAAGAACAGCCACGCGCCCGCCACCAGCAACGCCACGATGCCCGCGCCGCCCAGCTGCAACTGCAGCAGATCCAACTCGCTGGTCTGGGAGCGGATGCTGGTGGTCACCAGCACGTGCGCCTCGGTCACCAGCTCGCCGTCGCCGATGATGCGCTGCCCCTTCTTGATGGAGATGATGACCGGCTTCACCGCCTCCCACGCGGCTTTGCGGCGCGCCTCGGTCTCCGCGATGTTGACGGTGAGGTTCGCGCGCAGCTGCTTGCGGGCGAAGCACAGCACCGCCCGGCGCACCGGCATCGGCGCCTCCGAGAGCAGGTTGCCCGGCACCGACGAGAAGCGATCGAGCTCCGACGAGGCTTCGCGCAGGTCGAAGATGGCCGGCGCTTCGGTCGTCATCTCGAACTCGCTCGAACCGCCCACCACGCGCACCGTGATGCCGTTCAAGTCGACGCGCGAGAGCTCGTCGCGCGAGGTGACGAGCTTCGAGCGGTACGCGAGCTCGATGAGCGTCAGCGCCGCGTGCTCCAGCTCCGGAGAGAAGTGGCTCGCCGCCAGCACGTCGAAGTCTTCTTCGTCGGGCAGCACCGCGTTCTCTTCGAACGTCTTGCGCGCCTCGCGCAGCGCGGCCAGCAGCTCCGCGTCTTCCTTCGAGTCCTTCGCGTCCTTCGCGGGAGGCACGCCGGGCTTCTTGGGCGACGGCTCCGCCTTGTTGAGGAAGGGCTCGGCGATCTCCCGCATGCCGGCGAAGGCGTCGCTCACGCCGCGGCGCACCTTCGACTCGATCTGCGGCGAGTAGTCGAACACCGGGCGCACCCGCGCGCGGGCCTCTTCACGGCGCCGCTGCGTCTGCGCCTCGTCGGGCACCTCGAAGTCGCGGCTGGCCTTGAACCCCGCCAGCGACGACGCGCGGAACGGCCGGCCCACGTCTTCTTCCGCCAACACGGGGATACGCTGCCCCGACAGGCCCGGCGTCAGGAGGAACGCCGCCGCGATGGAGATGCCGGCCAGGACCGCTCCCAATGCCACCGCGCGCGGCAACACCGGAACTCGGGCCCACACCGGCCGTGGGCTGTGGGGGGCGTCAGCCATTGCGGTCGGGCACCCTATGTCTCGGCGCGCGACCGTTCAAGGCAGTCAACTCCTTGAAACGACAGATTTTTTTGAGGGGGCTCGGAACCCTGCGTAATCGCTTGCGCACCCGGCGGGCGTCAGTTGCCGGGGGAGGCGGTGCTGGTGAAGAGGAAGATCTTCTGCCCGGCGCGCGCCACGCCGAAGTGCTGCTTGAGGGGGCGCTTCTCGTTGGCGACGAAGGCCTTGAGGCCCGGGTACAGCGACATCAGCGTGGTGATGATCTCCGCCAGGTCGGCCGCCGGCGGCACGCCCAATTCAATCTTCGCCCGGCCTTCACAGGCTGCCTGCAACGTCCGGGGGATGATCACCGTGATGTTCACGCGGGCGCTGAGCATTTCACCGGCGCGGCGAGCACAGCAATGAAGAAAGTTCAGGTTCGCAGCGCGGGGCCGCTCACAACAACACGCGCCGGTACACCAGCCGGCCACGCACCGCGTCGGCCACCGCCAGCAGCGCACCCGACGGCTCGATGATGCGGTGCACCCCGGTCAGCGTCGGGGAGACCTCCACCACGCCGCCGTGCCGCACGCGCTGCGCCTCGGCGTCACTCACCCGGTGCTCCGGGAGATCCTTCAGCGAGTCGTTCAACGACACCAACGTGGAGCTCTTCGTGACCTCCGCGAGGGGGATCGCCTGGGCCAGCGTGAACGGCCCGCTCTGCGTGCGCCGCAACGCGCACAGGTGCGCGCCACAGCCCAGCGCCTCGCCGAGGTCGGCCGCCAGCGAGCGCACGAAGAAGCCCTTGCTGCTGCGCACCGACAGCTTCACCTCGTCGGCGGAAAAATCGCGCAGCTGGAGGTCGTAGACGGTGACCTCGCGCGGCTTGCGCTCGATCTCCTCGCCCGCGCGCGCCAATTCGTAGAGCCGCTTCCCGCCCACCTTGATGGCCGAATACATCGGCGGCACCTGCGCGAAGGTTCCGCGGAACTTCGAGAGCGCGCCCTCGAGCAGCTCGCGCGTGATGGCCGGCACCGGCCGCGTCTCGAGCACCTTGCCCTCGGCGTCGAGCGTGTCGGTCACCGCGCCGAGCTTCACGGTCGCGTCGTAGGCCTTGGTCGACTCGAGGATGAACTGGGAGATCTTCGTCGCGTCGCCCACGCACACCGGCAGCACGCCGGTGGCCATGGGGTCCAACGTGCCGGTGTGGCCGACCTTCTTCTCACCCAACGCGCGGCGCACCTCGCGCACCACGTCGAACGAGGTGATGCCCTTCGGCTTGTCGACCACCAGCACGCCGTGCATCGGCTACCAGCCTTCCTTCTCTTTCACCTGCTTGAGGAGGCGCTCGATCTTGTCGCCCTCGTCGAGCGACGGGTCGAACGAGAAGAACACCTCGGGGCTGACGCGCAGCTTCACCTTCTTCGTCACCTCGCGGCGCACGAAACCCTTGGCCGCGTCGAGCCCCTTCTGCGTCTCGGCCTTCTGCTGATCGGTGCCGATCATCGAATAGAAGACCTGCGCCACCGAGAGGTCGGGCGACACCTTCACGCCGGTGATGGTGATGAAGCCCACGCGCGGGTCGTGAATCTCACCCCGCGTCAGCAGGTCGGCCACCGCGGCCTGAATCTCCGCCGCCACGCGCTCCGGTCGAATCGATGCCATGACTCACTCCTTTTCCCAGTCTCGACGGTTTCGCAGCGAACGCGCCACCGCCCGGGCGTCTTCGATGTTCAGCTCGCGCTTCTTCTGCCCACCCGAACGCCGTGGCGCAGACGGCGACGGAGGCGGCACGTGCCGCTCCTCCCAGCTCCCCAACCCCTCCGCCTCGGCCAGCGAGCGCTCCCCACGCGGAATCGTGAGGTGCCGGTACTCGTCGGGCAGCGACGAGCCCTCGGAGAACAGGTCTTCGAAGGGCACCGTCTCGATCTCCTTCCCGAAGACCGGCGCGATGTACATGTCGTCCATGAAGTGGACGATCTTCTGCATCATCTCGGTGACGTGCTTGCGCTCGTTGCCCACCACCGAGAGCGCCACCACGGCGCGGTTCCACACGTCGTTCTCCTCGACCTCCGCCACCGCCACGTTGAACTTCGCCTTCACGCGATCGGTCACGCGCCGCAGAATCTGGCGCTTGGCCTTCAGCGAACCAGACGCGGGGATGTCGAGCGTGACGCGGGCAACACAGACGAACATGACGACTCCCGACGGGAGCGGCGCTTACGACGCCGCTCCCTGGGCAGTGCTGACGACTTTTCAGTTGAGCGACGGCCGCGTCTCTTCGATCTCGTAGGCCTCGATGATGTCGCCTTCCTGGAACTCGGTGAAGCCATCGGCGCCGATACCGCACTCGTACCCGGCCGCGACCTCCTTGACGTCGTCCTTGAAGCGGCGGAGCGACGAGAGCTTGCCCTGGTAGATCTGCTTCTTGGCGCGCAGCACCTTGAGCAACGCCCCACGGCGGAACACGCCCTCGGTGACCGCAGAACCCGCGATGCCCTTGAAGAGCGCGCGCACCTCGGCGGTGCCCGTCTTCTTCTCGGTGCGGATCGGGTCCAGCAGGCTCTCCATCATCTTCGTCACGCCGTCGAGCAGCTCGTAGATGATGCCGAAGGTCTCCCACTTGACCTCCTTCTGCTTGGCGGCGGCCTCCGCGCCCGACTCGGGCTTGGAGTTGAAGCCGATGACCACCGCGGAGAACGCCTCGGCGGTGCCGATGTCGGTCTCGGTCATCATGCCCACGCCCTTCTGCACGATGGTGACCTTCACCTTCTTGGTCGAGAGCTTGGCGATGGCGTCGGCCACGGCCTCCAGCGAACCGGAGACGTCGGCCTTGAGCACGATCTTGAGCTCCTTCTGCTCGGCCACCTTCTGCTTGGCCAACAGGTCGTCGAGCGACTCGCGGCTGGTCTTGCCGGCCTCGGCCTGACGCGCCTTCAAGATGCGGTGGTCGGCGATCTGCTTGGCGGCCTTCTCGTCGGCCACGCAGTTGATGACGTCGCCGGCCGTCGGCACCCCGGAGAGGCCGATGACCTCCGCGGAGTAACCGGGCTTCACCTCGTCGACGAGCTCACCGCGGTCGTTGAGCATCATGCGCACCCGGCCGTGGTAGATGCTCGAGACGAGCGCGTCGCCCTTGCGGAGCGTGCCTTCCTGCACCAGCACGGTGCCGATGGGGCCGCGGCCCTTCTCGAGGCGCGCTTCCAGCACGATGCCCGTCGCCGGGCGATCAGGGTTGGCCTTGAGCTCCAGCACTTCGGCCTGCAGCGAGATGTTCTCGAGCAGCGAGTCGAGCCCCTGCTTGGTCTTCGCCGAGACGGGCACCATGATCACGTCGCCGCCCCAGTCTTCGGCGAGCAGGCCGAGGTCCGCGAGCTCCTTCTTGACGCGGTCGGGGTTCGACGCGGGGAGGTCCATCTTGTTGATGGCCACCACGATCGGCACCTCCGCCTTCTGGGCGTGCTCGATGGCCTCCTTGGTCTGCGGCATCACGCCGTCGTCGCCCGCAACCACGAGCACCACGACGTCGGTGATGTTGGCGCCGCGCGCGCGCATCGCGGAGAACGCGGCGTGGCCCGGCGTGTCGAGGAAGGTGATGTCACCCTGGCTCGACTTCACGGTGTACGCGCCGACGTGCTGCGTGATGCCGCCGGCTTCACCGGAGGCGACCGACGCCGAACGGATGGCGTCGAGCAACGACGTCTTGCCGTGGTCGACGTGGCCCATGACGGTGACCACCGGCGGGCGCGAGATGAGCTGCTCCGGCTTGTCTTCGACCTTCGGGAGGAAGTCTTCGACCTCGAAGCCGACCTTCTTCACCGTCCACCCGTAGTCGGAGGCGAGGATGCCCGCGGTGTCGACGTCGACGGTGGAGTTGGCGGTCACCATCTTGCCCGACTGCATCAGCTTCTTGATGAGGTCGGTGGTGCGCACGCCCATGCGCTGCGAGAGCTCGCTGACGGTGATGCCTTCCTGCACCTTGATGACCTTCTTCTCCTCGGCCATCTGGGTGATGAGCGTCTTCTGGCCCTTCTTGGTGGGCTTGCGCTTCTTGCCGCGCACCGGGATGGCCGAGCGCCCGAAGATCAGCTCCTTGATGTCGGAGGTGGTGCTCTGCTCCTTCTCCTTCTCACGGCGCTGACCACCCGCGCCCGGAGGGCCACGGCGGTCCTGCTCGCGGCGATCACGCGTCCCAGGCGCGCCGGTCGGCACCACCTTGAACTCGCGCACCGGGCCGGTGCCCGGCGGCACGGCCTTGCGACCGGGCGCCATCGGGTAGCGCGACGCCGACGGCTGCGTGGGCGTGATGCGCTTGATGGGGATGAGCGGGCGGCTGACGACGACGGCCTGCGTCGCGGTCGGCACGGTGCGCACCGGCACCGGCGTCGCGGGGCCGGTCGCCGTGGCGCCTGCAGCGGCGGCGGCTGCAGCGGCGGCGACGGCGCGCTGGGCCGCGATGCCCAGCGGCTGACGAATGGTCACACCGGGGCGCGGCGCAGAGGCGCGCGGGTTCACCACCACACCCGGGCGCACCATCGGCGGCACGGCGACGGGCGGCGGGGCTACGGGCGGTGCAACGGCGGCGGGAGCACGCGGCGCGCTGGCGCGGGGCGCCGAAGCGCGCGGGGCTGAAGCGCGGGGAGCGGACGCGGCTGCCACGGTGGCAGGCGCAGGCGTCTCGGGCGGCACGGCGGGGACCACGGGGACCTCGGGCGGCCGGGCGACGGGCGCCTCGGCGACAGGCTGCTCAGACGCAGGGGGCATGTTCACAGGAGGCTCCGGCGGCGCTTCGACCGGGGCGGCGGCGACGGGCGCTGCCGGCGGGGGAGGCTCGGCGGGGAGCGCGATCGGCCCGGTCGGTACCGCGACCTGGGTCGCGACCACGTTGTCGCCGACCTTGCGGCGCACCACGAAGCCCTTCGGCGCGACCGGCGGAGGCGCCGTCTTCGGCTTGCGCTCCTCGACGATCTTGCGGACGGCCGACGTGGCCTCTTCATCTTCCAACGACGACGAGTGCGTCTTGACGTCGTAGCCGAGGCGGTTCAACTCCTCGACGACCTGCTTGTTGTCGAACTCAATTCCATGCTTGTCCTTGAGTTCTTTCGCGATTTCGTGAACGCGGCGTTTCGACATAGGGCGGTGCCCCCCGTACTTCGGGTTTCGAGAGAAAGGTTGAAAATTTGAGTGACGAGACGGTGGAGCGCACTCCGACCGGCTCGAGAGAGCGGATGCGAGCAACCAGTGATGGGTACGACTTCAGGTCGATGGTTGCTGCAGGAAAGCCGCCTCCAGGTCAGTCACGACCAGCGCCACGTGCTGCTTGAAGGCCCGCTGGAAGGCCTTTCTCTTCACGGCCGCCGCCAGGCAGCCTGCGCCACAGAGATACGCCCCCCTGCCAGGGGCGGTCTGTGCGCTGTCCAACATCGGCTGGTGCTGCTCAGTGAGCACCAACCGATGGAGCAGGCGCTTGGCCTGCTTCTTTCCACAGCCCACGCACGACCGCGTGGGCTCCTTGTGTTGCGTGTCGTTCAGGCGGTGGCCTGGGCCTTCTTCAAAGCGTCGAGCTCGGCGCGGCGCTTGTTCTCTTCGGTGAGGTAGTGCTCGGCGGCGGCCTTGATCTGCCGGGCCTTCTTGATGCCGATGCCGGCGACGTTGCCGATCTTGGTGAGGTCGTTCTCGCCGACGATGTCTTCCACCTTCTGGAAGCCGGCCAGCTTGAAGCTGTCGACGTTGGTGGTGCCGATGCCGCGCACGCGCGCCAGGCGCTCCTCCTGGCTGAGCTCGTCGGGGTGACGGCGCTCTTCTTCGAGGCGCTTCTGCTCGCGGTCACGCTGCATCTTGTCGAGCTCGATGGAGTCGTCGGTGACGCGCGCCTTCGCCGCGGCCTGCAGCTCGGGCAACTTCGCCGCGTCGATGCCGGGGATCTGCGCCAGCACGTCGGGGTTCGCGTCGGCGACGTCCTTCGCCATGCGGAAGCCGTGCGCGTAGAACGTCTCGACCAGCATCTCGTTGACGCCGGGGAGCGAGCCGAGCGAGCGGCTGGCGAACTCGCGCATCTCCTTCACGCGCGACTCGCTGTTGATGTCGAGCTTCCAGCCCGTCAGCTGCGCCGCGAGGCGCACGTTCTGGCCGGAGCGGCCGATGGCCAGCGAGAGCTGGTCGTCAGGCACGATGATCTCCATCGCGTGGTTGGCCTCGTCGATGATCACGCGGCTGACCTCGGCGGGCGCCAGCGCCGCGCACACGAACCGCGCGGGATCTTCGTCGAACTCCACGATGTCGATCTTCTCGCCGCGGAGCTCCTGCACCACGGCCTGCACGCGGCTGCCCTTGATGCCGACGCACGCGCCGACCGGGTCGACGTCGTTGTCGCGCGAGCTGACCGCGATCTTCGAGCGGCGGCCCGGCTCACGCGCGGCGGCCTCGATGACCACGATGCCCTCGGCGATCTCGGGCACCTCCATCTCGAAGAGCTTGGTGAGGAGGTTCACCGACGCGCGCGAGAGCACCACCTGCTGGCCCTTCGCCTCGCGCAGCACGTCGAGCACGAAGGCCTGCACGCGGTCGCCCGGGCGGTAGACCTCACGCGGAACCTGCTCACGAACCGTCAGCACCGCCTCGGCGCGGCCGAGGTCGACGATGAGGTTGCCGCGCTCGAGGCGGCGCGCGATGCCGGTGACGATCTCGCCCTTGCGGTCCTTGTACTCGTTGAAGACGTTCTCGCGCTCCACGTCGCGCGTGCGCTGCAGCAGCACCTGCTTGGCGGTCTGCGCGGCGATGCGGCCGAAGCCACGGCGGAAGGTCTTGAGGCCGAGGATGTCGCCGTACTGCTCGTCTTGCGCCTTGGCCTCGGCGGCCTGCTCGTCGAGGTAGAAGATCTGGAAGACGAGCTCGTCGCCGGGCTCGACCTCCATGCCCTGCTGCGCGGCCTGCTCAGCGGTGATCTGGTTCACCGCGTTGATCGGGTCGGTGATCTGATCGACCACGGTGATGGCCTGAAAGAGGTCGACCTGCGACTTCTCGGTGTCGAACTTGGCCTCGATGGCGCGGTCCTGGCCGAAGTGCTTCTTGGCCGCGGTCTTCATCGCGTCTTCGAGCGTCGCGACGAGCACCGTCTTGTCGATGCCTTTGTCCTTCGCGACCTGCGTCAACACATCATCCAAACGGAGCGCAGCAGCTGCAGGGGTCATGGTGTCTTCCTCTTTCTTCCTCGGCGGCCGAAATCGCTCCGCCTGTATGTGGTTACGACGTGAACTCCAGGTTCGCGCGGGCGATGTCCTTCAGTTTGATGGTGAAGGCACCCGCGCCCTCCACCACCACCGTGACGGCGTCGCTCGACACGTCAGACAACGTGCCGAGGAAATTCTTGCGCGGCGGCTCGAAGAGCGGCGCGAAGGTCTTGAGCCGCACCTGCTGGCCCTTCACCTTCTCGTAGTGGCCGAGCTTCTTGAGCGGCCGGTTCAACCCCGGGCTCGAGACCTCCAGGCTGTACTCGTGGGGGATGATGTCTTCCACGTCGAGCGCCTTGTCGACCGCCCGGCTCGCGATGGCGCACTCTTCGACGCCCACCGTGCCACCCGGCTTGTCGATGAACAGGCGCAGCACCCACCCGCCGTGCTCTTTCACGAACTCGAGGTCGAGCAGCTCCAGGCCTTCGGCGGCGATGAGCGGCTCGCACACGGCGGTCGCCTTCTGCTCGATGGTCTCTCGACGGTTTGACTCAGCCATACCCTTGAAATGAAAAATGGGCCTCTCGGCCCACCTTTCGTTACCTCGTGTGAAAAATGGTGGGCGCCATCTACGTCAGCCGTCCCGCCGTGTAAACAGCCCGTCATGTGGATCGCCGCGGTGCAGATGTGCAGTGGGGCTGACAAAGCGCAGAACCTCGAGACGGCCGACCGCCTCATTCGGAACGCCGCGAAATCCGGGGCGAAATTCATCGGGCTCCCGGAGAACTTCGCGTGGATGGGCCCCGAAGCCGACCGCGCGGAGAACGCCGAGGCCCTCGACGGGCCGACGCTCTCGCACCTCGCGGCGCTGGCGCGGGAGTTCTCCATCACCCTGTTGGGCGGGTCGATGCTCGAGGCCGGAGCGCCCGGCGACCGCTGCTTCAACACCAGCGTGCTCTTCGGCCCCGACGGAAATCGCCTCGCGGTCTACCGGAAGATGCACCTCTTCGATGTCGAGGTCGGCGATGGGCAGACGTACCGCGAGTCAGCGGCGGTCGCTCCGGGAACGGAGGTCGTGGTGGCCGACACCGCGCTGGGCAAGGTCGGCCTGTCGGTCTGCTACGACCTGCGTTTCCCGGAGCTCTACCGCGCCCAATCAGCGCGCGGCGCGGTGCTGCTGACGGTGCCCGCGGCGTTCACGCTGGCGACGGGGAAGGATCACTGGGAGGTGCTGCTCCGCGCGCGCGCCATCGAGAACCAGGCGTACGTCATCGCGCCCGCGCAGCAGGGCCGGCATCCGAAGGACCGCATGACGTGGGGCCATGCGATGGTGGTCGACCCGTGGGGCCTCGTCACCGCGCGCGCGTCAGAAGGTGAAGGCTTCGCGATGGCGCAGCTCGACGACGAGTACCTGCAGCGCGTGCGCCGCAACCTGCCCGCGTTGCAGCA
>CAMLFP010000077.1 GCA_946479335.1 uncultured Archangium sp.
GCTCGTACTCGGACCTCCCGAACGCGAACTACGTCGTCAACGCGGCGCTGCAGGTGTCGGCCGCGACGAATGGGCTCACCTACAACGTCATCACGCTCCCCGTCGGAGGGAAGGTGACGCTCAACGGCGCGGCGCCCGTCGACAACGGTTCGTGCAACGACTCGTATTACTTCCGCGGCTCCGTGAACTTCGTCGACGCGACGAACGGGTACAGCTTCTCGTTCCCGCTCCGGAGCTGCACGGGCGACGCGACGTTCACCGGCACCGTCTTCCCCGGCACGTACAAGGTGTCGGTGCAGGGCTCGTACTCGGACCTCCCGAACGCGAACTACGTCGTCAACGCGGCGCTGCAGGTCACCGCGGCGACGAATGGGCTGACGTTCAACGTGGTGACGGTGCCGATCTCAGGAGTGGTGACGCTGAATGGCGCGGCGCCCATCGACAACGGCTCGTGCAACGACTCGTACTACTTCCGCGGCTTCGTGAACCTCACCGACGCGACGCACGGCTACAGCTTCTCGTTGCCGCTGCGGAGCTGCACCGGGAGCGCCACGTTCTCGGGTGAGATCTTCCCCGGCACGTACAAGGTCGCGGTGCAGGGCTCGTACTCCGACCTCCCGAGCGCGAACGACGTCGTCGTGCGCGCGCTGGTGGTGAATTGATCAGCGCCGCTCGAGCCGCTTGAGGAGCGCGTCATCGCCGGCGGCGTTCGCGTCATCGGCGGCCTGCTGCAGCAGCGAGGCGACGCGACCGGGGTCACCGCCCGAGCCGCGCAGCGCCTCCGCGAGCACGCGGCGCGCTTCACCGCGCAGCGCGGGCGTCAACGAGCCCTTCTGCAGCGCCGCCAACGCGCGCTCGGCGCGAGGCAGCGCCTCTGCCGGGCGCTTGAGGTTCAGCAGCGCCTGCGCGGCGCGCAGCAGTGACTCGCCGGTGCGCGGTGAATCGACGTGGTTGAGCGTCGCCTTCATCGCCAGGTAGCGGTCGGTCAACTCGACCGTCTCCTGCCACAGCCCGGCGGCGCTGGTGGCCTCGGCGAGCGCATCGGCGGTGGTCGCCACCTCGGGTTGATCTCGCCCGAGCCGCGCCTCGTGCGCCTGCAGCGTGGCGCGCCCCTCGGCGAGCGCCTCCTTCACGCGGCCCAGACGCACCAGGTACACGAGGTGCACGCGCCCGAACTCGACGAACGTCGAGGGCATGGTCTGCACGATGGGTGACGACTCGGCGCGCACCATGAACCCGGTGGCGTCGGCCGGGCGGCCCGCGAAGACCTGCATCTCCGCCAGGCCGAACAACGCCAGCTCGTGCCGGCGCGCGAGCCCTTCGCTGACGCGCACCGACTGCTGCTCGCAGCGCACCGCCTCTTCGTAGTCACGGCGCTCGACGGCGAGCGTCGCCAGCTCGTTCCAGGTGTCGGCCAGCGCGGGGTGCTCCGAGCCCAGCTGCTGCTCGCGGATGACGCGCGAGGTGTCGAGCTCCTGCCGCGCGAGGTCGAGCTCACCCTGCTCCGTCAGCACCCAGCCGATGCTGCTGTGCATGCGCGCGACGTCGAGCGTCTCATCGCCGCCCGACTGGCGGTACAGCGCGAGGCTCCGGCGGTACGCGGCCAGCGCTTCGGCGCGGTTGCCCGCCTGCCACTCGACGTCTCCGACGCCCTCCTCGATGCGCGCCTCGGTCTCCACGTCACCACCGGCGCGCTCCAGCACGCCCGAGGCCAACGCCGCCCAGGTGCGCCCTTCGTCGGGCCGGTTGAGGCGCCAGCCGACCAGCGAGACCATGCGCGCCAGCAACCTCGCCGCGGTGGCGTCATCAGCGGCGATCTCGGCGGCGCGCACCCCGCGCTCGTGTTCCAACCGGGCGCCGGCGAAGTCGCGATCGAGCACCAGCAGCTCGCCGAGCGACTCATGCGCCTCCGCCTCGAGCGCCGGGAGTTTGAGTTGACCAGTGCGTTGGGCGATCGACTCGAGCACCGGCTTCGCGTCGTTGATGCGCCCCGCGAGCGCGACGCCGCGGCTGCGCGCGAGCTCGTTGGAGAGCTGCGCCGCGACCTCGGCCAGCTGCGGCGGCGGGGCCTTGCGATCTTCGAGCTGCTTGACGTTCGCGCAGGCCGCGAGGGGCGCGAGCTGCGTCACCGCCGACGTCGAGCGCGCAACCATCTCCTTGTCGGCGTGGGAGAACGAGTCGATCAGCGACTGGAACTCCACGAGGCGGCGATCGAGGCACTCGGTGCGGAGCGTGAGCTGGCGCTCGGTCTGCTCGCCGCGCACGCGCGTCGCCTCGCAGGCGTCGGTGCGCGCGTGGCTCCACGCCTTCGCCCACCCGTCGAGCGCGTCGCGCGTCATCAACCACGAGGGCTTCGCTAAGTTGACGCCCGTCGCGAGGATGGCCTGCTCCGGGGGGTTGCGGGCGTCGCGGCTCCACACCCGGGCGACGACGTCATCAGCGCCGACGCAGGCGCGCGCGCGGCCGGTCCACCACCAGATGGAGATCCCGGAGCCGACCAACACCAACGCCCCCGCCGCGGCGCCGAGCCAGATGCGGCGCCGCCGGGAGGGGTCGGCGGAGAGCGCGGCCAGCAGCGCGCTCATGGAGGCGTGGCGATCGGCCGGGTGTGACGCCAGCCCGCGCTCGACGACGCGCAGCAGCCAACGCGGCACGTCGGCGCCCTTCGGCAGTGGCGGCAACACCCCGCGCACCGTGGCCTGCGCGAGCTCGGGCAACGTCTTGCCGGTGAACGGCTTCACGCCGAGGAGCGCCTCGTAGAGCGCGACGCAGAACGAGAACTGATCGGTCGCCTCGGAGGTCTCGCCACCGGCGTACTGCTCCGGCGCCATGTAGCCGGGGCTGCCCATCAGCGCGCCGGCCTGCGTCAGCGGTTGATCGAGCGAGAACGGCCCGCTCACGGTGCTCTCGGAGATCGGGTCGTGCAGCTCGAGCGAGGGCGACGAGCCGCTGGCCCGCGTGGCGCGCGCCAGCCCGAAGTCGGTCACCCGGGGCCGGCCGTCGCTGCCCAGCAGCACGTTCGCTGGCTTGAAGTCGCGGTGGATGAGCCCCTTCGCGTGCGCCGCTTCGAGCCCGCGCCCCGCGGCGATGAACACCGGCAACACCTCGCGCCACGAGCGCCGCTGGCGTGTCCAGTGATCGAGCGTGGTGCCCTGCACCAGCTCCATTGCGATGAAGATGCCGTTGCCGAAAGGCCCGGAGTCGTAGACGGGCACGACGTTGGGGTGCGCGAGCTGCGCCATCGCCTGCGCCTCCCGCAGCAGGCGCAGCTGGCCGGCGCTGCCGTCTTCCCCGCGCTGCGACTTGAGCACCTTGATGGCCACCACCCGCTGCAGCTGTGGGTCGTGCGCGCGGTAGATGACGCCCATGCCGCCCTGCCCCAGGGGCTCCATCACCACGTAGCGACCGATCACCGTGCCGCTGGGCAGGCTGTCTCGTTCGGGCCGTGGCGCGCCGCTGGCCGACAGTACGGTCTCGGCGTTCAGCGTCGAGACGCACAGCGCGCAGGTGTCCCCCTCGGGGTGGGAGCAGGCCACGCGCCGGTTCTACCGTGACGATCGATCGATGTGCAGCCGCACGCCCTGCGAGGTGACACGCGCAGCGAGCTGGTTCGGCACGCGCCAGAACTGACCACCGGCTTGCAGCGCGATCAGCTCGTACTGCCCGGCGGGCGGCGTCCCGAACGCGGTGAGCTGCGCGCCGCCATCGGCGCCGGTCGACTGCACGACGGCCTGCGGCACCATCACCACCTGCAGTTGCGTGGTGCTCACCGTGGTGTCGACGCGGTTCTGCAACGTGAGGAGGAACGGCGACGGGTCGAACGCGACGGGGACGATCAACGTCGCGCCGTCTTCCAGCTGGCCCGGCAGCGGCAGCCAGCGCAAGAAGAGCTGCAGCGTGAGGTCGGGCACGCCGTCGCCGTTGGTGTCGTCGGGGCGTTGATCGCCGTTGGTGTCCACGAGGCCGAACGTGAAGCCGAGGCGATCGGCGTCGAACACGCCCACCGCGTCAGCCTTCAACGTCATCGGCGCGACGGCCGCCGGGTCGAGCACCACGTCGAGATCAGCTTCGCCCTCGATGAAGAACGCCGGCGGGTCGACGGTCACCGCGTGGGTCATCGCGAGGTCCACCTGCGCGCCGCGTCCCGGTTGCGACTGGAACTCCACGCCGTCGGAGGTGCGGTCGCCCGACGTCGGCTGCGACAGCACGTCGATGTTCCCGTCGAAGTTCGCGTCGGTGTCTTGCAGCGCGTACAGCCGGTACGGGTTGGGCGCGACGTTTGCGAAGGTGAAGTGCGGGTCGGTCGCGAGCCTGCCGCTGCTGATCGCCGTGACGCTCACCGGCACCGCGGGCGCGCCTGGCGGCCCTTCGCCCGGCCGGTAGAGGAACGCCCAGACGTCACCGGCCGCCGGAGTCGTAACCGCTCCGGTGACGGTGCCGGTCTTCGAGAGCGACGGGTTCTCGGAAGGCGTGGTGCACGCCGCGCACAGCAGCACCAACGCTGACCCGAAGTGCTTCACGAGAGGCGGAGAATCTCGCGCGCCTGCTGCGGCGTCGCAATCTCCCGCCCCGCCGCGCGGCCGCGCTTCGCGGCGTCAGCCACCAGCTCGAAGCTGCCCTTCGCCAGCACACCCTTCGAGAGGTAGATGTTGTCTTCGAGGCCGACGCGCGCGTTGCCGCCCTTCGCTGCAGACAGATCGACGAACGGGAGCTGATGCCGCCCCACCGCCGCGCAGGTCCACGTCGAGTCTTGCGGGATGTACGAGCGCATGAAGTCGAGCGCGCGCTCATCGGCCGCCAGCGCGCCACCGACACCGAGCACGAAGTCGAAGTGCGCGGGGAGCTCGATGAAGCCCTCCTTCGCCAGCGCGCGCGCCTCGTCGATCATCCCGACGTCGAAGCACTCGAGCTCCGGCTTGAGGCCGATGGCCTTGATGCGCGCCGCGATGTCGCGCACCAGCGGCCGCGGGTTCCAGAACACGTCGGGGCCGAAGTTGACGGTGCCCGTGGAGAGCGTGGCCATGTCGGGCTTGTCGGCGCCCTCCAGCTTCAAGCCGCCGCAGCGCTCGTCGACGCCCATGCCCACCGCGCCGCCCGTCGAGACCTGCACCAGCACGTCGCAGCGCTTGCGGATCTCGCGGATCGCCGCGCGGAACAGCTCCGTGTCTTGGCTCGGCTTGCCGTCGGGCGTGCGCACGTGGATGTGCACCATCGCGCAGCCGGCCTCGCGGCACTTCGCGGCGTCTTCGGCGATCTCCACCGCGGAGATCGGCAGGTACGGCGTCTGCTCGCGCGTCGTCTCCGCACCGACCAGCGCGGCGGTGATCACCATGGGCTTCATGCGACCACCGCTTCGATGTTGTTCCCGTCAGGGTCGAGGATGAACGCGCCGTAATACGTCGGCGAGTAGTGCGCGCGCGGTCCGGGAGCGCCGTTGTCCTTCCCGCCGGCCTTGAGCGCCGCGTCGTAGAAGGCCTGCACCGCTTCCTTCGACTTCGCGGCGAACGCGAAGTGCGCCTGGGTGCGCGCCTCGCGCTTCTCGATGAGCCACAGCGCGGGTTTCCCCGGCGGGCCGTAGGCGCAGATGCGCCCGTTGGGGAACTCGGGGTCCCACTCGGTGACCAGGTCCATCATCCGCTCGACGCCGAGCGGCTTGAGGGCCGCGTCGTAGAACGCGCGCGCGGCCTCGAACTTCGTCGTGTACGTGCTGAGGTGGTGGATCACTTGGCGTTCCTCTGTTTGTTCTTCGGCGTCACGCACGTGCCGGTGGCGCGGCAGACGACGATGGGTGGGTTCAAGACCTCTGCGGCCGACTCGTTGATCTGCGGCGCGGCGCGAATCACCTTGCGCGCCTCGAAGGTCATCTTGCGGCTGGTGTTGCCGACGGTGGTGATGGTGCCCTGCGCCTCGATGTAGTCACCGGCGTAGACCGGCGCGAGGAACTCCACGGAGTCGTACGCGCGGAACAAGCCCTCGTCGCCATCGAGGCGGATCAGCAGCTCCGTGGCGACGTCGCCGAACAGGCCCAGCATGCGCGCGCCGTCGACCAGATTGCCGCCGTAATGCGCGTCGTGCGTGCCCATGCGCAGCCGCAGCGTCACCGACAATTGCTCGCTCATACCGGCGCTCCTTCGAAGTGCGTGCCCTTCGCCTCTTTGCCCAGCCGCTGCATCACCTGGTGCACCACGAAGTTGGCGACGTCGGAGGGCTTGGTGCCCGGGCCGAAGCCGGCGTCGAAGCCGAGCTCCAGCGCCAGCTTGTGATCGACGCGCGGGCCGCCGAGCAGCAGCGTCATCTTCCCGTAGATGCCCGCCTTCTTCGCCGCGTCGATGAACTGCCGCGAGTTCTCCTTGTGCACGTCGCGCTGGGTGACGACCTGCGAGACGAGGATCGCGTCGGCGTTCTTCTCCTGCGCGCGGGCGATCAGCACCTCGTTGGGCACCTGCGAACCCAGGTTGTACGCCTCGAACCACGGGTAGCGCTCGAGGCCGTAGTCGCCCGCGAAGCCCTTCATGTTGAGGATCGCGTCGATGCCGACGGTGTGCGTGTCGGAGCCGGTGCACGCGCCGAACACCACCACCTTGCGCGCCAGCTTCTCCTCGATGAAGGAGTTGAGCTCGTAGAACCCGAGCTTCTTGATGACGATCTCCGGGGTGTCGATCTCGTTGTAGTCGATGATCACTGGCGACCGCGCGTAGACCACGAAGAACGTGTACGCGTCGGCAGCGCGCTCCACCGCCGCGACCTTCACGTCGGTGAGGCCGAGCTTCTTGCAATAGAGCTGCGCGGCCTCCTTGGCCTTCTCCGAAGGCGCGACCGGCAGCGTGAACGAGAGCTGGATGACGCCGTCATCGCGGCGATCTCCGTAGGCACGAATGAGCTGCTTCTCAGCCATGAGTCACTTCCCGTAGGTGATGGAGTCCATCACGCGCTTGAGCATCGGCCCGAAGCGCGCCGACATCGAGACCTTGCCGGTCCACGTCAGCACCCACTTCTTCTGGCCGTTGCAGCCGACGATGGTGGTGGTGCTGACCTTGTTGGCCTCGTTCTTGTCTTCGCCGACGAAGTCGACGACCACCTTCTTCGACGCGGGCTGCGCGCCCAGCGTCAGCGCCGTGAAGCCCTCGCTGCCGAGCGCCTCGACGAGCTGCTTCACGCACAGCTTCGCGGGGCGCACCGGGTCGACGGGGAAGACGGACACCGCGAACTCCGCGCCCGAGGCGGGCTCGTTCCACTGAATGGAGTTCTCGTCGGGCGTCGACTTCTGCCACGCGGTCGGGCCCTTGAAGTTGAGGCCCTGCAACGACTGCTTCGACAACGTGTCGACTCCGCCCAGCGACAGCGACGCGATGAGGGTCAGCGCGATCATTCAGCCTCCATGAGTTCGAGGAACGGGTTGAAGTAATCAGGCGCCTTTTCGATGACGCCGTCGAGGCCCTTGCCGCCGGTCTCCGCGCGCTTCACGTCGCCGAAGCGGCCCTTGCCGATGGCGGCCACCATGCCCTCGTCGCGGCACTCGCGGAGCAGCTCCATCGCCTTCTCGAAGACGAACCGCGCGCGGTTGGCGATCTTCCCGTCTTCGCGCACCGTGAACTCCTCGTCGATGCCGCGCGCCGCCCGGTGGATGTAGCTCGCCGACTTGAGCGCCACGTAGCGATCGCCCAGCAGCGGCGTGTGCATCGCCTCGGTCATCATGCCCAGCAGCTGGATGCCCTGCCGCGTCCAGATCGCGACGAGGTCGGCCATCACGTCGTACGCGTGGCTGAAGAAGATGTCGGTCTCCTTGTGCTTCGTCGGCGGCATGTACTTGAGCGGCGCGTCGGGGAAGCAGCGGCGCACCAACATCGCCTGGCTCAGCTCCAGCAGCAGCGTGTCGTCGCGGTACGGGTCGATCTCGTACGAGTGGCCGATGCCCAGCTGCCAGTCCTTCAGGCCAGCGCGCTTGGCGAAGCGCTCGTTGATGAACTGCGAGGCGATCACGGTGTGCGCGGCGTCGTACGCGTCGGCGGTGGTGATGTAGTTGTCTTCGCCGGTGTTGATGATGATGCCGGCCATCGCGCAGATGCGGCGCGAGAAGTACTGATCGATGAACGTGCGCCGCATGTTGATGTCGCGGAACAAGATTCCGTACATCGAGTCGTTGAGCAGCATGTCGAGGCGCTCCCAGGCCGCCATGAAGGCGATCTCGGCCATGCACAGCCCCGACGAATAGTTCGTCAATTCCACGTAGCGCTTGAGCTTCTTCGACTCGTCGTCGAGCGCCTCGCGCATGATGCGGAAGTTCTCCTGCGTGGCGTAGGTGCCGCCGTAGCCCTCGGTGGTCGCGCCCTGCGGCACGTAGTCGAGCAGCGACTGCGCGGTCGAACGGATCACCGCGATGACATCGGCGCCGGCCTGCGCCGCGGCGCGCGCCTGATCGACGTCGTCGAAGATGTTGCCGGTGGCGACGATGACGTACTTGTGCGGCGCCGCCGCCATGGGGAACTCGCGCTTGATCTCGTTGCGCTTGTGCACGCGGCTCTTGAGCTCTTCGACGGCCGCGCGGGCCTCGGCGCGCACGTCGTCGCGGAGCTGCTTCTCTTCAGCGTCAGACAGCGGCGCCAGCTTCTCGAGCGGCAGCGCGGTGAGGCGCTCCACGGCGTCGAGCGGCGAGGTCGCGCCCAGGCGCAGCGCGCGGCCGTACCAGTACGCGGCGCCGCGGTTCAGCACGCCGGCCTCCTTCAGCCGATCGCACATCAGGTTCACCAGCGGCGCGCCCATGTTGCCGGTGCCGTCGACGCCGAACCACCGCAGCACGGTGCGCTCCACGGAGATGGTGGTGTTCTTCGAGATCAGGTCGAAGATCGGGTCGGTGATTTCCTTCGCGAGCTGTCGCGCCTCGGCGATCTGCTCGTCGGTGACAAAGAGCCCAGACATGGCGGCCATATACAGTGTCTCCATGCGTACGGAACGACTCGTCGATGCCGCTCTGCGACATGGCTCCGCGCGCGGTCGAAAACCTGCGGCTCGCGCGGTTTCGCGACCGTGCGGCGTCGTGCCGCAGCCGCTCCGGTGGGGTTTCGCGCTACGCGCGGTCGAAAATGCGTACGGAATGCACTTTTTCGACCGCGCGCGGTAGGCCTCGCCCGTGACCACGCCCCACACCGACAACCTGCGCTGGCTCCGCCGCGTGCGCTGGCTGACCTGGGGCGTGTTGACGCTGCTGGTGGGGTGGATCTCGCTCGGCCTCGGCATCTCGCTGGAGACCACCTGGGTCTCGCTGATTCTCCTGGCGGGCTTCGGCAGCAACGCGGCGCTGGGCCTGGTGAAGCACGCGACCGAGGGCACGCTGCTCGCGGTGATGCTGCTCGACGTCGTCCTCCACACCGCCCTCTTCTTCTTCTCCGGTGGGCCGTTCAACCCGTTCACCACGCTGTACCTGGTCAACATCGCGCTGGGCACCTTGATGCTCTCGCGCAGCCGGCAGCTGGTCGCGCTCGCGGCGTGCCTGCTGGGGTTCGCGTCACTCTTCGTGCTCGAGAAGTTCGCGTCGGCGGAGCTCACCCTGCCCAACCACGCGCAGCTCATGCGGCTCCACCTCGCCGGCATGCTGCTGGCGTTCATCGTCGCCGCGGGGTTCATCGTGGCCTTCATGGAGCGCCTCTTCTCCGACCTCAGCCGCGCCCGTGAGGCCGCCGCGCGCAACGAGAAGCTGGCCGCGCTGACCACGCTCACCGCCGGCGCCGCGCACGAGCTGGGTTCCCCGCTGGGCACCATCGCGGTGGCGTCGGGCGAGCTGGCGCGCGCGCTGGAGAAGCTCGAGGTGCCCTCCGCTGTCCGTGAAGATGTGACGCTGGTGCGCGAACAGGTGGAGCGCTGCCGCACCATTCTCTCGCGCATGTCGGCGCGCAGCGGCGAGCTGGCCGGCGAGCACTTCACGCGCATCGACATCGACGAGCTGGTGCGCGCGACGCTGCGCGAGCTGCGCGGTGACATCGCGTTCGAGGCCGTACCGGGGCTGGCGATCATCGGCCCGCGCATCGCGTTGACGCAGGCGCTCTCGAACCTGCTGCGCAACGCGCTCCACGCCTCGTCGCGGGTGATGTTGAAGGCGGAGCGCCGCGACTCGCTGTTGCTGCTGCGGGTGGAAGATGACGGCCCTCCGCTGGCCGATGAGGTGCTGGCGCGGCTGGGCGAGCCGTTCTTCACCACGCGCCCCGCGGGCCAGGGGCTGGGGCTCGGGGTGTTCCTCGCGCGCACGCTGGCCGATCAGCTCGGCGGTTCGCTCCGGTACGAACGCGGCGCGACGAAGGGCACCGTCGCCATCATGGAGCTGCCCCTCGCATGAGCACCGCGCCTTCGCTGTTGCTGGTCGACGACGACGAGCCGCTCCGCAAACGCCTCGGGCGCGCGCTGGAAGAGCGCGGCTTCGCGGTGACGCTCGCGGGCTCGACCGAAGAGGCGCTCGCGCTGGTCGACGAGGCGCCCGAGTTCGCGGTCATCGACCTGCGCATGCCCGGCAAGTCGGGGCTGGAGCTGCTCGCGGCGCTCAAGGCCAAAGACGCCCACACCCGCGTGGTGATGCTCACCGGCTACGGCAGCATCGCGACGGCGGTGGAGGCCACGAAGCGCGGCGCGGCGGTGTACCTGACCAAGCCGGTCGACGCCGACGCGGTGTACCGCGCGCTCACCGGTGACGACGCGACCAACGCGCCGGAGCCCGAGACGCCGACGCTCGCCCGCGCGGAGTGGGAGTACATCCACCGCGTGTTGAGCGACTGCGGCGACAACATCTCCGAGGCCGCGCGGCGGCTGGGCATCCACCGGAGATCGCTCCAGCGCAAGCTGCAGAAATACCCGCCGAAGCACTGACGTGATGAAGCGTTGAAGCCCTCGCGCGCCGCCGCTATTGCGCTGGGCAGCGGCATACGCGGTTCAACCTTCACCGAGGGAGCGAGCGATGGCGAACGAAACGAAGTGTCCTTTCAACCACACCACGATGGGCGGCGGGACGACCAACAAGGACTGGTGGCCGAAGCAGTTGAACCTGCGGCTGCTGCGCGCGCACTCGAGCAAGTCGAACCCGCTCGGTGAGGCGTTCGACTACGCGAAGGAGTTCAAGAAGCTCGACCTCAAGGCGCTGAAGAAGGACCTCCGGGCCCTGATGACGAAGTCGCAAGACTGGTGGCCGGCCGACTTCGGGCACTACGGGCCGTTCTTCGTGCGCATGGCGTGGCACTCCGCGGGCACGTACCGCACGGGCGATGGCCGCGGCGGCGGCGGGCGTGGGCAACAGCGCTTCGCGCCGCTCAACAGCTGGCCCGACAACGTCAGCCTCGACAAGGCGCGGCGGCTCTTGTGGCCCATCAAGCAGAAGTACGGCCAGCGCATCTCCTGGGCCGACCTGCTGATCCTCACCGGCAACGTGGCGCTGGAGTCGATGGGCTTCAAGACCTTCGGCTTCGGCGGCGGGCGCGCCGACACCTGGGAGCCCGACGAAGACGTGTACTGGGGCAACGAGAAGACCTGGCTCGACGACCAGCGCTACTCCGGTGATCGCGACCTCGAGAACCCGCTGGGCGCGGTGCAGATGGGCCTCATCTACGTGAACCCCGAAGGGCCCAACGGCGACCCCGACCCGGTGAAGGCGGCGCGCGACATCCGCGAGACGTTCGCGCGCATGGCGATGAACGACGAGGAGACCGTGGCGCTGATCGCCGGCGGCCACACCTTCGGCAAGACGCACGGCGCGGGCGACGCGAAGCTGGTGGGCGACAACCCCGAGGCCGCGCCGCTCGAGCAACAGGGCCTCGGCTGGAAGAGCGCGTACAAGTCGGGGAAAGGCGCCGACGCCATCTCCTCTGGCCTCGAGGTGACGTGGACCCAGACGCCCACCAAATGGAGCAACGCCTTCTTCGAGAACCTCTTCAAGTACGACTGGGAGCTGACGAAGAGCCCGGCCGGCGCGCACCAGTGGGTGGCGAAAGGCGCTGACGCGGTCATCCCCGATGCGTTCGGCGGCGCGCCCCGTCGCCCGACGATGCTCACCACCGACCTCTCGCTGCGCTTCGACCCCGCGTACGAGCAGATCTCGCGGCGCTTCCTCGCCCACCCCGACCAGTTCGCCGACGCCTTCGCGCGCGCGTGGTTCAAACTCACGCACCGCGACATGGGCCCCCGCGCCCGCTACCTCGGGCCCGACGTGCCGAAGGAGGAGCTCCTCTGGCAAGACCCGCTGCCGAAGGCGAAGCACCCGCTCATCGACCAGAAAGACATCGCGGCGCTCAAGAAGCAGATCGCGTCGTCGAAGATCTCGGTGGCGTCGCTGGTGACGACCGCGTGGGCCTCGGCCTCGACCTTCCGCGGCTCCGATCTGCGCGGCGGGGCCAACGGGGCGCGCGTGCGCCTCGCGCCGCAGAAAGACTGGGAGGTCAATCGCCCGGAGCGCCTGCAGCTCACGCTGATCGCCCTCCAGGCCATCGCCGACAAGTTCAACGCGGGCAAAGGCAAGAAGAAGGTCTCGCTGGCCGACCTCATCGTGCTCGGCGGCATCGTGGGCGTCGAGAAGGCCGCGAAGAACGCGGGCGTCAAGCTCACCGTCGACTTCACGCCCGGCCGCGTCGACGCCTCGCAAGAGCAGACCGACGTCGAGTCGTTCTCGGTGCTGGAGCCGGTGGCCGACGGCTTCCGCAACTACGTGAAGCCCGGCGTCACCGACCCGGCGGAGGCGCTGCTGATCGACAAGGCGCAGCTGCTGACGCTCACCGCCCCGGAGATGACGGTGCTCCTCGGCGGTCTGCGCGTGCTCGGCGCGAGCCTGTCGAACCACGGCGTCTTCACCACCCGGAAAGACACGCTGAGCAACGACTTCTTCGTGAACCTCCTCGACATGGGCACCGAGTGGCGGCCCGCGAGCGGCGGCACCTACGAGGGCGTCGACCGCAAGTCGGGCAAGGTGCGGTGGACCGGGACGCGCGTCGATCTGGTCTTCGGCGCCAACGCCGAGCTGCGCGCGCTCGCCGAGGTCTACGCCAGCGCCGACGGCCAGCAGAAGTTCGTCGCCGACTTCGGCAGGGCCTGGGCGAAGGTGATGAACCTCGACCGCTTCGACCTCGCCTGACGAGGCGTTTTTCGCGCCGCCGCCGTTTGTATTCGGCGGCGGACCTCTGTAGAGGCGCCCGCGGTAGTTGAACCCTCGACGGAGAAAAACCTCGTGACCTTTGCACTCGTGTTGTTGGGCATCGCCCTCGCCATCAGCCTGGCTTTCAACCTCGGCCTCGTCGGCGCCAAGGCCCCCACGCCCGCCAACCCCAACGCCCCCCAGCGCAGCGAGAGCCGCGCCTCGGGTGACGACACGCGGAAGCTGGAGGCCGAGCTGGAGAAGAAGGCCCGGGAACTCTCGGAGCTGAAGAAGGCCCACAGCGACGCGAAGGACGAACTCAAGACCGCGAAGAAGAAGCTCTTCGACCTCTCCGAAACCAACAAGGCCGGTGACGATCTCGCGAAGGCCCGCGCCGAGGTCGAGCGCTCCGCCTCGATCCAGCTCGACGCCACGCGCGCCGAACTCGCCACCGCGCTCTCCGAGATCCAGCGCCTGAAGGCCGACGCCGACAACAAGGGCAAGAAGCGCGCGCCCGTCGAGGCCGCCGCGCCCGCCGAGAAGAAGGAAGAGGCGCCGAAGCCGCAGGAAGTCATCACCCGCGTCATCCGCGAGCTCAACGACGTCGAGAAGGAGCGCATCGCCAAGCTCGAGGCGCAGTCGTCGGCCGACCGCAAGAAGGCCAACGAGCTCGACCGCGAGCTCAAGTCGCTCAAGGCGAAGCTCGACCGCCACCAGCGCGACAGCAAGGCCGTCTTCAAGGACGCCGAGCTCGCCCGCGACAAGTTCCGCGCCGTCGAGATCCGCCTGAACCGCACCATCGTCGAGAACGACCTCCTCAAGCGCGCCATCAAGGACGTCGAGAAGAAGGCCGGCCTCGACCCGACGCGCATCGAGCTGACCGCCGAGGAGATCGCGCAGAGCGACGCGACGGTGAAGGCCAAGCACGTCGCCGAAGACAAGGCCGAGGCCGACGCCCGCGCGAAGCTCGAAGCCGCGCCGGCCACCACGCCCGAGGAGGCGCCCGCTCCTGCCGCCGCGGAAGCCGCGCCGGCCGCGGAAGCCACGCCCACCGCGCAGGCCTGAAGCACTCCGGTGCTCGCGTGAAAGCCTCTCCTGGAAACGGGGGAGGCTTTTTCATTTCCCGGCAGTGGGGTGGCGGTCGGTTCAGGTGTCGCGCGCGGAGTTCGACCCGCTCAGGCCCTCGACTCCGGGCACAGGTCGCCAGGCTGGTGCAGCCGGTCGGGACCAAAGTTGCGGCCAGCGCAACTCTTCCCCCAGTCGACCACGCTTGAGGACGTTTGCCGGAAGCCGAGGGCCCGCGCGGGTCGAGCCACGCGCTCGCCCCCTGAACGCCCGCGCGCCTCAGAGCAGCTTCTTCACCACCGCGTCGAGCGACTCGTACGACGCGACCCCGGAGTACGCGACCGCGATCTGCCCATCGCGGTTGAACAGCACCCGCGACGGCAGCTCGCGGATGCGCCCCCACGACGTCTCCCCGGCGCGGATGCGGTCGTCGGCGATCACCAGCGGCATCTCCAGCTTGTACCCGGTGGCGAACGGCTCGAGCACCTCGAAGCCCTCGAGATCCATCCCCACCAGCACGTTGCGGAAGCCCCGCTCTTCGTAGTCGCGCTGGAGGTGCTGCAGCACCACCAGCTCCGTCAGGCACGGGAAGCACCAGGTGGCGATGAAGGTGACCAGCGTCACCTTCCCCTCGAGGTTCCACGGCTCGAACGGCACCCGCCCCGCCACCGCGCGCGGCAGATCGTTCATGAAGGTGCGGAATTGCTCGACCGCGGGCACGCGCTTGACGCAGCCCGAGGCCAGCGCCCCCACCAGCACCGCGCGCCGGGAGATCACGCCAGGTGCTCGACGGCCTTCTGGCACTCGCGACACAGCCCGTAGAGCTCCATCTTGTGCGAGGTCACCCGGAAGCCGTGGCGCCGGGCGACCGCGTCTTGCAGGCGCTCGATCTGATCGTTCTCGAACTCGATGATCGTGCCGCAGCGGGTGCAGATGAGGTGGTCGTGGTGATCGCGGCCGATCGCCGACTCGTAGCGCGTCTGGCCGTCGCCGAAGTTGCGCGCGTGGGCCAGCCCGCTCTCCGCGAGCAGCTTCATGGTGCGGTACACGGTGGCCACCGAGACGCGCGGGTTGTCTTGCCTGACGCGGCCCCACACCTCCTCGACGGAGAAGTGGCCGTGCATCTCGAAGAACACGTCGACGATCAAGCTGCGCTGCCTGGTCGACTTGAGGCCGTGCTCGCCCATGTAGCGATCGAGCGTCTTCTCAACCTCTTCACGCTGCGCCGGCGTCATCGTCACGGAAAACGAGCCTCCCATGCGGCCGCGTCATTGCCCAGATCAGCGCCCCCATTCAATCGAATCAACGCCTCGTGCGCGGCGGTGCGCACGCGCTCGTCGCCGTCGCCCAGCAGGGTGATCAACGCGCGCGCCGCGCTCACGTCACCGTGGAAGCCGACGTTCTCCGCGGCCATCGCCCGCACGCGCGCGTCGGAGTGCGCCAGCAACGGCTCCGGCCCGCGCTGCGTCTTCGGCAGCAGCAGCAACTGGAAGAAGAGCGCCGCCAGGAGGATCTGGATGAACGCCTTCACCAGCGAGTACCGCCGCGCCACCACCAGCGCCACCCGGTACACCGCGAAGCCCACCGCGAACACGAGGAACAACCACGGAGCCACCTGCGCCACCGCGGGGTCTACATGCGGGGCGCGCTGCGCGTAGAACGAAAAGCCGGCGGTGACGACCAGCAGGGCGTACAGCGCCAGCGCCCACGACGGGCGCACGCGTACACCGCGAATGTTGGGCTCCTCGGTCGGGGCGTTCATTGACTTGCTCGAAAAGATACTTATACGCCCCTCGCACCTCTTTCGACTGTTCAGATGGATTGGCAACGCAAACGACACCCTGAAGATGTCCCCACGCCGGTGGCCGTGGCGCTGGCCGACTTCTGCCGGCGCGCGAAGGCCCCCGCCTCGCCGGGCCTCGTGCGCGATGCGCTGGCGCTGGTGAGCGCTGACGACGACGACCGCGTGCGCCAGCTCGCCGACTCCGAGCCCGAAGGCAAGGTGGGCCCCTTCGGCGTCATCGACCTGCTGCAGGGCACGAAGCTGGCGACCGCCGTGAAGCGGCAGGCCGAGGGCTTCTACGACGACATCCGCAAGAAGGCCGAGGAGAGCGCCATCCCCGAGCGGCTGGAGCCGACCGATGACGCGCCCGCCCCGGCGCCCGCGCCGCGCGCGTCGGCCCCGAAGAAGGCCCCGCCGAAGAAGCGCGAGACGATGCGCGACCGCATCGCGCCGAAGAAGCGCGTGGCGGGCACCGTCGCGCCGGAGCCCGCGAAGCTGCCGCAGTCGCTGCCCGGCTCCGCGTTCCTCCCCAAGCGCAACCTCCCCGCGCCGCGCGGCCGCTTCACCACCGTCGACCCCTCGCGGGCCAGCTTCGAGTCGCTCTTCCGTGACGAGGGCAAGGAGACGCTGGAGACGCTCATCGCCCAGGTGCCGCACCGCGTGGCGCTGCTGCACACCCTGGAGCAGGGCTACACCGGCCGCCGCGGCACGCCGTTGAGCATCGGCGACGTCGAAGATCTCCTCGAGGCGCACGAGCTGTTCGAGGTCGTCGAGAAGAAGGAGCGCGACGGCGTGCTGGCCGCGGTCATCGAGCAGAAAGGCGCGCTGGGCAAGGCGGCCTGGGAGTTCGGGATCAAGCACGGCGAGCTGGAGCAGCTGATCGAAGCGCTGGGGCTCCAGCGGCAGGTCGACGAGATCCGCCAGCGGTTCATCAAGGAGGCCCTCGACCCGCGGAACCTCGGCCTGCGGCTGGAGCTGCTCTTCCGCACCAAGTACCTCGAAGATCTGCGCATCGAACGCAGGTTCCCCGCCGCGCTGACGAAGGAGCTGGAGGCGCTCATCGATGAGGTCGATGACGCCGTGACCGACGTCCCCACGCTCATCGACATGCTGTCGCGGCAACACGCTCTCCACGCCGAGTCGTTGCGGCGCGCGTTGGACAAACTCGGGCTCCTCGAGCCCTGGCTTTAGGTGAAGAACATGCCCATCTACGAATACCGCTGCAGCAAGTGCGGCAAGGAAATGGAGATCATGCACAAGGTGAGCGACCCGACGCCCGCGGTCTGCCCCGAGTGCCAGGCCCAAGGCTCGCTCGAGCGCCTCGTGTCGCGGTCGGCCTTCCACCTGAAGGGCGGCGGTTGGTACTCCGACCTCTACGGCAGCACCAAGGG
>CAMLFP010000078.1 GCA_946479335.1 uncultured Archangium sp.
CTCGTCGCGCGCGGCGTCGAGCTTCATCACGCGCTCGAAGTCGGCGTGCTGCGCCTGGAGCGCCGCGGAGACCTGCAGCCCACCCGAGAGCCGCGCCCGCGCGCCCTGCCGCTCTTCCTTCAGGCCCGCGAGCTGACGGCTCAGGTGCTCCGCGGCCTCCATCAACAGCGTGGCGTCGCGCTCGGCCTCCTGGAGCGCCTCCCGGGTGCGCGCCAGCATGCGCTGCGCGTCGCCCCGATCGCGCCGGAGGACGTCGGCCACGCGGGGATCATCGCTGCGCTTGCCGGCGAGCTCTTCGAGGCGTTGCGAGAACTTCTCTTCGTCGCGCCGGAGCTCCGCGCGCAGCGAGAGCAACGTCGCCGCCGATCGCCGCGCGGCCGCGCCCTGGCGCTCGAGCGAGCTGATCATCTCGTCGAACGCCGCCAGCGGGTCGACGGGCGCCGCGCGCTTCTTCTTGAAGAACCCGAACACCATTTCGCCGCAGGTCAGCACACCAGGCGAACCCGGGCGATGGCGTTGTGCAGCGCCTCGTCGGGGGTCCGCACGCCGTCGAGGTAGCTGCGGAGCGGGATGTCGTAGAGCCCCAGCAGGTGGACGAGCAGCGCGACGGCCTCGTCACGGCGGGTCTCGGCGGGCGCCAGCGTCGCGGTCTCCAGCACCGCGCCCACGATGTCGCGGAGCCGCGCGAGCTGCCGCGGCGGCGCAACGCCGGGGGTTGCGGCCTCGGGGAAGAGCGCGTCGAAGCTGACGTTCGGGAGCTCCGTACGCGGCGTCGCGCGGGCCTGCGCCAGCGCTTCGAGCGCCTCGAGGTGCGGCAACAGCTTCTCGAGCGCCCCCGAGGTCACCGTCACGTCGGCCGGGAGCAGCGTGCGCCACGCGGTGTCGAAGTCGGTGCGCGCCAGCGCGATCTCCGCGTCGGAGAGGTGGCTGTAGAACGCGCGCCCGCCCTCGTCGCGCTGCTCCAGCACCAGCGCGCGCAGGTCGGCGTTCTCTTCACCCAGCGAGATGAAGGACAGCGCGATGTCGAGCCCGGCGTACGGCCGGCGCGTCTTGCGGATGAGCTCGAGATCGACCCCGTCTTCGCCGTCGGTCACCAGCACCACCGTCGCCCGCGCGAGGTACGGGTCACTCCCTCGCGCGCGCCCGATGGCGTCGAACGCTGAGACCAGCGCGAAGGAGATGTCGGTCTGCCCTTCGGCGGGGGAGGCGCGGAACAACTTGTGGATCTGCCGGGCAGCCTCGTCGCCGGTGTCGACCCGCGCGAGATCGAGCGGCGTGTCGTTGAAGAAGGTGAAGTACAGCGGGTCGAACGCCAGCCCCGCCGCGGCCTTCACGCGGATCGCGTTGAGCTCGGAGATCAACAGCGCGTCGCGGAAGCGCGCGCGCGCGCCGTGCATCGAGCCCGAGGCGTCCAACACGTAGACGCGCACCGCGCCCTGGCGTGCGCGCACCGGCTTCCTGGGCTGCTCTTCTTCGAGGTAGGTGCGCACCATCTGGCGCCCGGCGGCGAGCTCGAGCACCAGCGAGCCCGGGCGATCGAGCACGAAGTGCGGCAGCTGATCGAGGGAGTTGGTGGTCTCGTACGTCATCAGTTGCGTCGGGTACGGCACTCGCCTGCGCGTGGGCCGCGTCACCTCGGTCTCCGCCTCGACGAACTCGTCGGCCAACGCGTCTTCGACATCGAAGAAGCGCGCGCACCCGGCGGCCAGCTCCAGGGCCGCGCGATCGGCCTCGCTCAGGTCGAACGCGAACTCCGTCAGCTTCGACGCCAGCGCGTCATCGAGGCCCCGGTGGCCTCCTGACTTCAGGCGCTCGGCGTCCCATGGGCTCTCGCGCCAGCCGGCTGCGCGCAGCGCCTCGGCGCGCTCCACGTCAGCTCCCAGCTTCGCGGAGTCGGCCAGCGCCCGCGCGGCGCCCGCGGCCAGCTCCGTCAACTGCACATCGCCCGCCTCTGCCGCGCGCTCATAGAGCGCCCGCACGCTGCGCCACGCGGTGTGCGGCGCCACGCGCGCTGCGTGCCGGAGGTGACGCGTCAGCTCGTCGAACGATCTCACCACCGGCGCCGACTTCACGCGCTCACGCGCCGCGCCCAACTGGAGCCGCAGCTGCCGCGCGCGTTCGCGGTCGCCCTTCGTCTCTGCGCCCATGCGCAACACCAGCTCGTACGCGAGATCGAGATCGCGGCGCTTCCGCGACGTGTCGGCGACCTCCTGCTGCGCGCGCGCCACGAAGAACTCGGCCGCGGCGAGCCGCGCCGCCTCGGGAGCGCCCGACGACACGAGGCGCGGCCGGGAGAACACCTCGGGGGCGCCGCTTGCGCCGGAGAAGATCGCCGCCACCTTCACCACGCGCGAGAGCCGCTTGAAGTCGTCGAGGAGCTGCTCACGCTGCGCGGGCGGCACCGGGGCGTCGGCCGCCAGCTTCTCGGCCTCGGTGAGCGCGGCGTCGAATTCGGCGAGCGCCTCCTTCGCGCGCTCCAGCAGCCCCTCGTGCAGCGCGCCTACGCGCCCGCGCGTCACGCTCAGCTCTCGCAGCAGCCGGGCGTCGGCGGAGGTGTGCACGCCCACGCGCTCCAGCTCCGCGTCGAGCGCGCGCAAGGCGTCGAGCTGCCCGGGCCCCTTCGGTCGCGCGAAGAGCCGCAGCGCGCGCTCCACCACCCCGAGCTTCGGCGCGCGCCCCGCCCGCAGCGCAGTCAGCCGCTCCGCGAGGGCGTTGTAGGCCTCGACGAACACTCACTTCCCCGCGCGCGCGTCGATGAGCTTGCGGGAATACGCGGCGAACGCGCGCTCGACGCCAGCGAGCTCCGCGCCCAGCCCGGCGATGGCGTCACCCTTCCCCGCGCCGTCGCCCAGCCGCCCCAGCGAAGACTCGAGCCGCACCAGCTCGCCTTCGCGCGTCACCAGGCTGGGGAAGCGGCTCTTCACCAGCGCGTCGAAGCGCTGCGACGCGGAGATCGCCGTGTCGTTCTTGAGCGCGTCCTCGAGCGACCGCCACCAGCCGCTGAGGTAGCGCACGCGGAGCCCGACCGCGCGCAGCTCTGCGGCCGCCACCAGCTCGCGGAATGCTGCGGGCAGCGGCGAGAGGCTCACCCGCGTCAGCAGCGCGTCGATGGCTGTCAACGCCGCGAACTCGCCCTCCTCGCTCTGGTTCGCGAGGTTCGCGCGGTAGTACTGGTACGCCTCGCCGCTGAGCGCCCTCGCCTCCGCGGGGACGACGGCCCGCTGCGCACCGAGGCGTTCGATGTGCTCTCGCAAGCGCGCCTCGAAGCGTGGGCGCGCCAGGCGCAGCGCCGGGCCGGGCTCGGCGCCCTCGCGGTTGAGGTTGTCGACCACCACCTGCACCAACCGGTGGAACTCCTCGAGGCGGGTGAACGGCGCGGTCCCCAGTGTCGACGCGGCGTACTCCGCGGCGAGCGGCGCGAGCAGCCGGCTGCGCAACCCGCGCGCGGCGGGCGAAAGCTTCACCAGCGCGTTCTCGAGCTCAAGGAGGCGTCGGCTCTCGGCCACCAACTGCTCCAGCGGCCCCGCTGCCCGGGCTGGCGCGCCGAAGCCCGTCTCCGCGCGGCGTTGCAGCGCCCGCGCCGCGCGCTCGCGACTCGTCGACAGCACCTCGCGCAGCGGCCCGCCGGCCTCGGGGGCGATGGTGGTGACGACCTGCGCGAGCTCGGCGAGCGCGCCGAGATCTTCCGTCAGCGTCACCGTCAGCGCGGTGAGCCCCTCGAGCTTGAGCCCGTCTTCGAACTCTGCCCCCTCCGCTGCGAGCGCCACCATCGCCGCGGCCTGCCGGCACAGCACGGCGACCCCGGCGGCCAGCTCGGGCAGTCGATCATGGAACTCCGGCACGCGGCGCGCGAGCTCCAGCGCGTCACCGAAGCTGCGGGAGAGCGCGACACTCCCGCGGCCCTCTTCCTGGGCCATGCCGCGCGAGAGCCGCTGCGTCAGCGCCTGCAGCATCAGCTCGCCCGCCTTGAGGAGCTGCTTGCGGTTCTCCGCGTGGCGCGGCCCGGGCACCAGCTTGGCGCGCAGCGCGTTCGCCAGCGTCACCGCGGGCGCGGGGCTCCACGCGCGCGACAGCGACTCGGCCACGGAGAGCTCGTCTCGCGCGCGGAGATCGCTCGCCTCGCGCTCCAGCGAGCCCTGCAGCCCCGGCGCCAGCTTCGCGTAGGCCTGGGTGAAGGCGCGGTGCTCGACGCGGATGATGTCGAGCTGCGCGCGCTCCCGCGGGTCGCCCGCCAGCTTGAAGAGCGCCTCGAGTTCCTCCTCCACCGGCCCGCCGAGGAGGAAGAAGTGTCGCAGCGTCTCGAGATCTCCCGGCTCGGCGACGAGGGGGCGCTCGGGGCGCCGGTAGAGCCGGTCGCGCACCACGCCCGCCTTGAGCGCCCACAGCGCCTTCACCATCGAGCGCTGCGAGAAGTACTTCGTCGGCACGTAGTCGGGGAGCCGGGTCACCTGCGCCAACAGCTCGCGCTCCAGCGCGTCACCGAGATCCTCGAGGCCCTCCGCGACCAGCGGCGGCACCTCGACGGCGTCGACCGCGGCCTGCAGCACGTCGAGCTGTTGCAGGGTGAGCCGCGCGTGCAACGCCGGCCGCTGGCCCGTCTGCGCGCGCTGCAACATCTGCCCGCGGCTCGCGCGGCGCGAGAAGCTCTTGGGCGCGAAGCAGATGAACGACACGCGATCGGCGAAGGCCTGCAACGTCTCCGGAGAGCGCTGCAACACCTCCGACAGGTAGCGGTTCGACGTCATCACCGCGCACTCGCAGCGCCCCGGCGTCACCTTGCGCCCGTGCTTGAGCTCGCGCTCGTGCAACACGTTGAGGATCGATCGGAGCAGCATGTCGCGCCCGTCGAACACCTCGTCGAGGAACGCGTGCGTCGCGCCGAGCATGCCCTCTTCGGTGAGGTACTCGGTGCGGCCCGTCTCGGTGAGCACCTTGAAGTCCACCGGGCCGATGAGATCGGTCTGCACCGTGTTCTCGGCCAGCTGCTTGCTGAACAGCGACGGCTTGCCGTTCTTCTCGTCGACGATGCGCCCCAGCACCGCGCCGGCGATGGCGCTCTTCGCGGTGCCCGGCGGGCCGATGATCAACACGTGCTCCCGGCACAGCAGCGCCAGCTCCAGCTGCGTGAAGAGCGTGTCGCGCTCCACGAAGGCCTCCCGCAGCTCGTCGAAGAACCCCCTGAACGCCGCGGCAGATTCGGTGAACCGCGCGTCGTCACTCCACTGGCTCGGTGCATTCACAGGCGCGCGAGTATAGACGCCGCCCGTGCGCGAAGAGCCGTCATTGCCCAGCCGCTTCGGGCTGTCGTGGAGCACGCTGACGCTCCTCACCTTCGCCGCGCTCGGCGCCACCATGCAGGTGCTCCACCTCGCGTGGGGCCTGTGGGCCTCGGAGGTGCTCTTCTTCGCCGGCCTCGCCGTCATCGGCTGGCAGCTCACCGGCGTCTCCGCGCGCGCCGCGCTCGGGTTGGAGCGCTTCGAGGGCCGCAGCTTCGCGCTCGGCGCCGCGTACGGCACCGCCAACTACCTCGCTTGGGCCATCCCCCTCATGGCGCTCGCGCAGGCCATCTTCCCGAAGCGGCTGGTCGAGCTCTTCGACAGCGCGCGCATCTTCGAGCGCCACTCGCAGCTCGAGGTGCTCATCGTGGTCGCCGGCGCGACCCTCGCCGCGCCGGTGTGCGAGGAGATCTTCTTTCGCGGCTTCCTGCAGCGGTCGTTCGCCGAAGCGCCCCGCGGCATCGTGGTGACCGCCGTGGTGTTCAGCGCCTTCCACATGGACCCCGTCGGCTTCCTCGCGCGGTTCGAGCTCGGCGTGCTCTTCGGGCTCCTCGCGTGGCGCGCGCGCTCGATCTGGCCCGCCATCGGCGCGCACCTCGCGAACAACACCGTCTCCAGCGTGCTCTATTTCCTGAGCGACAAGCACGACGACGCGGAGCTCGACTGGCGCCTGCCGCTCCTCACCTTCGCCGTCGGCAACCTCGCGCTGTTCGCGCTCGCGCGCTTCACCAGCGTCGCCGCAGAGGCGCCCGCCCGGCTGCTCCCGGTCGAGCGCAAGTCACCCGGGGCCCTGCTCGCCCCCTGGCTCGCGCTCGGCGCCGCGTCACTCTCGCTGCTGCTCGCCCTCGACTGGCGCGGCGTCGCCCTCAACGTCATCGACTTGAGGGCGCAGCCCGCCGAAACACTGCGCGACGCCACGAAGACCCTCCGCGCGCAGGCTCGCGCCGGTGACGTGCCTCTCCGCGAGTACGAGGCCCGCGTCACCACGCCTTGAGGGGCGCGCGGTGCAGTGTCTGGTCCCAGCGAGACCCCACCGGGCCCTCGGCACGCCACCCACTCCATCAAGCTTGAGAATGACTCCTCGAAAACCCGCGGATTGCGCGGAATTTCGAGGACGTACGGCCGAGACGCCATCGCTTGTCGGAGGTGGCTGATAGAGCCTCCGCCCGGAGGTCGGCGATGGGCGGCGAATTCGGGGAAGTTGCGGCGCGACAACATGGGCTCCTCTCTCGCGCGCAGGCGATCGCGTGCGGCCTGAGCCCGGACCAGATTGAGAGACGGGTACGCTCCGGCCAATGGCAGCGCGTCTGCCCTCGTGTGTATCGCCTGCAGGGCACACCCAACACGTGGCTTCAGCAGCTCCACACCGCGGCACTCTGGGCCGGCACCGCGGGCGCCCTCTCACACGGCGCCGCCGCTGGCCTCTGGGGCTTCTCACGATTCGAAGGCGCACCTCCAGAGGTCACCACCACCTCGCATACCCGACAGCCGACGAAGTTCCGCGTTCACCAGGTCCTCTTGCTCCCGGGTGCCGACGTCGTCCTCCTCCGCGGCCTGCGCGTCACCTCCCGCCTCCGCACGCTGCTCGACCTCGCCGGCACCTGCGACCCCCTCACCACCCGCGCCTGCGTCGACGAAGCCATGCGCCGCCGCTGGACCACCGCCGAACAGCTCTCCCGGCTCGTCGAGCGCTCTCCACACACCCGCGGCGTCGAGCTGCTGCGCTCGCTGGTGCGCGAATACGAGGGCGGCGACGGCCCCACCGAGAGCGAACTCGAGCTCCGGATCTACGAGCTCCTCGACAGCGAAGGCCTCCCGCGACCCATGAAGCAGCGCCCCGTCATGGCCGGCGGCCGACTGCGGAGGCTCGACTTCTTCTTCCCCAGCACGCCCATCGTCCTCGAGGCCGACGGCTTCGCCTGGCACGCCACCCTCGACGCCTTCGAACGCGAACGCGCCCGCCACAACGCGCTGACCATGAAGGGCCTCGTCGTCATCAGGTGGACCTGGCGCGCCATCACCGACGAACCCGAGAAGTGCGCCGCGCAGCTCCGCGCGCTCTTGTCGCTCTACGGTTGGCGCTGAAAACACCAGAGGCCCCGGGGTTTCCCCCGGAGCCTCTGTTCTCACTACCTCGTTTGACCCTGCGGGGATTCGAACCCCGGTTTATGCCGTGAGAGGGCACCGTCCTAGGCCACTAGACGACAGGGCCGACCTGCGAAGCGGCGCGGCTAGTACGTCATGCCGTGTCGCTGTGTCAACAACATCAGAGCGGCGGAAGGGATTCGAACCCTCGACCCCAAGCTTGGGAAGCTTGTGCTCTACCAACTGAGCTACCACCGCGAACTGCGCGGCGCTCTTTACCCAGAACCGCCGACGCGTCAACGACTTCAACCTGACTTGCGCGGCGCTTTTGGCTACAGCGCGCCCACCCATGGCGTCCGCTCCCATTCTCGAGGTCGACCCCGTTCACCCCCAGCCGCGCGCCGTCGAGCGCGCCGCGAAGGTGCTCGAAGACGGTGGCCTCATCGCCTACCCCACCGACACGTATTACGGCATCGGCTGCGACCTCTTCTCGAAGAAGGCCATCGACCGCCTCTACGGCGTCAAGAACCGCGACCGCAAGAAGCCGCTCGCCTTCCTCTGCCCCGACCTCTCCGACGTCGCCCGCTACGCCAAGGTGTCGAACTTCGCGTACCGCACCATGAAGCAGCTCACCCCCGGGCCGTTCACCTTCGTGCTCGAGGCCACCAGGCTCGTGCCCGACATGATGCAGAGCAAACAGAAGCAGGTCGGTATCCGCGTGCCGCAGGCGCCGCTGATGCTCGCCATCGCCGCGAAGCTGGGGCGCCCCATCGTCACCACCTCCGCCACCGATATGGACGGCAACGCCCTCATCGACGCCAAGGCGATCAAGGAGGAGCTCGGCAACCGGCTCGACCTGATCCTCGACGGCGGCGTGCAGATGGCCGAAGCCTCGACCGTGGTCTCGCTCATCGATGATCAGCTCGAGGTGCTCCGTCAGGGCAAGGGCATCTTGATGATGGAGACCTGAGGGTGCAGTCGGCGCTGCTCGACCTCTTCGTCGCGTACCTGCGCGCCGAACGGAACCTCGCGCCCAAGACCGTCGACGCCTACGCCACCGACCTCGCCGGCTACCTCGAGTGGCTGGCCAAACAACAGAAGCAGGCCGAGGCCGTCACCCGCGACGACGTCCTCGAGTACCTCGCCTTCCTCGGCAAGCGCCTCTCGCCGCGGAGCCGCGCCCGCCACCTCGCCTCGCTCCGCTCGTTTCACCGCTTCCTCGAAGACGAGAAGCTGGCGCCCGCCGACCCCACCGCCGATCTCGACACCCCGAAGCACGCGCGGAAGCTCCCCGTCTTCCTCTCGCTCGAAGAGGTGGAAGACCTGCTCGCCGCGCCCGACACCACGAAGATCGTCGGCGTGAGAGATCGCGCGATGATCGAGACGCTCTACGCGACCGGCCTCCGCGTCAGCGAGCTGGTCTCGCTCACCGTCAACGACGTCAACCTCACCGACGGCTTCGTGGTGACGATGGGCAAGGGCCGCAAGGAGCGCATCATCCCCCTCGGGAAGCGCGCCATCGAGTCGCTCAAGCTGTGGATGGAGGCGCGCCCCGCGATGCTGCTCGGCGCCGACGCCCGCGCGCTCTTCATCACCCCGCGCAGGAAGGGCTTCACGCGCATGGGCTTCTGGAAGCTGCTGCGCCGCTACGCGCGCGGGGTGGGCATCGCCAAGCCGATCTCTCCGCACATGCTGCGGCACTCCTTCGCCACCCACCTCGTGGAGCGCGGCGCCGACCTGCGCGCGGTGCAGGCCATGCTCGGCCACGCTGACCTCTCGACCACGCAGATCTACACGCACGTCAACCAGCAGCGGCTCCACGCGATGTACGCGCAGAAGCACCCGCGCTCCGGGCACAAGCGGCGGCCCCGGCTGTGAGCCTCCTCGCGCTGGTGCTCGCCGCCGCGCCGTTGGTGAGCCTCGACGGCGGGTCGTTCGTGATGGGCCGCGAGCTCACCGCGCACGACGACGAGAAGCCGCCGCACACGGTGCGACTCCGCGCGTTCGAGATTGAGGAGACGCTGGTCACCACCGCCGACTTCCGCGCCTTCGTCGAGGCCACGCACTTCCAGACCTCGGCGGAGCGCGCCGGCTTCGGCATGGTCGCCGTCGAGGGTCTGAAGGAATGGGAGTGGCAGCCGGTGAAGGGCGCGACCTGGCGGCACCCGTTCGGCCCCGCGCACCCGGAGCTGGTCATCGCCGACGACTGGCCGGTGACGATGGTGAGCTGGCGCGACGCCGCGGCGTACTGCGCGTGGCAGCAGCGGCGGCTCCCGACGGAGGCCGAGTGGGAGTTCGCGATGCGCGCGGGCGCCACGACGCGCTTCCCCTGGGGTGACTTCCCGACGCGCGACAACGGGAAGCCGGGCCTCAACTACTGGCAGGGCTGGCACACGAAGAACGAGCGCAAAGACGGCTACCTCTATCTCTCCCCGGTGCGCGCGTTCCCGCCCAACGCGTTCGGCCTTTATGATCCGGTGGGCAACGTCTGGCAGTACACCGCCGACTGGTACGCCGCCGACACCTACGCGCGCGATGCCGCCGGCGTCACCGACCCGCGCGGCCCGAGCGACGGCACGCTGAAGGTCACGCGCGGCGGCTCCTGGTGGTGCAGCCAGAAGGCGTGCGCGGGCTATGGCCTCTTCGCGCGCGGCAAGACGAAGCCCGACGCCGCGTACAACAACGTCGGCTTTCGCTGCGCGCGTTGAGCGTCACCGTCGCGGGGCATTTTTTCGTTCTCAACAGTCGAGAATCACGAAGAACACACTGGCCCACCCGGCACGCTTCGTGCTCTTAGGCGCGCCCCAATGCGTTCCGGTTCACGATTCCGCCACTCCATTGCGACATTCGGCCGTCGCTGCGCCGCGATCCTCACGGTCGGCGTTAGCTCACTGGCAGCGGCGCAGGCCGTCCCTTCCATCGGTAAGGCAGAAGGCTCCGCTGCCAACGACAAGGTGCCGTGGCGCGGCTCGCAGATCAGCTACGGCATCGCGGCCTCGGCGCTGACCTTCACGCCCGACTACGTGGAGCCCGGCGCGCCGACCTCCCCCGACGCCCCGCGCGGCGTGTACATGTACAACCCGTACGTGGGGCACCGCCTCGGCATCATGCCGGAGTGGCACTTCAACGATCAGTTCTACATCGGCGGCCGCTTCTTCTTGAGCCAGGAGTTCACGCTCTCCGACACCACGACGTACAAGAACGAGTTCGAGCCGTCTGACCTGTGGCTCGACGCCGCGTGGGCCGGGTGGAAGGAGCCGAACACCGGTATCAAGATGTCGGGCTCGCTGCGCTTCGCGCTGCCGACCTCCAAGGGCTCGCAGGCGGTGGGCCGCATCATGAACATCGGCCCGGGCCTCAACCTCTCGCGCGCCTTCCCGGTGATGTCGGGGCTGATCCTCGGGTACGGCACGCGCTTCACCTACCGCTTCAACCGCTTCCAGACGGCGCAGAACCAGGGGCCGAGCATCACCGCGTGTGGCACCGGCACGGCGAACGCCGACGTCGACTGCCCGTCGATCACCAGCACCGGCACCCGCGCGTCGCAGTTCGACTTCTTCCACGGCCCGAGCATCGTGTTCCTCCCGCACGAGCGCGTGACGGTCTACCTGGGCTTCTACATGCAGTACGCCTACCTGCCGAAGCTCTCGCAGGCCACGACCGATCAGAACGGTCAGCCGGTGCCTGAGCTGAGCCTCCACACCGACACCACCGGCCCGCAGTGGCGCAACTTCTGGGGCGCCAGCGTCTCGGTGACCTACCAGGCGTGGGACACCGTGGGCTTCACGCTCGGCGCGTTCAGCTTCGATTCGCAGCTCGACACGCAGGGCCGCTACCGCTTCCCCATCTTCAACCGCAGCACCGTGGTGTCCATCGACATGTCGGTCGACATCGAATCCTTCATCCGCAACGTCAAGCCCAAGGAGAAGTCATGAGTCGTTTCACCGTTCACCACGTCGCGCTGGCTGCGGCGCTGGTCTTCGCGGCCTGCGCAAAGCCCGAAGGTGTCATCAACCGCGTCCAGCCCAACTACTACGACAAGTCGTTCTTCGTCGGGCAGGACTACGAAGGCGTGCAGGACGACCCGGAGTTCTACAGCCGCGGCACGCTGGTCGACGTCGGCTACGGCGCTGGGCAAGACGGCCTCTTCACCTCCACCTACGCGCAGCAGGTCTCGCGCGTGAAGTGGGAGGTCACCGAGACCATGCTCATCGGCCGCCTGGCGTATGAGCGCATCGCCGACTCCGACGGCAAGGGCATCAGCAAGGCCACGCAAGACGGCATCGTGGTCGCCGCGTACCCCATCACCCGGCACTTCGACATCGCCCGTGACTACAACCCCAACACCGGCGAGCAGACCAACGTCATCCTCGAGAACACGACTGACCGCCCGTGGAACAAGCGCCAGTACATCCGCGTCGACTGGTCGAAGAACCTCTCGACCGACAACTACGACTACGACACGTTGAGCATGATCGGCGTCATCGGCGGCATCACCTACGAGCCGATGGCCTACGACATCACCGACCCCAACGCTGAAGACGCGCCGCACATCGACGTGGCGAACGGCTACCTCGACATCACCAACAAGGCCTTCGCCAAGCCCGGCGTGATCGACCTCTCGTACCTCGGGTGGGATGGCGTCAACAGCTACCCCGCGTGCTTCCTCGACGCCGACGTGGGCGGCGGCACCGCGCCCACCACGCAGTGCAGCCCCATCGAGCTGACCATTCGCCAGTCGTTCAAGAAGGTCACCGACAACGACTACGAGCCCGCCGACTGGGACGGCCGCCGTTTCCAGGCGTTCGGCGCGTTCACCACCGACCGCAAGGGCTACGCGCGCAACTACGGCATGACCGACACGCAGTGGCACCGCTTCATCAGCCGCTACAACCTCTGGGAGCGCAGCCACTACTACAGCGACCCCGCGAAGATGACGGGCGCCGTGGAGTGCTTCACCGACTCCACCACCCCCGCGGGCAAGGACCCGCACCGCGACGAGAACGGCGACGGCACCGATGACGAGTGCGCCAGCGTCGGCGCGGGCTCGGTGTGCGACACCTTCAAGCAGAAGTGCACCCTGCCCTACGCCCAGCGCAAGTCGAAGCCGGTGGTATGGTTCTACGGCGACGGCAGCAACCCCGACTACTTCGACAGCACCCGCGCCGCCGCCCACGAGTGGGACGTCGCGCTGCGCGTGGCCGTGCAGTCGGCGCGCTACGCCGAGTGCGTGCGCACCCAGGCGGGCAACTGCCAGGAGCGCTTCCCCATGTACTTCGGCCAGCAGGACGACAACGACCAGGTCATCGCCCTCGCCAAGGAGGTCGACGACTGCCGTGAGGGCCTGCTGAGCGCCGGCGCCACGAACTGCGAAGCGCTCGCCGACTCGCTGGGCCAGCAGCGCGGCCTCGACGCGGCGCTCATCGCGTTCGCCAAGCAGCCCGAGATGCTCGTGCTCTGCCACAGCCCCGTGGAGGCCGGTGACCCGGCCGCGTGCCCGTCGCCCCGTCTCCCCGCCGACATCTCGGCGCTCGACTGCTTCGCGGCGCGCCTCGCGGGCGATCGCGACTCCGCCACCGCGCAGGCCTGCAAGGCGGCGGTGTCGGCCCGCAACGGCGACCTCCGCTACAACACCGTGAACGTCATCACCGCGCCGCAGACGCCGTCGCCGTGGGGCATCATGGTCGACGCCGATGACCCGACCTCCGGCGAGAAGATCGTCGCCAGCATCAACGTGTGGTCGCACGTCACCGACCTCGCCAGCCAGCAGCTCATCGACACCGCGCGCTACATCAAGGGCGAGCTGACCACCGCCGACGTCACCGAAGGCACCTACGTGCGTGACTGGGCGGCGGCGGCGCGCAACGCCTCGCGCGGCGGCGCCCAGCCCCTGCTGAGCGACGATCAGCGCCTCGAGCTCATCGCCAAGTCGATCGGCTTCAAGGGCACCCTGCAGGACTTCAAGTCGGGCCTCGCGAACTACCGCACCAGCTCCATCCGCGCGCAGAGCAAGCAGCTCGTGGCGAAGATGAAGTCGGTGCGCTTCGACGCGCGGGCCCCGGCCACCAGCGCCCCGGCGCACAACGCCCGCCGCGTGCGCGCGCTCAACACCACCACCGAGGCGGCGCTGACCACCCCGGCGATGATGGAGCTCGCGGGTCTGCGCGGCGCCAACGCGGCGCTGCCGGAGAACCTGCGCCTGGCGATGGCCTCCCCGCTGCGCGGCGCCAACCCCAACATCGACCGTGAGATGAAGCGCCGCCGCGAGCTGGCCTACGCCGAGCGCGGCTCGTGCGTGCTCAACGAGGCCCCGGCCCCGCTGGCCACGGCCGACGTGTCCGACCTCCTCGAGGCGAAGTTCGGCGCCTTCAACCCCGCCGACGACAAGGTCACCCAGAACGCGCGCGCCGAGAAGATGCGCAAGTACGTCGCGTACAAGTACAACTACGCGGTGCTGGCGCACGAGATGGGCCACTCCATGGGCCTGCGCCACAACTTCGTGAGCTCGGCCGACCCCATCAACTACCGCCCGCAGTACTGGCAGCTGCGCACCAACGACGGCACCGCGCCGCTGTGCACCGGTGTCGACCCCACGGGCGCCTGCGTCGGTGGCCGTTGGCAGGACCCGATGAACGAGATCGAGCACACCAACCTGCTGCCGATGTTCATGCAGTCGACGGTGATGGACTACCCGGGTGAGACCACGCAAGACATGATGGGCCTCGGCGCGTACGACTTCGCCGCGGCGCGCATGTTCTACGCCGACGTCACCTCGGTGGTGACCGACCCCACGATGTTCGCGGGCTCCGGCCTCGCGGCCGGCCTCATCGGCCAGCTCGACAACTTCGGCGGCATCACCGGTATCCAGTACCAGGTGGGCACGCCGGGCAACGAAGTGCGCCTCCACTACTCGGCGCTCCAGCAGAACTACAAGCTGGTGCGTGACTGCACCGAGGTGGCCGACCCGACCATCTACAAGCCGGCGACGTGGAACGAGGAGACCATGGGCACGTGGCACCCGGTGCTCGACGGTCTGATCGTGAAGGCCGGCGCGACGTACACGCACTGCCGCCAGATCCCCGTCGATTACATCAACTGGCGCTCGCTGCACGAGCCGACGGAGGCGCAGGGCACCTCGCAGGACGCCGTCAGCGTGGTCGACCCGTACAACCGCGTGCGCTTCCCCTACGGGTTCGCCAGCGACAACTGGGCTGACACCGGCAACCTCTCGGTGTTCCGCCATGACAACGGTGGCGACGCGTACGAGCTGTTCGACTTCCTGATCACCACGCAGGAGATGAACCACATCTTCGACAACTACCGCCGCAACCGGAACACGTTCTCGGTGCGCTCGTCGTCGAACCGCACCAAGGAGCGCTACAACGAGAAGATGCGTGACGCCGCGAAGGGCCTCGGGCTCTACGCGAACCTGTACCGCGACTTCTCGGCGAACTCCGGCTACGAGTTCGAGTCGCTGTGGGCGTTCTTCATCGGCGATGAGTTCGCTGACAGCTACCTCGCGGCGGGTCTCGCGTTCGATCACTTCGCGCGGCAGACGGCGCGCCCGGAGCCCGGCCCGCACCAGCTGGTCGACGGCGTTCTGCGCTCGCACAGCACGCTGGCCAACTACGACGTGACCGACGTCAGCATCCCCAACGGGGCGTCGGGCTACTTCCGCAACGTGACCTTCGGCGGCCGCCTCGTGGAGAACACGCTGTCGACCACCAACGGTGACTACGACAGCGAGTACACGATGAACGCCGGCAGCTACTACGACAAGGCGTGGGTGCCGCTGATGATGACGGAGTCGGAAGACAACTTCATCTCGGCGACCCTCCCCGACTTCGTCGACGCGCGCTACCGCTCGGTGTCGATGGCCGACGTCTTCCCCGATGGGTTCCGCCGCTGGCTGGGCAACAACCTGACGGGCGACGACTTCATCAAGGGCCCGCGCGTCGCGGCCGCCACCTCCGGCAAGCCGCTGCTCGACAACGACGGCTACCCGTCGGCGGGCGTGGCGTGGACCTCGTGGTGGAAGGCGAACCCCGAGTTCTGCTTCCCCAGCGTCGACTCGCTGGTGTGCGGCTCGACGCCGGCCAACACCGCGGCGGTCGACCCGCAGATCGGCTGGGAGACCCAGAAGTTCCTGATCGCGATGACGATGGAGTACCTGCCGGAGAACGCGAAGCAGAAGTGGCTGGCGCAGATGGGCATCTGGGAACTCGGGTCTGACACCGACCCCGGCTTCGCGAACCGCATCGAGCTGCACCTGCCCAACGGCAAGGTCTACATCGCGCGCACCTACGGCAAGGAGACCATCTTCGGGAAGACCGTGCAGAAGGGCATCGCGGCGCGCATGCTCGAGTACGCCAACGGCCTGATGAAGGACGCCTACGAGGTCGAGGACGGTGACGACCTCGACAACGACGGCCAGCCCGACTGGTACAAGCCGAAGCTGTATGACGGTCAGGTTCGCGTGAAGTACGACCCCAACATCTCGGCCATCGACGCGAACGGCTTCGGCACCACGCTGCCGCACTGCAACGCCACCGACAACACCGAGTGCACCTGCAGCGCCAACCGCGCCTGCGTGACGCTCGACAACTACGCGGAGGTGCCGTTCTTCATGCGCCAGGCGATGAAGGACTACGGCCTCGCCGACCCGACGATGAAGGGCATCTACTAAGCCCTTTCGGCTTCGGAGATCTTCGGCCCCTCCGGTGCTTCGCGCACCGGAGGGGTTTTGTTTTTCAGGGGTTCCGGTTCAGCGGAGCGCGACGCCGATCACCCGCTCGAGGATGGCGCTCACCGCGTCGCGCTGGAGGCCGAGGGCTTCGGCCTGCGCCAGCAGCCGCGCGCGGACCTGCGCTTCACGGCGCTCGTCGAGGCGCGGCACCGCGTGGGCCTGCTTCCACCGCCAGATCTCCTCAACCACCGCGGCGCGGCGGGCGAGCGTTTCAATCAGCTGGGCGTCGACGTCATCGAGTTGCGCGCGGAGCGCTTCAAGACTCATGCGCCAAGGTTCGCATGGTTCCGGCGGTGACGCCGAACTGCTCGTGCGCGGAGATGGCCTTCACCAACGCCTGCGGCGAGGTCTCTCCGGCGACCAGCTGCACCCACGCGCCCAGCACCGCGGTCGCGACGGCCTGGTCTTCCCACACGAACTCCACGCGGAAGCGCTTCACGCCGGCGCGCAGCAGCCTCGGCACCGCCGACGCGGCGCTCTGCGCCTGGGCGTTGAAGACGGTGTTGCGGCAGCCGATGTCGACCACCACCGGGTGCTCGCGCCCTTCGCGGTCGCGCAGCGCCACCTTCGACGACTCGCAGGGGCGCCCGCAGGTGCGGAAGTCGCGGCCCCGCGAGAGCGCGTGCGCGTAGACGCAGTGCTCGGTGTGGAACGTCGCGATGTGGTGGTGCACGGTGACGGTGAGGCGCTCCGCAGGCACGCCGGCCAGCAGCGCAAAGAGCTGCGCCTCGTCGAGATCGTGCGCGGCGGTGAGCGTGTCGCAGCCCAGCGCCAGCAGGTGCCGCGCGGTGACGGAGTTGGTGACGTTGAGCGAGAAGTCGCCGTGCACCTGCGTCGCCGAGGCGTCGCGCGAGAAGTGCACGAGGCCTCCCCAGTGCCGCACGAGGATGCCGTCGGGCGCCAGCTTCTCGAAGCGGCGATCGACGCCGTCTTCTCCCGGCTTCTGCACCCGCGTGGTGGCGATGACCACGCGCAGGCCGGCTTCGCGCGCGCGCCGTACGGCCTTCTCCAGGCCGAGGAGCTCCATCCAGTCGAGCTCGACCTCCTGGAGGCCACTCGCGATGACCGCTTCGAGCTGCGCCGCGGTGCGCACCAGGGGCACCACCGTCGGGCGCTCGGGGGGCGACCATTCGCGGCGCGCGGGGCGCTGT